>NZ_JBEFST010000010.1:0-204344 GCF_053483675.1 Mycolicibacterium sp. XJ1819 | reverse complement strand
GCTAGTCGGTGCGGTTGGCCACGCCGCGCAACATGGTGTCACGCACGTGAATCAGCGAGGCGCGGGTCCCGATGTCGTGAAGGATGTTCTCCGGTATCCATGCCACGCCGATGACACAGCGTGCCAGCATCTCGTTCGACGGACTGTCGATCTTGATATCGCCGGTCCGAATACCCTCGGCGAGGAGCGATTTCATCTGCCGAACACGTTTGGTGAACAGCCAGGCGATATTCGGGGTGTCGGGCGGCGACTGTCGCATCCAGGCCAGCTGTATCCGGAACTCGTCGCCGAATCGGTAGAGCGCGTTGGTGTGGATCCAGCTGAGCGCGTCGAGCTTTTCGATGGGTGAGGCATCCGAGCGCAGCACGTTGGTCCAGCCCACGCCGGCGATCTTCTCGCTGAACGACTGCATGATCGACGCCAGCAGCTCTTCTTTCGAGCCGATCAACCGGTACACCGTTCCGGTGCCGAGGCCGACCGCCGACGCGATGTCGCGGATGGTGGTGACCTCGTAACCCTTGCGGCCGAACTCGGCTCGCGCGACGGCGCGTACGTGGGCGGCCTTGTCGTCGCGGGCGTCCGCGCTGTCGTCGGCCCACGACCGCACGACTTCGTCGGCGGCGATGAAGGCCGCGGATCGGTCGAGTTCGTCGTCGGTGGGCGGCACGCTGGCCAGCCCGCCGAGCAGGATTCGGCACAGTAACGTGGCGACCTTGTCGGCCCCGGCGGTGTGCCGGATGACGTCGAGGCCCACCTGCAGCATGGTCTGCACGATGCGGTCCGCGAGGATGGTCAGGTCGAGGTCGGACCGCAGGTAGCCGCTCCACCGGGCGGCGCGCAGGGTCTGCGCCATCGCCTCGAGGATCGCCGTCGGGCGGCGCTGGGCGAGGGCGGCCAACTCGGGGTTGGACGTCGGCGCCTCGTAGAACGTCATCTGCAGCGCCGCGCGATGGGTGACGGCGCACTGCGCGATCGCCGAGCCGAGATCCACGATGCGGTCGAAAGCCGACAGCGACGACGGGTCGTCCAACTGGTCCTGGGCCTGCTCGGCAATGCGGTCGAGATCGTCGTGATAGCGCCGCAGCAGCTCGACGAGGATGGCTTCCTTGGATTCGAAATGGTGATAGAGGCTGCCGGGAAGGATTCCCGCGGCGTCGGCGATCTCCTGCAGCGACGTGCGCAGACCCGAGGTGGCGATGAGCAACGCAGCAGTCTGCAGAATTTCGGTGCGTCGCGTGCCGTCGTCGTACGCGTGGCCGACATGTTTCGGCGTCACCCGGGGACGCCCCACGACACCTCCACTGCTCCTGACTCCCGACTCGGCTTTCCCAACTGCCCGACCCAACGTTTGGTTAACGCTACCAGAAGCACGTGCTCGGTCTCCGTTCTCCGGCGCGCCGAATGCGCCGGTAGACGGGGTGCGGGTCGATGTCCATCAGCTGCGACGATAATGTGGAACAGATATTTGGTCAATCGAATCGGTGGCGGCTCCGGTACACGGCGTGCCTGCTCAGGCCGTTGACGGCCGGGGTTGAATCTGGCTAGGGTCTGAACAAAAGTTAGGTTTGCTTGTGGTTCAACAACGTACGGGAGAATGCATGGCCGATGAACGTGTTCGGTGAGGAGTCGCGATGACCGAACAACTCTCCGAGGGCGTCAAGGAGGCGCAGGCCCGCTTCGACGCGGGAATGGGCGCCGACGGAGACGCGTCACCGTATCCGATGCTCAAAGAGCTACGGGCCAAAGCGCCGGTGCACCCTGGCTGGCCCGAGATGGGCATCGTGGAGAATCCTGCCGAGGGGCAACAGATCTTCACGGCGTACTCGTTCGATGCGGTGAAGGCCGTCTTCACCGACAACACGACGTTCAGCACGCGCTGTTACGAGGCGATCGTCCGCCCACTGCAGGGGCCGACGATTCTGGAGATGCAGGAACCGGAACATCAGGTGTACCGGCGGCTGCACGAGTTCGCGTTCGCCCGCTCGTCGATGCGGCGGTGGGAATCCGAACTGGTGGGCCCGCTCGTGGCTCGTACGGTCGACCGGATACGTGAGGCCAAGCGCGCCGACCTGGTGGAACAGGTGTTCATGCCCATCCCGGTGCGCATCATTGCCGCGTTGCTCGGCCTGCCGGAGACCGATATCGCCGAATTTCACCGACTCGCAATCGATCTGCTCGGCTTCCACTCCGACATGGACACCGCGCTGCGAGCGTCGGCTCAGCTCAAGGAGTACTTCGTCGGAATCCTCGCAGAGCGTCGCCGCGAACCCCGCGACGACATGGTCAGCGTGCTGGCCCAGGCCGAGATCGACGGCGTACGGATGTCCGACGAGCAGATCTACGGCTTCATGCGCAACCTGTTGCCTGCAGGCGCCGAGACCACCTCGCGGTCCACGGCGAGCCTGGCTTTCGGCTTGTTGACGCATCCCGAGCAAGGCGCCGCGGTAATCGCCGACCGAGATCTTCTCCCGCAGGCGATCGAGGAGGGCATCCGCTGGGAGACTCCGCTGCTGAACTTCATGCGCGAGACCACCTGCGACGTCGAGTTCTACGGGCATCACATCCCGGAAGGCTCGACGGTGTCGGTCAACCTCGGCGCTGCCAACCACGACGAGAGCCGGTGGGAGCGTCCGGAGGATTTCGACATCTTTCGGGAACGCAAGCCGCACATCGGCTTCGGTCATGGCGCCCACGTTTGCCTTGGTATGCACCTGGCACGGCTGGAGAGCATGACGATCTTCAACGCGCTCTTCGACAAGCTGCCCGGTCTGCGGTTGGATCCTGATGCGCCGCGGCCGTATGTGACCGGCATGTACTTCCGCTCCCCGCCCCACCTCCACGTGGTCTGGGACTAATCCCGCGAGCAGACGCAAAGTGTGCGCGACACGCCGTGGTAGCGCGGAATTAGCGTCTGCTCGCGAGGAATCGTTCGGTGCCCTCCGCCGATTGACGACCGGTGGTGCCGGACTCTACGGTGGAACAGATATTTGGTCAACGAGGCAGGTGACGTGCACGGTTCGACCACAGCCGACGACGGTGACGGGCCGCATCCGCTGGCGCTGCTCGCATCCGCGCTGGCTGGGCGCACGGTCGCGGTCCGGCCGACGGCGCCCGGCGAACCGGCATGGACCGATGGCACCTCGATCTATCTCGACACCTGCGCCGACGCACGCGATCAACTCGAAGCGTTGACGGTGCAGGCCTCGCTGCTGGCCGGTGGCAGCCTGGAGCCCGATTTGGTTCGCCAATTGCTGCGCCGACCCGCGCTGGCCAGGCGCTACCTGTCGATCGAGGGCCAGCGCGCACTGACGGCTAACGACGACCTTCTGCCCACGCACACTCGCGTCCTCGTCGACTGTGACCTTGTGGCGCAACCGAAATCACCCACCGAATCGCTGACCCTGGCCGCCCGGCGAAACTCCGCGGCAGACCCGCCGAAGAGCTTCGGTGTCATCAAGGCGCGACACCTGTTGAGCGCCCGTGCGGCCGCCGCTCGCGCCGATGCCCAGAGCGCCCACGCACCACGGCGGGAGTCGCGCAAGGAACTGGAGGAACTCGACGAGGACGCCGCAGCCGAGGAGGAGCTGGCGGACCCGTTCTCCAGCCCGGTCGGAGGCGGGGGGTTCGTCGGCCAGCTGCTGGCGCGGATGATGAACCGGATCCGCCAGCTCAACGGCGGTGGAACGCCCGGCGCGGATACACCGACTCACAAGACGCGCAAGGGAAGTCGCGCGGCGGGCGCGGTGACGTCGGTGGCTTCCGGGCTGTCCGGCACGGAGTTCGCCGACGACACCAAGGGCGAGGGCAGAAAGTACCCGGAGTGGGACGTGCACCGGAGGCGATACCGGCCCGATTGGTGCACCGTGCACGAGATCGAGCCGCCGCTCAACAATGAGAAGCCGTTGGCGCGCCCGGATGTGCATTCGCTGCGCCGACCGCTGACCCGCCTTGGCATCGGACTGGACCGCGCTCACCGTCAGACCCAGGGCGACGACCTCGATATCGACGCCGCCGTGGAGGCCCGCGTCGAGCTGCTCGCCGGGTCCGCGCCGGACGAGGCCGTGTACCTGGACAGCCTGCCCCGCCGTCGCGATCTGGCCGTGCTCGTGCTGCTCGACGTTTCCGGGTCGGCCGGAGAAGCCGGGACGGTGGAGGGCAATGTGCACGAGCAGCAACGCACCGCCGCCGCCGCGTTGACCATCGCGTTGCATGAACTCGGTGACCGGGTGGCCTTGTACGCCTACCAGTCTCAGGGGCGGGCCGCGGTGAATCTGCTACCGCTGAAGCGTTTCGACGATTCGTTGGACACGCTGGTAATGCGGCGACTGGCCGCACTGACCCCTGGCGCCTACTCCCGGTTGGGGGCAGCGATCCGGCACGGCACGTCGGTGATTGCCGAGAAGGCGGGCACCTCGCGCCGGCTGCTGCTCGTGGTGTCCGACGGACTGGCCTACGACCACGACTACGAACGGGCGTATGGGGCCGCCGACGCTCGTCGCGCACTCGCCGAGGCGCGCCGCCAAGGCATCGGCTGCCTGTGCCTGACCATCGGGGCGGCCACCGACACCGGCGAGCTGCGCAAGGTGTTCGGCAGCGCGGCACACGCCTCGATACCCAAACCGGCGCGGTTGGGCGACGTCATCGGGCCTCTGTTCCGCGCCGCGTTGCGCACCGCCGACCTCCGCCGTCGAGTGTCATGACAGCAAGTCTTGAACCAAACATCTGTTCCGAGCTAGGCTGCCGAGGAACCAGAAGGGGAAACGATGCCGGTTAAGCCGCCGCGACCGTACTACGTGCCCGTCGGTAACGAAGAGGACGTGTTCAAAGCGGCCTACCGCCAGGGCTTGTCGGTCGTGTTGAAGGGTCCGACGGGCTGCGGCAAGACCCGTTTCGTCGAGGCGATGGCGCACGATCTGGACCGGCCGCTGGTGACCGTCTCCTGCCACGACGACCTGACGACCGCGGACCTGGTGGGGCGGTTCCTGCTGCGGGGCGGGGAGACCGAATGGGTCGACGGACCGTTGACCCGGGCGGTGCGCGAGGGCGCGATCTGCTATCTCGACGAGGTCGTCGAAGCCCGCCAGGACACCACGGTCGTGCTGCATCCGCTGGCCGACCACCGGCGGCAACTGCCGATCGAGAGGCTCGGTATCACGCTGGACGCGGAGCCGGGCTTCTGCCTGGTCGTCTCGTACAACCCCGGCTATCAGAGCGTGCTCAAAGACCTCAAGGACTCGACTCGCCAGCGCATGGTCGCCATCGAATTCGGGTTTCCCACCCCGGATGTCGAAGAGAAGATCGTCGCCAACGAGGCCGGGATCGACCACGAGCGGGCGGCCGAACTCGTCCGGCTCGGCCAGGCGATCCGCCGGCTGGAGACAGGGGGGCTGCGGGAGGTGGCGTCGACGCGGGTGCTGATCGCCGCGGGACGGCTGATCGCCGAAGGGCTCGGCCCACGCAGTGCGGCGCGTGCGGCGATCGCCGGTCCGCTGACCGACGACTCGGCGGTGACGCGCGGACTGATCGAGATGATCGACGCCTACCTGGACGACGACGCGGCCGGTGATTGACGGTGAGGGACCGCCTCGCTAGGGTCTGAACAAATATTAGGTTTCGAGCGAGGCCGCTGCGCCCGCGCACGGAGGTGGCATGTCATACGAGAGCACCGCGGAGCCGATCAAGTTCGGATACCTGATGGACTTCAAGTTGCCGGACCTCTATCCGCAGGAGATGAAGGAGGATCTGTCCAATCCCTTCGAGCTGATCTTCGCCGAAGCGGTGGCCGAAGGGCTGATCGACCGCCCCATCCAGGTCATCTACCGAGAAGTCGAGGGGTTGCCGAAGGGTTCGGTGAAGGCGGTGATCGACGCCTACGGCGAGCTCGTCGACGAAGGCTGTCTCGCGGTGTTCGGGCCGCACATCAGCGACAACTGCGTGCCGACCCGCGAGGCCATCGAGGAGAGGTTCCGAGTACCCGCGCTGTCGGTCACGGGCAGCGACGAATGGCTGGGGGAGTGGACGTTTTCCTTCCCGCAGGGATCGCTGACGGACGAGCCGATCTTCTGGAGTGACCTGCTGGCCAAAGGCGGCCACAGCGAGGTGGGCGTGCTCATCGAACGGTCGCTGATCGGCGAGACCTATCTGCAGAACTTCCGCAATGCGTGTCGCCGCAGGGGCATTCGCATCGTCGCCGAGGCAACGATCGCACAGACCGCGCAGGACGTCAGCGAGGCGGTCCGCACGCTCCACGACGCCAAGGCGCAGGCCATCGTGCACTGCGGTTTCGGCTTCGGCATCGTGTTCGTCAACCCGGCACTGGAAGCGCTCGACTGGGATCCACCGCGATTCACCAGCACCGCGTTCCAGAACGCCTGGATCAACCCCATCATGTGGAACGCGTTTCTGGGCTGGACCGGCGTCGACCAGTACGACGAGGGCAATGCCGTCGGGCAACGGTTTCTGGACAAATACCAGCAGAAGTTCGGCCGCCGTCCGGAGTACTGCGTCCCCGTGGTGAACCACGACGTCGCCAACGCGCTGCTGCGCGCGTGCATCGACGCCCACCCGCTGAGCCCACGGGGCATCAAGGAGGCCCTGGAGAGGGTGAAGATGATGCCCGCCGCCGCGGGTGCACCCGGCACCCGGGTGTCGTTCGGCAACTGGACCCGCCGGGCCTGGATGGGCGCCGGCTATCTGGTCGCGCGCCATTTGGACCCCGACGGAATCAACTCGCATCTCGTCGACCGCTTCGGTGAGGAGTAGGAAGTGACCACAGAGAAAACCGAAGTCGAGAGCTCTCCACCTGCCAGCGGTCCCGCGCGACCCCCTTGGTGGGGCCCCGCATTGGGCGCCTTGGCTTTCGTGGCCGTCGGTGTGTTCTTCGCTGCCAACGCGCGCAAGGGAATTGGGTCACCGCGGGTGGCCAATCCCGAGGTCGAGGGCACCCCGCGACCGGTCGAGCCGTTGTTCGGCTTCACCAACTGGCTGACGATCCTGGAAGTCTTCACCGTCATCACGATGGCCGTCATCATCGTGCTGTGGGTCCTGAACTACCGGCGCAATCCACACAACCCGACGCTGCTGATGGCGATCGTCACCACGTTGATCGTGTGGCAGGACCCGATCATGAACTGGTCGCCGTTCGCGGTCTACAACCCGCAACTGTGGCACCTGCCCGAGGACTGGCCGCTGGTGTCATTGTCGCCGACGGTCGAGCCGTTCGTGGTCCTGGGCTACGTCATGTTCTATCTCGGGCCGTACTTCCCGGCGATCTGGATTCTGCGGAAGCTGCAGGCGCGCAGGCCCGTCGACTCATTCGTCTGGCGTCACCCACTGATCAGCCTGGCCGCGATCATCTTCCCCATCGGGGTGATCCTGGACGCGGCGCTGGAGATCACCCTGGTGCGCACGGGCATGTACATCTACTCGCAGGTGCCGGCGTGGGGGTCGATCTTCACCGGTGAACCGCACCAGTTCCCGCTGATCTGGGAAGTGGTCGCCGTGACATTCGTGATGATCCCGGCCGGGGTGCTGCTCTACCGCGACGACACCGGCCGCACGGTCGCCGAGAAGCTCGCGCAGCGGGCCCGCATCTTCGTCAACCGGCCGAAGCTGGGCATGTTCATCGTGATGTTCGTGATCATCAACGTCGCCTACTTCTGCTACGGCGGCCTGTTCGCGATCGTCAAGGCGACCAAGATCTCCACGTCGGTGGCGTGCCCGTGGCCGTATCCGGAGACGAAAGTCTATGACCCGCAGGGCTTCTACGAAAAGAACGGGCAGGAGGGCCCGTACTCGTTGGGCATCATGTCGACCTGGATGAGCGGTCAGCCCAACGGCAGACCAGACGTTCAGCTCGGCGAAGTCAGTGACAGGTGCGCGCCGCAGAACGCGCCAGCGAACCAGGATGGGTGAGCCGCGCGCCGTCGTCATCACCGGCGCCTCTCGGGGCCTCGGCTTGGCCTCCGCGACCCACCTCTACCGGCAGGGGTGGACGGTGGTGGCCGCCATGCGCTCCGTCGATGCCGGCCTGGAGCGGCTGCGCGAGGCCACCGGCGCAGCGCCCGAGGATCCGCGCCTGCTCGGCGTCGCTCTCGATCTGACGGACTCCGCCTCGATCACCTCGGCCGCCAAGGCGATCGAGGAAGCAGTCGGTGCGCCGTACGCAGTGGTGCACAACGCCGGCATCTCCGCGGCGGGGATGGTCGAGGAGACACCGGGCAACCTGTGGGAGCGGATGTTCGCGACGACCGTGTTCGGCCCCGTCGCATTGACCGCGGCGCTGCTGCCGGCCATGCGCGAGGCGAGGCGAGGTCGGATCGTGTTGGTCTCGAGCCAGCAGGCCGTGTGGGGGATGCCCGCGACGGCACCGTATTCGGCGGCGAAGGGCGCGTTGGAGCGGTGGGGCGAGGCGATGGCCGGCGAGGTGGCGCCCTTCGGGATCGGGGTGACGATCCTGGTGACGGGGGTGTACGACACCGAGATCATCACCGACGCGGGCACCACGGACTGCCGGGATCTGCAGGGCCCCTACGCCCGTCACCACAGCACCATGGACAAGCGCGGGCGCGCCGCGGTGAAAAAAGCCGCGCGCTCACCGGACAAGTTCGCGGTGACCCTGGCCAAAGCACTCGACAGTTCGGCACCCTTCGTCAGACAGTCGGCCGGGCCGTCTGCCCGGATACTGATGATCGCCAACCGGCTGCTGCCTTCGGCGTGGCTGCATCAGATGATCCGGCTGACGCTTGGCTTACCGCGATTCGGCGGTCTGGCACAAAAGAAAGGCGACAACGATGCCTGAGGTTCGATTCGAACAGAAGATGATGGTCGACGGCAAGCTCGTCGACGGCGAGTCCGGCACCTTCACCAACATCAACCCGGCCACCGAAGAGGTGCTCGGCGAGGTCGCCGACGCGTCGAAGGCGGACATGCACCGCGCTATCGACGCGGCCAGGCGGGCGTTCGACGAGACCGACTGGTCCACCAACCACGCCTTCCGGCAACGCTGTCTGCTGCAACTGCAGGAGGCGTTGGAATCCGAACAGGAGGAACTGCGCGAAGAACTGATCCTGGAGGTCGGGTGCCCCCGCGCCATCACCCACGGACCGCAACTGGACGCCCCGCTGGCCGACGCGCTGAGATACCCGGCCAAGCTGATCGACGAATACCCTTGGGAGACTGCGCTCGGCGACGCGTTCGTGTCGGTCACCGGGATGAACACCACACGCAGGGTGTGGCGGGAGCCTGCCGGGGTGGTCGGTGCGATCGTGCCGTGGAATTTTCCCTTCGAGGTGACGATCCAGAAGATCGGGCAGGCGCTAGGAACGGGCTGCACCGTCGTGCTCAAACCGGCGCCCAACACCCCGTACAACGCGACCCGGCTGGGCAGGCTGATCGCCGAGAATACCGACATCCCGCCCGGCGTGGTCAACGTCGTCACCGCGTCCGACCATTTCGTCGGTGAAGAGCTCACGCTGTCGCCGAAGGTCGACCTGATCTCGTTCACCGGGTCCACCGCGGTCGGCAGGCGCATCATGGAAAAGGGTGCGGCGACGATGAAGCGGCTGTTCCTGGAACTCGGCGGCAAGTCCGCGACGATCGTGCTGGAGGACGCCGACTTCGCCCTCGGGTGCATGATGGGTATCGCCCCGTGTATGCACGCCGGCCAGGGGTGCGCCAACCCCACCCGGCTGCTGCTGCCGCGGTCGCGCTACGACGAGGGTGTCGAGATTCTCAAGGGAATCTACGAGGGTGTCGCACCGGGTGATCCGCAGGACCCCGCCACTGTGTGCGGTCCGGTGATCTCCGACAAACAGCGGGCCCGCATCCGCGGGTACATCGAGAAGGGCATCGACGAGGGCGCGCGGATGCTTGTCGGCGGACCCGAACAACCCGACGGGCTGAACAAGGGATTCTTTGTCAAGCCAACGCTTTTCGTCGATGTCGACAACTCGATGACCATCGCGCAGGAAGAGATCTTCGGTCCGGTGCTCGCGGTCATCCCCTACGAGGACGAGGATGACGCCGTGCGCATCGCCAACGACTCCGAGTACGGACTCGCCGGCAACGTGATGGCCGGGACGCTCGACCATGCGCTGGCCGTCGCCAGGCGTCTGCGTGCCGGCTTCATCGGCATCAACGGCGCGGCCGGGTACGGCGCCGACACGCCGTTCGGCGGGTACAAGGCCAGCGGCGTCGGACGCCAGAACGGCACCGCAGGCTTCGACCAGTACACCGAGGTCAAGTCCGTCGCCTTCCCCGCGTAAGGAGTACGCCCGTGCAGCTTTTCGACGACCTCGAGGACTTCGGGGAGTTCGACGACTTCGTGTCGGGGGACGTGCGCGATCCCCACACCGAACTCGCCCGGCTAGCCCGCGAGGAGCCCGTCCAGAAGATCGAGATCCCCGGCATTCCCGGCGAAGAGGGCAAGCCCGTCATCATGGTGTACCGCTACGACGAGGCACAGCAACTGCTGAGGGACAACGAGACCTTTTCGTCGGAGATCATCATCCAGGCGTTCGGAGACGTCTTCGGTAAACATGTGATACTCGGCATGGACGAACCCGAGCACGGCCGTCACCGTGCCCTGGTGGCAAAGGCGTTCTCGCAGAAGGCGTTGGCCCGCTGGGAAGACACGCTGGTGAACAAGGTCGGCGACGCGCTGATCGACCGCTTCGCCGACCGGGGCAGTGCCGAGCTGACCAAGGAGTTCACCTTCCCGTACCCGACATTGGTCATCGCCGGGCTGCTCGGGCTGCCGCAGGAGGATTACGCCCAATTCCAGAGGTGGTCGATCTCGCTGCTGTCGTTCACCGTCAACCCCGAACGTGGTCGCGAAGCCTCGCAGGCGCTGGCCGACTACTTCCGCCCGATCCTCGACGCTCGCCGTGCCGAACCTCGCGACGATCTGATCAGCGGGCTGGCGGACGCCGAGATCGACGGGGAGAAACTCTCGGACGAGGAGATCTTCTCGTTTCTTCGCCTGCTGCTGCCCGCCGGCGTCGAAACGACTTATCGCGCACTGGGTAACCTGCTGTTCGGTCTGCTGACCCATCCCGAGCAACTCGACGCGATGCGCACCGACCGGTCGCTGATCCCACAGGCGATCGAGGAGGCGGTGCGGTGGGAGCCGCCGCTGATCATGATCACCCGGGTGGCCACCCGCGACACCGAACTCGGCGGAGTGCAGATCCCCGCAGGCTCGTCGGTGATGCCGGTGCTCGGCGCGGCCAACCGGCAGCAGGAACGCTACGTGGATCCCGCCCAGTTCGACATCTTCCGCGAGGCCAAGTCCAACATCGGGTGGGGCCACGGCGTGCACGTGTGCCTGGGCATGCATCTGGCGCGCATGGAGATGCGGGTGGCGCTGAACCTGCTGCTCGACCGGTTGCCGAACCTGCGAATGGATCCGGTCGCCGATACGTACATCCGCGGGCAGGTGTTCCGGTCGCCGACGTCGGTGCCGGTCGTGTTCGACGTGGCGCGCTGATGGACGAACTGCGTTTCGACGACAGGGTGGCGGTGGTCACCGGTGCCGGCCGGGGCATCGGCCGCGCCCACGCGCTGCTGCTGGCGGCCAAGGGCGCCCGGGTGGTGGTGGCCGACTGCGGCGTGGACATCGGCGGGGACGGCGCCTCATCCGCGCCTGCCGATGCCGTCGTCGACGAAATCGTCAGCGCGGGAGGGCATGCCGTGGCGTGCTATGCCTCGGTCGCCGACGAGCAGGGCGCCCGATCCGTCGTCGATACCGCCCTCGATGCATATGGCCGCATCGACGCGGTCATCAACAACGCCGGCATTCACGATCCCGGGTTGTTCGACACGTTGTCGGTCGAGCGGTTTCGCCGCATGCTCGACGTTCACTTCTACGGAACGCTTTGCGTCTCGCGCGCGGCGTGGCCTCACCTCGTCAACGCGGGATACGGCCGCATCGTCAACACCGTGTCCGAAGCCATGCTCGGCGGCATCCCCGAACTGACCAGTTACGGCTCGGCGAAGGGAGCCGTGTTCGGTCTGACCCGCAACCTGGCCACCGAAGGTCTTGCGCACGCCATCCGCGTCAACGCGCTGGCTCCGCGCGCCTACACCCGTATGTCGGCGTCCCAAGGCGGGCAGTTGGCGGAACTCTTCGGCTTGTCCTCCGACGTCATGGACGAGATCAACGCCAGCATGCCGCCCGAATTGTGCGCTCCGGCTGCGGCTTTCCTCGCTCACGAGTCATGTCCGCTCACCGGCGAGGTGTTGCTGACCGGCATGGGCGGGGTCTCGCGGCTGGCCGTCATCCGCACCGAAGGGATCTCCAAGACACCGCTGACCGCAGAGGGCATCGCCGAGCACCTTGACCAGATCATGGCCGTCGACGGCCTGCGTAACGCCTATGTGACCGAATCAACCAGGAGCGTGATGTGACCGATTTCGAAACGGTGGACTTCTTCACCGACGAAAGCCTTGTGCCCGATCCCTATCCGTACTTCGACCACCTGCGGTCGAAATGCCCTGTCACACCGGCCACACCGCTGAACGTGTTGGCCGTCACCGGATACGAAGAGGCACTTGAGGTCTACAAGGACCCCGCGTTCTCGTCGTGTATCGCGGTGGCCGGACCGTTCTCGGGGCTGCCCTTCGGGCCCGGCGGCCACGACGACGTCACGGAGCTGATCGAGGCGCACCGTGACCAGGTGCCGATGGCCGAACACATCACCACCCAGGACCCGCCGCTACACACCCGCACCCGCGGATTGCTGAACAAGCTCATCACCCCGAAGCGTCTCAAGGAGAACGAGGACTTCATGTGGCGGCTGGCCGACCGTCAGCTCGACACCTTCATCGACCGCGGCAGCGCCGAGTTCCTCGAGGACTACGCGAAACCGTTCTCGCTGCTGGTCATCGCCGACCTGCTCGGTGTGCCCGCCGTAGACCACGACGAGTTCAAGGCCGCGTTCGCGCTCGAGACCGTCGGAGAACTCGGTAAGGAGGCGCCTACGTCGCACAATCCGCTGCAATGGCTCAACGAGAGGTTCCACGCCTACATCGAGGACCGCAGGCGCGCGCCGCGCGAGGACGTGCTGACCGAACTGGCGCAGGCCAAATACGAGGACGGCTCCACCCCCGAGATCGAGGACGTGATGAACCTGTCGACGTTCCTGTTCGCCGCGGGCACCGAGACCACCACCAAGCTCGTCAGCTCGGCGGTCCGCATCATCGGCGAGCAACCGCACCTGCAGGCCGCGTTGCGTGCGGACCGCAGCGGTATCCCGGCCTTCCTCGAGGAGACGCTTCGGATCGAGAGCCCGGTCAAGGCCCACTTCCGGCTGGCCCGCACGACGACTACCGTCGGCGAGGTGAAGGTTCCCGCGGGCACGACGGTGATGCTGCTTCCCGGCGCGTGCAACCGTGACGAGCGCAAGTTTTCCGACCCCCACACCTTCCGTCCCGACCGCCCCAACGTGCGCGAACAGATCGCCTTCATCAGGGGTGTGCACTCGTGCCCCGGGGCGCCGTTGGCCCGGGCGGAGGGCCGGATCTCGCTGAACAGGATCCTCGACCGGATGGGTGACATCCGCATCTCCGAGGAGCATCACGGCCCGGCCGGCGACCGTCGCTACACCTACGAACCGACGTTCATCATGCGCGGCCTCGGCGAACTGCACATCAGGTTCACCCCACTGACCCCATAGACGCGAGCAGACGCAGAATGGCGCGACACGCCGACGAACTGTGACAGTCTGCGTCTGCTCGCCAGAGATATAAGGAGGAACGGCATGGCCGGAAGGCTGGACGGCAAGGTCGCTTTCATCACTGGAGCGGCGCGAGGGCAGGGCCGTGCCCATGCGATCGCGATGGCCAAGGAAGGCGCCGACATCATCGCGATCGACATCTGTCGGCAGATCGAATCGAACCCGTATCCGCTGGCGACTCCGGACGACCTGTCGGAGACCGAGCGTCAGGTCAAGGAACTCGGCAGGCGGGTGGTGGCACGCATCGCCGACGTCCGCGAGCGCCACGAGTTGCGTGAGGCCGTCGAGGCCGGGCTGGCGGATCTGGGCAAGATCGACATCGTCGTGGCCAACGCGGGCATCCTGCCGATGGCGATGGGCAAACCCGACCCGTTGCATTTCGTCGACGCCTCCGACGTCGACCTGGTCGGTGTGATGAACACCGTGGCGGTGGTCATCCCGCACCTCGCCGACGGCTCTTCGGTGATCATCACCGGATCGACGGCCGGAATGATGCGCGGCACCACCGAGAACCCGACCATGGGACCGGGCGGCGCCGGCTATGCGTGGAGCAAGCGTGTCCTGCTGGAGTACGTCGACGAGATGTGTCTGCACCTGGCGCCGCGAATGATCCGGGTCAACGCGATCCATCCGACCAACTGCAACACCCATCTGCTGCAGAACGACGGCATGTACAGCATCTTCCGCCCGGATCTGGCCGGCGAGGGCAAGCAGCCCACGCGGGAGGACGCCGAACCGGTGTTCACCATCTTCCAGGCGATGCCGATTCCGTACGTCGAACCCGAGGACATCGCGAACCTCGGGGTCTTTCTGGCCAGCGACGAGAGCCGCTACATCACCGGGCAGCACATCCGCGTCGACGCCGGATCGCTGCTGAAGTGGCCCAACGGCCCCGGGGGTTAACCCGAATTTCACGCGGCCTCGGGGTTTCGGCCCCGGGGCCGGTGAACGCTTCCGCAATTCACGCGCCGCTGACAGCCTTTCGTTTGTTGTGAGCGCAAGAATTATCGGTCTGCGCAGAATCAATTTCGCGGAACGGCGGCCCATAGGAATGCATTAATCGCCGACGCCGCTCGATCGATGGAATTACTCTCAACCCATACCGGGATTCCGGGCATCGCGGGTAGGTGCACGCCAGGCCGTGCAGCGGCATCGAGCGAGGGGGCGGCCGTGAAACCGACACAGCGTTATCTGATTCTCGGGCTGGTGGCGATGATGACGCCTGTGGGTGTTTCTGTGGCGCCCTCGGCGTCGGCCGACTGCACGGGCGCCGGAGCCGCGACCGTTTGTGCACAGGGCACGGTGCGCGGCGGTGGGCCGAGCGCTCCAGTCGCGGGGCCGGTCTATCCCGGCTACTGCGCGGATCCCTGGTACTGCAGCGACGACTGGGGCCTCGACATCGTGCTCAACCCCAATCCTCCACGTCCCCCCGTCGACATCGGGCGCCCAGGCCGCCCCGGCGGCATCGGGCCGCGCTGAGCTGTTCCGCCCATTTCCGTCCATCCGAACAAGGAGCTTCCAGTGTTCTCTCGCAGTATCTTTGGCGCAGGCGTGATCGCCGGCGCGATGCTTTTCGGCGCAGCGGCAACAGCGGCCGCCGATCCGCCGAACTGCACGGCGGCCGATCTTGCCGGCGTGATGGCCGGAGTGTCCGCGGGGACGTCGTCCTATCTGTTCACCCACCCCGAGGTCAACGCCTTCTTCACCGGTCTGAAGGGCAAGCCGCGGGATCAGATGACGTCAGAGATCAAGTCGTACATGGACGCGCATCCGCAGGTCCGCGACGAACTCCGGGCTGTTCGGCAGGCGGCGGCCGACTTCCGCGATCGCTGTGACGTGGCGATGCCCGACCTGCCGATGGGCTGACATTTGGGAATCGCCGAACTCGGGGGTGTCGGGCCCGTTGCGTCTGCGTCCGGTATGCGGACCTGACAGACTGAGCCCGTGCGCTCACCACCGCAGTGTTGGCTGACCGATATGGACGGCGTGCTGGTCCGCGAGGAACACGCACTTCCCGGGGCTGCGGAGTTTCTTCAACGGCTGACCGACCGGCAGCGGCCGTTTCTGGTGTTGACCAACAACTCGATCTTCACGCCGCGGGATCTGTCCGCACGGTTGCTGCGGTCCGGGCTCAGCGTGCCCGAGGAGTCGATCTGGACCTCGGCGCTGGCCACCGCGACGTTCCTGTCCGATCAGCTGCCCGGCGGGTCGGCCTACGTCATCGGCGAGGCCGGCCTGACCACCGCACTGCACGCGGTGGGCTACACGCTCACCGACATCGAACCCGACTTCGTCGTGCTCGGCGAGACCAGGACCTACTCGTTCACCGCGATCACCCGGGCCATCCGGCTGATCCTTGGCGGCGCCCGGTTCATCGCCACCAACCCCGATGTCACCGGACCGTCCAGGGAAGGGCCGCTGCCGGCCACCGGTTCGGTGGCCGCGATGATCACCAAGGCCACCGGACGCGAGCCGTATTTCGTCGGCAAGCCCAACCCGATGATGTTCCGCAGCGCGATGAACCGGATCGAGGCGCATTCGGAGGTCACCGTGATGGTCGGTGACCGGATGGACACCGACGTCGTCGCCGGTATCGAGGCCGGGCTGGAGACCATCCTGGTGCTGACCGGGTCCACCAGCGCCGACGAAATCGAGCGGTACCCGTTCCGGCCCAGCCGGGTACTGCCGTCGATCGCCGAAGCGATCGAGTTGGTGTGACTCGCCAGGGCTGAGGGCGATGGCCGAACCCGTCGACGACCACTTCACCGCCGCGTGCTCCGCGATGGGCGCGCACACCCCGTCACGTCGATCCGCCGATGCGGCGTTGACCGACCGGGAACTGTTGGCGTTGTTCGATTCTCAACTCGGCAGTCGCCACGTCGACCTCGCGGCGAGGTGGTTGCGTGCGCAGGGCAGCGGCTACTACACCATCGGATCGTCGGGGCACGAGGGCAACGCGGCGGTGGCCGCGGCACTGCGGCCCACCGATCCCGCTCTGCTGCACTACCGTTCGGGTGCGTTCTTTCTGGCCCGCGCGGCGCAGGTGGGCGGCGGCGATCCACTGCGCGACATGCTGCTCGGGTTGCTGGCCGCCGCCGAGGAACCCATCGCCGGCGGCAGGCACAAGGTCTTCGGCCGTCACGACCTCCACATCATCCCGCAGACCTCGACCATCGCGTCGCATCTGCCGCGCGCGCTCGGCGTTGCGTTCTCCATCGCGCGGGCGGCAAAACTCGGCGTCCCATGCGCATGGGCCGACGACGCGGTGGCGGTGTGCAGTTTCGGCGACGCGTCGGTGAACCACTCCACCGCGGTGGGAGCGATCAACGCCGCCTTGCACGCGGCCTATCAGGGTGTTCCGATGCCGCTGCTGTGGGTCTGCGAGGACAACGGCATTGGGATCAGCGTCCGAACCCCGCGCGGGTGGATCGAACAGACGTATGCGAACCGGGACGGGCTGGCCTATTTCGCCGCCGACGGGTCAGATGTCGCGGCGACGTTCGAGGCGGCCACGGCCGCGGTCGCCCACGCGCGCAGCCGGCGTCGGCCCGCCTTCCTGCACCTGCGCATGGTGCGGTTGATGGGTCACGCCGGTTCCGACTACGAGCCGGCCTACCGTAGCCCCGCCGAGATCACCGCCGATCTCGACCGCGACCCGCTGTTGGGTACCGCCAAATATCTTGTCGTCCAGGGAGTTCTGACGCCTGCCGAGGTGCTCGACCGCTATGAGGACAAGCGTGCTGCGGTCACCGCACTGACCGAAAAGCTCAGCGGACACCGGCGTCTGGGCAGCGCGCAGGAGGTGATGCAACCGCTGCTGGCGGTGGGCGAGGATGTGCGCCACGCCGTGCCCGCGTCGCTTGCCGGCTGGGTCAAGGCCGGCGATTCCGAAGCGCCGATGACGGTGGCGCTGGCGATCAATCGCGCGCTGCACGACATCCTGGACCGGTACCCGGAGGCGATGGTGTTCGGACAGGACGTCGCACGCAAAGGCGGGGTGTACGGCGTCACCCGCGGCTTGCTGTCGGCGTCCAGTTCGGCGCGGGTGTTCGACACGCTGCTCGACGAGCAGTCGATCCTCGGGCTGGCGCTGGGGACGGGCATCTCGGGACTGCTGCCGATCCCGGAGATCCAGTACCTGGCGTATTTCCACAACGCCGCCGACCAGATCCGCGGGGAAGCGGCGACGCTGCAGTTCTTTTCGAACCGGCAGTACCGCAATCCGATGGTGGTACGGGTGGCTTGCTACGGCTACCAGCGAGGTTTCGGCGGACACTTCCACAACGACAATTCGATCGCGGCGATGCGCGACATCCCCGGTGTGGTGATCGCATCGCCTGCCCGCCCCGACGACGCGGCCGCGATGCTGCACACCTGCGCGGCGGCGGCCAGGGACGCCGGCGCGGTGTGCCTGTTCCTCGAACCCATCGCGCTCTATCACCTTCGGGACCTGTTCGACGACGGCGACGACGGCTGGCTCGCACCGTACCCGGCGGCGGGGGCAGCGGTGGGCCGCGCCCGCACGTACGGCGAGGGCACCGACCTGACCATCCTCACGTTCGGCAACGGGGTGCGGATGAGTCTGCGGGTGGCGCGCCGACTCCAGCCGGTCGGCATCGATGCCCGGGTGGTCGACCTGCGCTGGCTGGCGCCGCTACCGGTCGACGACATGCTGGCCGAGTCGCACGAGACCGGACGGGTGCTGATCGTCGACGAGACGCGCCGCACCGGGGGAGTGGGCGAAGGGGTGCTCGCCGCGCTGGTGGACAACGGCTTTGCCGGGCAGGTGCGACGGGTGGCCGGCGACGACAGCTTCATCCCGCTGGGTGACGCGGCGCTGCACGTGCTGCTCTCCGAGGACACGGTCGAAGCGGCGGCGCTCGAACTCGCCGGGCGCGGTGCTTGATAGCTTGAGCCGATGACCGCTTCACGGGACCCGTCACGGCCGCTGGCCGGGGTGCGCATTGTCGAGATCTCCAGTTTCGTCGCGGTGCCGCTGGCGGGGATGACGCTTGCGCAGCTCGGCGCCGAGGTGGTCCGCGTCGACCCCGTCGGCGGCGCGGCCGACTACGGTCGCTGGCCGGTCACCGCCGACGGTGCGAGCATCTACTGGGCGGGGCTGAACAAGGGCAAGAAGTCGGTGGCCGCCGACATGCGATCGAGCGAGGGGCAGACACTGGTGCAGCGTTTGATCGCCGACTGCGGCGTGCTGATCACCAACGTCGTTGGGCGGCAATGGCATTCTTACGAGACACTCACGGCGCTTCGGCCCGACCTGATCCAGGCCGAGGTGTCCGGCCGCGCCGACGGCGGTACCGGCGTCGACTACACCGTCAATGCCGCGGTCGGTTTCCCGCTGGTGACCGGCCCGGCCGAACTGGGCGGACCGGTCAACCACGTGCTGCCGGCGTGGGACGTCGCGTGCGGTGTCTACACCGCGCTCGCCGTCGTCACCGCGTTGCGCCACCGCGACGCCACCGGGCAGGGCCAGCACGTCGGTATACCACTGGAGAACGTCGCGCTCGCCACCGCGGGCAATCTGGGCTTCCTCACCGAGTCGATGGTCAACGGCACCACCCGCGAGCGCATCGGTAACGCGGTGTACGGCCAGTACGGCCAGGATTTCACCAGCAGCGACGGCGTCTCGTTCATGGTGGTGGCGCTGACGCCGCGGCACTTCCGCGACCTGGCCGAACTGACTGGAACCGCGAAAGCCGTTGCTGCGCTCGCAGAGTCGTTGGGCGCAGATTTCACCGACGAGGGTGAGCGGTATCGGCACCGCGACGCGCTGTCCGGACTGTTCAACGAATGGTTCTCGCAACACACCGCCGAGGAGATCACCCGTGCACTGTCGGGCAGTTCGGTGCTGTGGGAGCGGTACCGCACCTTCGCCGAGACGGCCCGAGGCGACCGGGTCACCGCCAACCCGATGTTCTCCGAACTCGACCAGCCGCGCATCGGCCGCCATCTCGCGCCGGGTCTGCCGATGTCGATCGGGGGGAGCTATCCGCCCGCGGTGGCCGCGCCCGCGCTCGGCGACCACACCGCGACCGTGCTGGCCGAGTGGCTGAACATGGATTCCGGTGAGATCGACAAGCTCGCCGAGACGGGCGTGGTGGGATGAGCCGACTGCTCGCGCTGCTCGACGTGCGCCCCGGCGCTGCCGAGGGCTCGTGGATCGGGCCGGCCAGCGGTCCCGAGGGCAAACGGGCCTACGGCGGGCAGTTGGTGGCGCAGAGCCTCGCGGCGGCCTGCCGAACCGTCGATGCCGAGCGAGCACCGACCAACATGCATCTGCAGTTCCTGCGCGGCGGGCAGGCCGGCGATCCCGTCGAGTACACGGTGTCGAAGGTGTTCGACGGGCGCACCGCGTCGGCCCGACGTGTCGATGCCCACCAGGACGGTCGGCTGTTGACGACGTGCACCGTGTCGTTCGCTGTTGCGCTACCCGGCCCCGAGCACGGCCACCGTCCATGGACGGCCGACCCGGACTCGTTGCCGCAGACCGGCCCGGCGGGCCCGGCGCCGTCGATGCCACTGGACGAACTCGACATCCGCATCGACGACGAGGGCTCCGGTGCGCAGCTAGTGCGGCGGATGTGTTGGCGCGCAACGGTTCCGCTGCCCGACGAGCCGCTGGTGCACACGTTGCTGGCCGCCTATGTCACCGATGTGTACATGATCGATCCCACGGTTGTGGTGCACGGTCACTCGATGAAGGCCCGCACCCACCGCAGCGGCACCACCGACTCGTCACTGTGGTTTCACCGGCCCGTGCGTGCCGATCAGTGGAATCTGCTGGAGTCCACCTCGCCTGCGGCGGCGCGCGGGCGTGGGGTGGTGACGGGCTGCCTGGTCCGCGCCGACGGGGCCGTCGCCGCCACGCTGGCGCAGGAAGGCCTCATCGCCGAGCGGGTGCCTCGCTGACCCGCGTCGAGATCGACCTTTTGGCGTATCTCTCTCGCACTTTCCCGCCCAAGTGTCCGTTTCGGCGGATCAGGTAGGTGAGCAGGACACCGGCGGCGAGCGAGGCCACGACACCGATCGCGGGTTGGCCGTCGAACAGCGCATACACCTGGTAGTGCACCAGGTAGGTGTACAGCGACGCCTCGGCGATCACGCCCGCGATCGCAGTCAGCGCCGACGGGCAGCGGAGCGCGGGCAACCAGATCAGCAGCACCAGCCCGCCGATCACCATCACCTCACGTACCGTGTTGCCGAAATACCCGTGCACGGCGACGATCAACGCGACGGTGACCGCGGCGCGCTGCAGCGTCGTCGACGCCTTGGCGGCTGCCCACCCGATCGCGAAGAACCAGAACGCGAGCATGGTGAACCACGCGTCGCGGCCCAGACCCAGGCCGGCGATGTCGTAGCGCAGCGCCAGGCCGACGACCAGGAACGCCACCGCGACCCCGAACGGCGCCCGCCGTTCGAGTCGGTCCATCACCGGCAGCCAGAACACCAGTGCCAACGCGACCAGCGTCCACACCAGCACCTCGACGAACCACAGCCGGCCCGCCGTCATGCTGTCGTGTGGACCCAGGAACTTGTTGGCCAGCAACAGGTTTGTCCACGTGTAGTCGTCGGTGAGCACCAACGCGATTGCGATCCACAGCACCGACGGCACCGCGATCCACGCGATCGTGTTGCGCAGGTGCCGTATCCGGTCGGTGCGCGGCAGCGGCGTCAGGCAGAACCGGCCGAAGTTGTATCCGGCGACGCCCAGTAGCAGATGGGCCCCGCCCCACAATTCGAACAGCCCGGCGTGGGACCCGACGATGAGCACGATCGCCACCGCACGTAGTGCGACGGAGGTCTCCATGGTGGCCAGCCAACCGCGGCGGCCGGGCCTGGCCATGGCCTGCAGTCGGCTCAGCGGTATGCGCGGCCAATCGGTCGGCAGCCTGCCGAGCGCGCGCTCCAACCGCACCGACATCGCGACGTACGACAGCGAATTGCCACCGAGGTCGACAAAGCTGGCTTCGGGGTCGATGGCGCGCCCGTCGATCTGCAACACCTCGGCGAACAACTCACGCACACCGTCGGGCGCCGGACGCTCGTCGGTGCCCGCCAGCCGGCGCACCGTCTGATAGTCGGGCTTGCCCGACGGCAACAACGGCAACTCGTCGACGATGACCGCGCGCACCGCACCGACCGGGATACCCGCCGCCGTCGCCGCCGCGTCCTGCACGTCGCCTGCCCGGTGCCCGCCGGTCGCGGCGACAAGCAGCTGTTCGTCGTCGCCGACGCAGAACGCCACCACCCCGCGATCACGCAACGCGGTCTCGACGCGGTGCAGGTCGATGCGTAGCCCGTACATCTTGGCGAACCGGCTGCTGCGGCCGACCACCTCGAACAGGCCGTCCGGTGCGCGCCGGGCGATGTCGCCGGTGCGCAGGGTCTCCACGGTCTTGCCCATGGCCAGGTCGGCGTGGGTGTGGGCGTAACCCATCATCACATTGGGGCCGCGGTAGACCAGTTCGCCGACGTCATCGGCCCACCCGTCGAGGGGCTCGATCGAGAAGGACCCGCCGGGAATCGGCCGACCGATCGCGTTGGGCCGCGACAGCGCGAGTTCGGGTGGCAGGTAGGCCATTCGGGCGGTCGCCTCGGTGGCCCCGTACATGACGAACAGCTCGAAGCCCCGGCGGCGGCCGGTTTCGGCGAACCGGCGCACCCGCTCGGGCGGCATCCGGCCGCCGGCCTGGGTGACATAGCGCAGGTGGGGCAGGTCCATGTCGTCGAAGCCGATGCGCTCGAGCAGGTCGAAGGTGTAGGGCACACCCGCGAACGAGGTGCCGCGGTGGCGGCGGAACAGCTCCCAGAACTCGCCGTCGACCACGGAGTGGTCGGTGAGGATCAGCCCGGCCCCGACCAGCAGGTGGCTGTGGATCACCGACAGTCCGTAGCAGTACGACAGCGGCAGTGTCGTTGCGGCGCGGTCAGTTTCGGTGATATCGAGGTATTCGGCGATCGCCGCGGCGTTGGCGAGCAGGTTCGCGCGTGAGAGCCGAACCAATTTCGGTGAGCCGGTGGTGCCCGAGGTCGACAGCAGCAGCGCCAACTCGGGGTGTAGCCGCCGATCATGGTGGTGGTGGCGTCGGTGCACGCCGTGTGCGTCGATGACCACATCGGGTGCGTAGGTCTGCTCCAGCGCATGGTGGTCGCGGCCGGCGGGCACCGGCAACACCACATGATCACCGGCCAGCGCGCCGAGGTAGTGCACCAGGGTGTCGAGGTCGTTGCGGGTCTCCAGCAGCACCAGGTGACGCGTGGGGCCCAGCGAGCGCGCGGCGACGGCGACGCGGTCGGCCAGGTCACGGTAGGTCAGCGTGGTGGCGCCGGTGAGGACCGCCACTCGGTCACCGTGGCCGCGCAGATGCTCGACCAGTTCGCTCACGGCAGCACCACACCGGTGCCGACGACCTCGAAGCGCACCTTGGCATCCAGCGGCGGCGGGTCCAGGCTGTGCTGGCGCACGACCACCGGCTCGATGTCGCCGGGCGTGTCGATGGTCAACAACACGTCGTGGCCGAGGAATTCGGTGGCCAACACCGTGCCGACGCCGTTGGTTTGGCCACTGTCCGAAACCACCGTTGCCACAAGCTGTTCGGGGCGCAGCAGCAGTGTGCCGGGACCGTCGTCGGCGCGCACCGGGACCGAGCCGAACGGGCATTCGGCGACGCCTGCGGCCACCACGCACGGTACGGCGATGCAGTCGCCGAGGAACTCGGCGGTGAACCGGTCGTTGGGCTGGCGGTACACCTGTTGCGGGGGGCCGACCTGAGTGAACCGTCCGTCGCGCATCACCGCGACCTGGTCGGCGATCGACAGCGCTTCTTCCTGATCGTGGGTCACCAGCAGCGTCGTCACCCCGGTTTCGGCGAGCAACGTGGCGACCGCCTTGCGGGTGGAGGCCCGCAGACCGGTGTCGAGCGAACTGAACGGTTCGTCGAGCAGCATCAGCACCGGCTGGCGTGCCAGCGCCCGGGCCAGCGCGACGCGCTGCTGTTGGCCTCCGGAGAGCTGGTGTGGCCGCCGCGTCGCGAAACTCTGGTCGAGTGAGACGGTTTCGAGAAGTTCGGCCACGCGCCCACGGGTGCGGGCGCGGTCGGCGCCGCGGATGCCGTAGGCGATGTTCTGCTCGACGGTCAGGTGCGGAAACAGCGCTCCGTCCTGCGCGACGTACCCGACGCTGCGCCGGTGCGGCGCGACGGACCGTTGCGGACCGGCCACCTGCCGGCCGGCGATCGCGATCGTGCCCGCGTCCGGTGCCTCGAAGCCGGCGATCAGCCTCAACAGCGTGGTCTTGCCGCAGCCCGACGAGCCGACGACCGCGGTGGTGCTGCCCGGCGCCATCTGCAGGTCGACGTCGTCGAGCACGAGGTGGTCGCCGAAGGACTTCGTCAGCCCGCGCACGTCGAGCAGGGGCGCGGTCACAGCGCGGCCACCTTCGTCGTCTGGCGGAACAGCAGCACGGTGACGGGAAGGGCCAGCACCACCAACACGAGTGCGTAGGGTGCGGCGGCGGCGTAGTCGAGTTCGCTGCTCAGCGACCAGAACCGCATCGACAGCGTTCGGGTACCGGTCGGGGCGAGCAGCAGAGTGGCCGTCAGTTCGGTGGCGACCGCGACGAACACCAGCGATGCGCCCGCGGCGGCGGCGGGCGCGGTGAGCGGAAGCGTCACCCGCAGAAAGGTAGCCGACGGTGAACGGCCCAGTGACCGCGAGGCCTCCTCGAGGCTGGGCGGCACCTGGGCGAGTCCGGCGCGCACGTTGACCAACGCACGCGGCATGAACAGCAGGATGTAGGCGAACACGATCAGCGGCACGCTCTGGTACAGCGGACGCACGACGTGTACGGCGACGGTGACCAGGGCCAGGGCGGTGACGATGCCGGGCAGCGAACTGGTGACGTAGTTGGCGCCCTCGACGGCGCGGGCCAGTATGCCGCTGGAACGCACCGCCACCCACGCGACCGGGAATGCCAGCACCGTGGTGAGCAGCGCGGCCGCCGAGGCCAACCCGATGGTCTGGCTCAGCGAGGAGCCGATGTCGTCGAGCACCCACACCTCTGCGCCGCCGATCCACAGCCAGCGCAGGATCGTCCACACCGGCACTCCCAGCGACAGCCCGGCCAACACGACGAGCGAGGCCAATGCGGAAATCCCGCTGCGGCCCAGATGGATCGGGGCGGTCGAGCGTGGGGCGCCCGAACCGATCCTGGCGTAGCGGGCGGTGCCGCGTGCCCCGGCTTCGGCGGTCAACAGCACCAAACAGAGCACCACCAGCACGCCGGCGAGCATGCTGCCCGCCGCGCCGTCGAAGGTGACCTGGAACTGCTGGAAGATCGCGACGGTGAAGGTGTCGAAGCGCACCATCGCGAACGCGCCGAACTCGGCGAGCAGGTGGACCCCGATCAGCAGCGCGCCGCCCAGGATCGCCAGCCACAACTGCGGCAGCACCACCCGCCAGAACACCGCCTTCGTGTCCGATCCCAGTGCGCGTGCGGACTCCTCGACGGCGGGGTCGAGCCGACGCAGCGTCGCCGCCACGGGCAGGTACATGAACGGGAAATACGACAGCGTGGTGATCAGCACCCCCGCCCCCAGCCCGTTCAACGACGGGACCACGCCCACCCACGCATAGCTGTTCACGAAGGCCGGGATGGCCAGCGGCGCAACGAACAACGGCCGCCACAGCGCCCGTCCGGCGATGTCGGTGCGCTCCACCAGCCACGCCACCCCGACGCCGATGAGCACGCACAGCGGCACCGTGACGACGACCAGTGCCACGGTATTGACCAGTAGTTCGCCCACGCGGGGCCGGACCACCAGCTCGTAGCCGCGCGTCCACCCCACCGACACCGCACCCCACACCACATAACCCAGCGGGATGCACGTCGCGGCCACCAGGATCGCGACGGTCGTCGAGACCAGCGGACCGGGACGCACCGACGCCCGCCGCGGCGCTCTCTCCGCGGGACGGGCGACGGTGCGAGCGGCGGTCACGCTACAACAGGCCCGCGTTCGTCATCAGTTCCGTCACCTTCTGCGCGTCCAGGGTCGACGGATCGACGGCCGGTGCCTGCAGCGTGTCGAGCGCGGGCAGGGCGGGATTGGCGGGCACGCCGCTGGCCACCGGATACTCGAACGACGTGCCGGTCTCCAGCACTTCCTGGCCCTTCTTGCCCGTGATGAATCGGACGAACTGCTGAGCCTGGTCCTGCTTGTCGCTGGAGGCCAGCACCCCCGCCCCGGACAGGCTGACGAAGGCGCCGGGGTCTTCGTTCTTGAAGTAGTGCAGCGCCGTATTACCGCTCATCTCCTTGGTCTTGGCCTGATCGCGGTACCAGTAGTAGTGGTAGATCACGCCGCCGTCGACCTCGCCGGCGTTGACCGCCTTGAGGGTGGCGATGTTGTCGTTGTAGAGCACGGCGTTCTCCTTCATCGCCGTCAGCCAGCGCGCGGTCTCCTCCTCGCCGGTCAACTGCAGCAGCGCGGCGACGATGGCCTGGAAGTCGGCCTTGGCAGGCGGGGCGCCCCAGCGGTCCTTCCACTCCGGTGCCTGCAGATCCAGCAGCGACTTCGGCAGTTGCTCAGGGGTCAGCCGGTCGGGGTTGTAGACGAACACGGTGCTGCGCGCGGCCGCCCCGGTCCACTTGCCCGTCGGGGGCCGGTACTGGGCGGGAACCTGGTCGAGGGTGTCCGCGTCGAGGTCGGCGAACAGGCCCGCTTCCTCGACGGCCGCCATCGCCGGCGAGTTCTCGGTGAGGAACACGTCGGCGGGCGAGGCCTCACCTTCGGCGATGAGCTGATTGCCCAGTTCGGTGTCGCCGCCCTGGCGGTAGGTCACCTTGATGCCGGTTTCCTCGGTGAACTCCTCGATCCACTCCTTGGTCAGCGACTCGTGCTGGGCGTTGTAGACGAGAAGTTCGTCGCTGTCCTGATCGGAAGAACAGGCGGTCGCCGTCGCCACCATGGCAAGTGCTGAGAAGACTGCTGCGATCCGGCTCCAACGGGGTCGCATCACGGGTCCTTTCCCGCGCCAACCAGGCGCATTAGCTGAGGGTTACCTAATTGAACATACTCTGCCCGGCGGTGACCGGGGCGGCGGCGGTGTCGCCGAGCGAGGGTTGATCTTGAAACCGCGTGGGTAATTGCGGCAACACCATCTGGAGTAACCATCCGGACTACGACACCGAGGACGACCGACATGAACACAGCTGATATCCGGCGTCGAGGATTGACCGGCGCGATGGCCGCGTGGGCCGCGTGTGCGCTCGGCGGGGCCGCCGTCGCGGCCGCCGTCGGGGCGCCGTCGGCAGTGGCCCAGCCGGGCTGCACGGCGAGTTCCTTCTCCCACACCGCCAGCGGTGTGCTGGCCGCGGCGGGGGGCTGGCTCGATGCGCATCCGGAGGCCAACGACGTGTTGACCCGGGCGGGCGCGCAGGGCGCGGGCGCCGAGCAGTCGGTCCGCGACTACTTCGTCGCCCGGCCGATGGAATATCAGGAGCTTCGGGGCATCGCCGCACCGCTGATCGATCTGCAGCGCAACTGCAACACGACGATCCAGCCGATGCAGATCGCCGCGCTCTACCAGGCGTTGTCCACCAGCCCGCCGTCGTAGCCGCGGGCTCGGTCGGGCGAGCACCGCGGCCGATGAGTTTCGACCATCGCGCGAGTCGACATCGTCAAGAGATTCGCACCGCGAAGGGAGAAGCCATGACCAGCGAGCCCACCACCACACGGGGCAAGCCCGCGGTGGTCGACCTTGCGACGTGGCAAGCGGAGCTGGCGAAGTTGCGTCGCCATGAGAAGGCCGCGACCAGAGAACTCGACGCCATCGCGGCCGCGCGCCGCCGGCTGCCGATGGTGCAGATGCCCGAATACACGCTGATCGGGGCGGACGGGCCGGTCCGCCTCGTCGACGTCTTCGCCGGGCGTTCGCAGCTGATCGTCTACAACCACATGTGGAGCGACGGCGCGCAGTGGCAGTGCGGCGGCTGTACGAGCCTGACGTCTCAGTACACCCGGCTTGACTTCCTGGACAACTACGACGCCCGCTTCGTCATCGTCACCAACGGCCCTATCGAGGAGGCGTTGGCCTACCGCGACAAGGTCGGCAACACGATGGAGTGGTACTCCTCGTCGCAGAGTTCGTTCGGCGCCGACGTCGACGCCGCCCCGGGTGAGGGGTTCGGCGTGAACGTGTTCCTGCGCGACGGCGACACCGTCTATCGCACCTGGCACACCAACGGGCGCGGCACCGAGCAGTTCAGCTACACGTTCGCGCTCGTCGACGTCCTCCCGTACGGCCGCCAGGAGCAGTGGCAGGACTCCCCGCCGGGTTGGCCGTCGCGGCCCACCTACTCGGGCTGGCTGGACAGCCCCGATGTCGCGCGGCTGTACGGCACCGGGGGCTGACACCGCCTCGCGGTGTGGATGAGTTCGCGGTTGGGGATAACTCGGCGCTGACCGCATCGGATGCCCGTGTTTTGTCGGCGCCGCGCGGCACGGTGTGGCCATGACTTCGTTGACTCGCGCCGAGATCGGCGCCCTGGGCGAACAATTGGCGGTCGAGCATCTGCAGTCGATCGGGCTGCGGGTGCTGGACCGCAACTGGCGGTGTCGCTACGGCGAGCTTGACATGATCGCCGCCGACGACACCGGCCGCGCGGTGGTGTTCGTCGAAGTGAAGACACGCACCGGCGATCAGTTCGGTGGTCTCGCCGAGGCGGTGACCCCGGACAAGGTGCGCCGGCTGCGGCGGCTGGCGGCGTTGTGGCTGGCCGGCCAGGACCACCGATGGTCGCAGGTGCGCATCGACGTCGTCGGGGTGCGTATCGGCCGTCGGCGCGAGCCCGAGATCAGTCATCTGCAGGGGGCGGGCTGATGGCGCTGGGACGAGCCTTCTCGGTGGCCGTTCGCGGGCTCGACGGCCACATCGTCGAGATCGAGGCGGACATCACCTCCGGTCTGCCCGGAGTGCATCTGGTCGGCCTGCCCGACGCGGCGTTGCAGGAGTCGCGCGACCGGGTGCGCGCGGCGATCACCAACTGCGGATACGACTGGCCGCAATCGCGGCTGACGCTGGCCCTGTCGCCCGCCACGCTGCCGAAGATGGGCTCGGTCTACGACTTGGCCCTGGCGCTGGCGGTGCTCTCGGCGCACGGCAAGAAGGACTGGCCGCGGCTGGAGAAGACGCTGCTGCTCGGCGAGTTGGCCCTGGACGGGCGGGTGCGACCCGTCCAAGGAGTGCTGCCCGCGGTACTGGCGGCCAAGCGCGACGGCTGGCCCACCGTGGTGGTGCCGGTCGCCAACCTCGCCGAGGCCGGCCTGGTGGACGGCATCGAGGTGTGGGGAGTGCGCACGTTGCGGCAGCTGACGTCCTGGGTGGGTGGCAAGGGCCGCCTCGAGGAGCGCGTCGAGAGCCCCTACACCGCCGCCGAGCCAGCGCCGGACCTGGCCGACGTGGTGGGCCAGACCCACGCCCGCTACGCCGTCGAGGTGGCCGCCGCGGGTGCACACCACCTGATGCTGACCGGCCCACCGGGCGTCGGTAAAACCATGTTGGCCCAGCGCCTTCCGGGACTGTTGCCGTCGTTGACCGAAGACGAGGCACTGGAGGTCACCGCGATCCACTCGGTGGTCGGGATGCTGTCGGACCGCACACCGCTGATCACCAGACCGCCGTTCGTGGCGCCGCACCACACCTCCAGCGTGGCCGCGATGGTCGGAGGTGGTTCGGGGCTGGCCCGGCCGGGCGCGGTCAGCCGTGCGCATCGCGGTGTGCTGTTTCTCGACGAGTGCGCCGAGATCGGTGTCAGTGTGATGGAGGCGCTGCGTACCCCGTTGGAAGACGGCCAGATTCGGCTGGCTCGCCGCGATGGTGTGGCGTGTTATCCGGCGCGGTTCCAGTTGGTGATGGCGGCCAATCCGTGTCCGTGCGCGCCTGCAGACCCGCGTGACTGCATCTGTCCAGGACATGTCAGGCGCCGCTACCTGGGCAAGTTGTCGGGGCCCCTGCTGGACCGGGTCGATCTGCGTGTCGAGATGCACTCCGAGCGCACCGGCATGTTCGTTGCGCAGGAGGGTGAGTCCACCGCGCTGGTGCGGGGCCGGGTGGCTGCCGCACGTGCGGCCGCGGCGCAGCGGTGGCGGTCCTACGGCGTGCACACCAACGCCGAAGTGAGCGGGGCCCTGCTGCGCAAGGAGTTCCGGCTGCCCAACAAGGTCATGGCGCCGCTGTCCACCGCGCTCGACCGCGGGCTGATCAGCGTCCGCGGCGCTGACCGCACGATGCGGGTGGCCTGGACGCTCGGCGACCTCGCGGGCCGGACCTGCCCAGACGTGCAGGACATGTCGACGGCGTTGAGTTTCCGGCAGGGCGGCGGTGCGCGATGACCGACGAGATCGCACAAGCGTGGGCGTATCTGTCCCGGGTGGCCGAACCGCCGTGTCCGCAACTACATGCCCTGGTGCGACGGGTGGGCGCGGGGGAGGCCGCCGACCGGGTGCGGCGCGGTCATGCCGGTGACGACATCGACGCGCTGGTCGAGGCACGCCGCGGCATCGATTGCGCAGCAGAGGATTTGGACATGTTGGCGCGGCTGGGTGGACGGCTGGTCACCCCGGACGATGACGAGTGGCCGTTGCTGGCGTTGCGTTCGTTCTCCGGGGTGGACGGACGGCTGCGGCCCCAGGCCCGCGAACCGATGGTGCTGTGGGCGCTGGGGCCCGGACGCCTCGACGAGGTCAGCTACCGCGCCGCGGCCGTCGTCGGCACCAGGGCAGCCTCCGCCTACGGCGAGTACGTTGCGGCGGACGTCGCCGCGGGCCTGGTGGCCAGGGACGCCGTGGTGGTGTCGGGCGGCGCGTTCGGCATCGACGGGGCCGCGCACCGGGCCGCGCTGGCGGCCGAGGGCCTGACCGTCGCGGTGCTCGCCGGCGGCATCGACGTCATGTATCCGGCGGGCCACGCGGCGCTGTTGCGCCGGATCGCCGAGGACGGACTGCTGGTGACCGAGTACCCGCCGGGGGTGCGCCCGGCGCGGCACCGGTTTCTCACGCGCAACCGGTTGGTGGCCGCGCTGGCCGGGGCCACGGTGGTGGTGGAGGCGGGAGCGCGCAGCGGCGCGGCGAACACCGCGGCATGGGCGGGCGCGTTGGGCAGGCCGGTGTGCGCGGTGCCCGGCCCGATCACATCCTCGGTGTCGGTGGGCTGTCACGCGCTGTTGCGCAACGGTGCGCACCTGGTCACCCGCGCGGAGGAGGTCATCGAACTGGTGGGCAGGCCCGGTGAACTCGCCCCCGACGAGCCGCGCCCGGCCACGCCCCTCGACGGCCTGGCCGATACCGACAAGCGGGTATATGACGCGCTGCCCGCCCGCGGCGCGCGCAGCGTCGACGAGATCGCGGTGTCGGCGGGCTTGCCGCCCACTGCGGTGCTGGGCCCGCTGGCGATGTTAGAAGTCGCTGGTCTGGTGGTACATCTGGGTGGCCGGTGGAAGCTGAACAGGCGTCGGTAGGAAACCGCCGGTGTCGCGGCGCTCGTATAGTCGGCGGCACATGACCGAGTAGGAGGAGATGTGGCTGGACGTCCGATACACACCTTCGACGTGGTGCGTACCGAGGAACTGACGCCGCACCTCATCCGCGTCGTGCTGGGGGGTTCGGGGTTCGACACCTTCACCCCCAACGCGTTCACCGACGCCTACGTCAAGATCGTGTTCGTCGACCCCGGCGTCGACGTCGATGCGCTACCGCAACCGCTGACCCAGGACAGCTTCAACGTGCTGCCCGTCGAGCAGCGCCCGGCCGTGCGCACCTACACGGTGCGACGCGTCGACCGTGAGCGCCGCGAGATCGCAATCGATTTCGTCGTGCACGGCGATCACGGCGTGGCGGGTCCGTGGGCGATCGCGGCACAGCCCGGCCAGCCGGCCTACGTGATGGGTCCCAGCGGTGCCTACGCGCCCGACCCGGCGGCGGACTGGCATCTGCTCGCAGGCGACGAGACGGCTGTCCCCGCGATCGGCGCGACACTGGAAGCCTTGCCCGACAACGCAATCGGGAAGGTGTTCATCGAGGTTGCCGGACCCGAGGACGAAATCGACCTGGCGGCGCCGCCGGGCGTCGAGGTGACGTGGATCTATCGCGGCGGCCGCGCCGACCTGGTGCCCGAGGACCAGGCAGGTGACCACGCCCCGCTGATCGCGGCGGTGAAGGGCTGCCCGTGGCTTCCCGGGCAGGTGCAGGTCTTCATCCACGGCGAGGCCCAGGCCGTGATGCACAATCTGCGGCCCTACATTCGCAAGGAACGCGGTGTGGACGCGAAATGGGCGTCGATCTCGGGCTACTGGCGGCGCGGGCGCACCGAGGAGACCTTCCGGCAATGGAAGCGCGAACTCGCCGAACAGGAGGCCCAAGCCAACGCCTGACTGGCAGGCTATGGCCCATGGCATTCGGCGACTACCAGATCGAGATCTACCTTCAGGGGCTGTCCGGCGTCGTGCCGTCACTGCCGATGGCGTACGCGGACTGGGAGGCCAAGGCGCAGGCCGCGATGCCGCCCTCGGTGTGGTCCTATGTCGCAGGCGGCGCCGGCGACGAACGCACCCAGCAGGTCAACCGCACCGCCTTCGACGGGTGGGGGCTGATGCCGCGGATGTTCAACGCCCAACGCGAGCGCGACCTGTCGGTGGAGATGTTCGGTGTGACGCTGCCCTCGCCGGTGTTCATGGCGCCGATCGGGGTGATCGGCCTATGCGCGCAGGACGGCCACGGCGATCTGGTCACCGCCCGCGCGGCGGCGCGCACCGGGGTGCCGATGGTGGTCTCGACGCTGACCGAGGACCCGCTCGAAGACATCGCCGCCGAATTCGGGGACACGCCAGGATTTTTCCAGTTGTACACGCCGACCGACCGCGACCTGGCGGCCAGCCTGGTGCAGCGCGCCGAGGCGGCCGGCTACCAGGGCATCATCGTCACCCTGGACACCTGGGTCCCCGGATGGCGACCGCGTGACCTGGCGACGTCGAACTTCCCGCAGTTGCGTGGCCATTGCCTGGCGAACTACACCAGCGATCCGGTGTTTCGGGCCGCACTGCAACAACCTCCCGAGGAGAACCCGCAAGCCACGGTGCTGCACTGGGTTTCGACCTTCGGCAATCCATTGACGTGGGATGACCTACCGTGGTTGCGGTCGCTGACCGAGCTTCCGCTGATCGTCAAGGGCATCTGTCACCCGGACGACGCCCGGCGCGCGAAAGACGGTGGCGTCGACGGCATCTACTGCTCCAACCACGGCGGGCGCCAGGCCAACGGCGGCCTGCCCGCGATCGACTGTCTACCGGGGGTGGTCGAGGCCGCCGACGGTTTACCGGTGCTGTTCGACTCCGGAATCCGCAGTGGCGCCGACATCGTCAAGGCGCTGGCGCTTGGCGCCACCGCCGTCGGAATCGGCAGACCCTACGCCTACGGATTGGCGATCGGCGGCGAGGACGGCGTCGTGCACGTGCTGCGCACGCTGCTGGCCGAGGCCGATCTGATCATGGCGGTCGACGGCTATCCGACGCTCAAGGATCTGACGCCCGCGGCGCTTCGGCGCGTCAGCTGAACTTTCCGCCAGGGTCTGCCACCGTAGAGCCGTGGAGGCCATCCTCGAGGAGTTCGACCAGTTCCTCGCGCTCGAACGCGGCCGCTCCGACCACACCCGTCGGGCGTATCTGGGCGACCTGCGATCGCTGTTCGCGTTTCTCGCCGAGCGCGCGCCCGACGCGGGGCCCGCCCAGTTGACGTTGCCGGTGCTGCGCGCATGGCTGGCCGCGCAGGCCGAAGCGGGCGCTGCGCGTACGACATTGGCGCGGCGCACCTCGGCGGCCAAGACGTTCACCGCGTGGGCGGTGCGTCGCGGGCTGATCGCCACCGACCCGTGCACGCGGCTGCAGGTGCCCAAGGCCCGTCGCACGTTGCCTGCGGTGCTGCGCCAGGATCAGGCGCTGAATGCCATGGCGGCGTTGAAATCCGGTGCGCAGCAGGGTGATCCGTTGGCGTTGCGTGACCAGCTCGTCGTCGAGCTGCTGTACGCCACCGGCATCCGGGTCAGCGAGTTGTGCGGGCTGGACATCGACGACGTCGACACCTCGCGACGGCTGGTGCGGGTGCTGGGTAAGGGCGACAAGCAGCGCACCGTCCCGTTCGGCGTGCCCGCCGAGGCCGCGTTGACGTCGTGGCTGCGCGACGGGCGGCCCGCGCTGGCCACCTCCGAGTCGGGTCCGGCGCTGCTGCTGGGCGCCCGCGGCCGGCGGCTGGACCCGCGGCAGGCGCGCACCGTCGTGCACCAGACCGTGGCGGCCGTCGAGGACGCGCCCGACATCGGGCCCCACGGGCTGCGGCACAGCGCCGCCACCCATCTGCTCGAGGGCGGGGCCGACCTGCGCGTCGTACAGGAACTGCTCGGTCATTCCACGCTCGCGACGACCCAGCTCTACACCCATGTGACGGTGGCCCGCCTGCGCGCCGTGCATGATCAGGCCCACCCCCGCGCCTGAACCCATGCGATTTGGGCGTGGTCGGTCGCGTTCAGCGCGACCACGCACGCCGAAATCGCTACTTGAGACGGATCGGGGTGGACGCCAGCAGGCCGAGCGGGTCGACGTAATCCGCGCGCGAGGCCGGGCCCCACATGGCACCCCAGTGCAGGCATGCCGGGGCCGGACAACCGCGATGGCCCGCCTCCAGCCGGCCCAGCACCGTCCCGGCCGCCACCCGCTGGCCGGCCCGCACCGACGCGAGCACCGGCTCATAGCTGGTGCGCAGCCCACCGGGATGTGCGACCGAGACCAACGGTCTGCCGGCCAGTTCAGCGGCGAACACCACGGTGCCCGGGCCCGCGGCGTGCACCTGCTGGCCCGGGGCCGCGGCCAGGTCGACGCCGCGATGGCCGCGGTGCCAGTTCGGTGACGGTGCGTCGAACGCCCGCACCATGGCGGGCCGCGGCCGCAGCGGCCAGTCCAGTCGGGCGTCATCGGCGTGGGCCGGGGCCGCTGAGGCGGACACGGCCAGCACGACCAGCACAGTCAGCATTCCGGCCCACCGAACCGCCCTGATCCGCCGCACCCGTCGAGCTCAGCAGCGGGGCAGGCCGCGGCGCCAGGTGCCGGCGGTAATCTGTGGATCAGCTGGTCGCTGTGGAAAAAGCACCCCCGAACAGCGTGTAAACTGCTAACCGCAGCTCGCCTCCGCGGGCTGACTTCGCGTGTCTGCATCGAAATCCAGATGCCGTCGGTCCCGACTCGGGTTTCCCGGGGCGGGTCTGGCATCGGAGCAGGCACCAGGGCTCGGCGTCACCCGACGTCGGGCGGCAACCGACAAAAAAGGACATAGCCGAACATGGCTGTTGTAACCATGAAGCAGCTGCTTGACAGCGGCACCCACTTCGGGCATCAGACCCGGCGCTGGAACCCCAAGATGAAGCGGTTCATCTTCACCGACCGCAATGGCATCTACATCATCGATCTGCAGCAGACGCTGACCTACATCGACAAGGCCTACGAGTTCGTCAAGGAGACCGTCGCCCACGGTGGCACGATCCTGTTCGTCGGCACCAAGAAGCAGGCCCAGGAGGCCATCGCTGAGGAGGCCACCCGCGTCGGCATGCCGTATGTGAACCAGCGCTGGCTCGGCGGCATGCTCACGAACTTCCAGACCGTGCACAAGCGGCTCCAGCGGCTCAAGGAGCTCGAGGCCATGGAGCAGACCGGTGGCTTCGAGGGTCGCACCAAGAAGGAAATCCTGATGCTCACGCGCGAGAAGAACAAGCTCGAGCGCAGCCTCGGCGGTATCCGTGACATGGCCAAGGTGCCCTCGGCGGTCTGGGTGGTCGACACCAACAAGGAACACATCGCCGTCGGCGAGGCGCGCAAGCTGAACATCCCGGTCATCGCGATCCTCGACACCAACTGCGATCCCGATCTGGTCGACTACCCGATTCCGGGCAACGACGACGCGATCCGCTCGGCGGCGCTGCTGACCAAGGTCATCGCGTCGGCCGTCGCCGAAGGTCTGCAGGCGCGCGCCGGTGCGGGCCGCGACGGCGACAAGCCCGATGCCGACGCTGCCGAGCCGCTGCCCGAGTGGGAGCAGGAACTGCTGGCCAGCGCCGCGGCGACTGCGAAGCCCGGCACCCCCGAGGCAGAGGTTCAGACCGAACCCACGCCCCCGACCAACCCCTAGGAAAAGACACAAATGGCGAATTACACCGCTGCCGATGTGAAGCGGCTACGTGAGCTCACCGGCGCCGGCATGCTCGACTCGAAGAATGCGCTCGTGGAGGCCGGCGGTGATTTCGACAAGGCCGTCGAATTGTTGCGCATCAAGGGCGCCAAGGACGTCGGCAAGCGCGCCGAGCGTGCGACGGCCGAGGGCCTGGTCGCGGCCAAGGACGGCGCGATGATCGAGCTCAACTCCGAGACCGACTTCGTCGCGAAGAACGCCGAGTTCCAGCAGGCCGCCGACCAGATCGTGGCGGCAGCCGCGGCGGCCAAGGCCACCGATGTCGACGCCCTGAAGGCCGCCAAGGTGGGTGACACGACCGTCGAGCAACTCATCGCCGACCTGAGCGCCAAGATCGGCGAGAAGCTCGAACTGCGTCGCGTCACCTACTTCGACGGCAATGTCGAGACCTACCTGCACAAGCGTGCCGCGGATCTGCCGCCGGCCGTCGGCGTGCTGGTGGAGTACGAGGGCACCGGCGACGCCGCGACGGAGGCCGCCCACGCGGTCGCCCTGCAGATCGCCGCGCTGAAGGCCAAGTACCTCACGCGTGAGGACGTGCCCGAGGACGTGGTGGCCAACGAGCGCCGCATCGCCGAGGAGACCGCCCGCAACGAGGGCAAGCCCGAGCAGGCGCTGCCCAAGATCGTCGAGGGCCGCGTGACCGGCTTCTACAAGGACGTCGTACTGCTCGACCAGCCGTCGGTGTCGGACAACAAGAAGACCGTCAAGGCCCTGCTCGACGAGGCAGGCGTGACCGTCACCCGGTTCGCGCGCTTCGAGGTCGGCCAAGCCTGACCGCAGGCGCCTCGAACGGACGGTACCAGCTGGTACCGTCGCGGCATGACGCACATCCATGCCTTCGGGGACGACGCCCTCGGCGATCTTGATGCTGTCGGACTGGTCGAGGCGTTGCAGGCCGGAAAGGTCAGCGCTCCCGAGTTGATCGAGGCCGCGATCGCGCGCGCCGAATCCGTCGACCCGGCCGTCAACGGTCTGGCCTATGACGCGTTCGACCGGGCCAAGGTGCGCGCGGGCGCGTCGCGTCGGTACGGCGGCTACTTCGACGGGGTGCCGTCGTTTCTGAAGGACAATGTCGCGGTCGCTGGCATGCCGACGATGAGCGGCACCGACGCATGGGATCCGAAGCCGGAGGGCGCCGACGGCGACTTCGCCCGCGCCTATCTGGCGACCGGCCTGGTGGCCCTCGGCAAAACGCAGATGTCGGAGTTCGGCTTCAGCGCGGCGGCCGAGCATCCCCGGATCGGGCCGGTGCGCAACCCGTGGAACCCCGAGCACACCGCGGGGGCGTCGTCATCGGGGTCGGGGGCGTTCGTCGCCGCGGGTGTGGTGCCGATCGCGCACGCCAACGACGGCGGCGGCTCGATCCGAATTCCCGCTTCCTGCAACGGGTTGGTCGGGCTCAAACCGTCGCGCGGCCGGCTGCCCCTCGACAAGGACATGCGACAGATGCCGCTGCGTATCGTCGCGAACGGTGTGGTCACCCGATCCGTGCGCGACACCGCAGCCTTCTACCGGGAGATGGAGCGGGTGCACCGCAATCCCAAGCTTCCGCCCATCGGTGACATCACCGACCCCGGCAAGCAGCGGCTGCGGATCGCGGTCTGTACCCAGTCGATCTCCCGGGAGGCCAGCCCGGAGGTCCGCGAACTCACGCTCAAGACCGCGGCGCTGCTGGAGGAACTCGGCCACCGGGTCACCCAGATCGACAATCCGGTGCCGCAGCAGTTCATGAACGACTTCCTGTTGTACTGGTCGTTCTTGGCGTTCGCGCTCGTACGCGGCGGGCGACGCACCTTCGGCCCCAGTTTCGACCGCACGCGGTTGGACAACCTCACTCGCGGCCTCGAACGGTTCGCGGGCCGCAACCTGCACCGGCTGCCGATGGCCATTGCGCGACTGGCCCGCACCCGCCGGATCACCTCGCGACTGACCAACACCTACGACGTGGTCCTGACACCGACGCTGGCCGACGTGACGCCACAAATCGGCCATTTCGATCCGACCGCCGACTATCAGCAGATCATCGACCGGCTCGTCGAATGGGTGGCGTTCACCCCGTTGCAGAACGCCACCGGCGAGCCGGCAATCTCGTTGCCGCTCACCCAATCCGCGTCCGGGCTGCCGGTCGGCATGATGTTCGCGGCGCCGCTCGGCCACGAGGGCCGGCTGCTGGAACTGGCCTACGAACTCGAACAGGCGCGGCCCTGGCCGCGGATCGGGGCCTGAACCGTCAGCCGAGCATGTCCAGCGGTACGTCTGGCCCGCCGGGTTGTTGGCCCTCGGCCGCCGAAGCGAGGTGGCGCTTCCACAGGGCGACGGCCTTGTCGGCCGACTTCTGCCGGATCAACTCGATGAGCTTGGTGTGGGCGCGCTGTGCCGAGCGTGCCGCGCGCTGCAGGTAGGCACGGTCGGGGCGGTGCAGGCTGCCGGTGATCTCGTTGTGCCGCTCGGCGATCGACTGCGTCATCTCCAGGAACAGCTGCACCGTCGGATTACCCGCCAGTTCGGCGAGCAAGCGGTGAAATCGCTCGCCGTCGGCCACCGCGGCGGCCAGCCGTTCCAGGTCTTCGGCGCTTCGGTTCCTGGCCAGCGATTCCACCGTGGTGCATTCCAAAACCGTTCTGAGGCTGTGTACATCACCCACCGTGGCGCCGCGGTACTGCAGTAGCCGTCCGGTCGCCATGCTGACCGAACCCGCTTCGGGCACCGTCACCCTGGCACCGCCGCGCGCTCCGCGTCGCACCTCGATCATCTGCTCGGACTGCAGGATCAGGTACGCCTCGCGCAGGGTCGGTCGCGAGACTCCGAACCGCTGTATCAACTCACGCTCAGACGGGAGCATGTCGCCGGCCCGGAGCTGACCGGTCAGGATCTCCTTGCGCAATTGCGCCGCCACGATTTCACCGGCCTTGGGGACCCGGATAATCGTCGAGCCGGTCTCTGTGACCATCACTCTCCTTTGACCGTGCCGGGACGAGCAGACCGCAAATAATATAAACGAATAGGACAGATGCCGGACGGCACTGCGGTCGGTACCGCCGGGACCGCGGCGCGGGCGGTCTCGGCGCACGGCGCGGCGCGACCTTATGATGTGACTCATGTCACCGGCGCAGACGCGGGGTTCGGTCGACGGGTACGGCACCGACATCACCCGGTTTGTCGGCCGCCGCCGTGAGCGCGCCGAGGTGCGCCGTCTGCTCTCCGTGTCGCGGCTGGTGACGATCACCGGGTTCGGCGGGGTGGGCAAGACGCGTCTGGCCGTGAAGTGCAGCGTCGACCTGCACCGCGCCTTCCGCGACGGCGTCTGGTTCGTCGACCTGGCGACCCTGTCGGACCCGGTGCTGCTTCCCGACCGGCTGGCCACCACGTTCGGGTTGGGCACCCAAGCCTCGGGCCGGACGACCGACGCGGTCGTCGAATTCCTCGCCGACCGCGCGGTGCTGTTGATCATGGACAACTGCGAGCATCTGCTCGGCCGGTGCGCCGAACTGTGCGCGCGCCTGCTGCAGAGTTGCGCGCAGTTGCATGTGTTGGCCACCAGTCGTGAACCGCTTGGCGTCATGGGCGAGGCGATCCTGCCGATCGCCCCGATGCCGGTCCCAGACGCCGATACGCCGTTCCCAGAAGTCGACGACGTCTACGACGGCATCACCCTGTTTCTCGATCGCGCGCGGATGGCCCGTCCGGACCTCGAACTCGACGAGGCCGACAAGGGCGCGATCGCCGAGATCTGCCGTCGCCTCGACGGCATTCCGCTCGCGTTGGAACTCGCGGCGGTGCGACTGCGCGGGCTGAGCCCGCCCCAACTGCTCGACCAGGTTTCGGGCCGGTTCCAGCTACTCAACAGCGGAAACCGGGGTGCCCCCGAACGTCAGCGGACGCTGCGCGACTGCGTGGAATGGAGCTACGAGCTGTGCACACCCGCCGAGCAGGCGTTGTGGGCGCAGATCTCGGTCTTCTCCGGCGCAATCGAGGTCGAAGCGGTGGCGGCCGTGGCGGCCGTGGACGAAGGGGCCGCATCGGACCAGGCGGTCGTCGAATTGCTGCTGTCGCTTGTCAACAAGTCGGTGCTGACCTGCGAGCCGTCCGGCGAACAGATGAGCTACCGGATGCTGGAGGTGATCCGCGACTTCGGCAAGGAGAAGCTGCGGGAGTCCGGTGCGCTCGACGAGTTCCGACGTCGCCACTGCGAGTACTTCCTGGCCATGGCGAGCCGATCCGAAGATCAGTGGGGCACCGAGCATCAGGCCCACTGGATCGCCAGACTGAATCGCAACCATCCGAATCTTCAAGCCGCGCTGCAGTTCTGCCTCGCCGATACCGGCAGGGCCGAAGCCGGCCTGCAGGCCGCGACGGGGCTGAGCCTGCAGTGGCTGACCGCGGGAGCCGTCGGCGAGGGCAGGCATTGGCTTGACCTGTTCCTGGCGTCGGCGAGCGAGATCAGCGAGGTGGCCCTGTGCCGCGCGCTGTGTACCGTGGCCCGCCTCGCGATGACGCAGGGGGACCTGGTCACCAGCACCGAATACCTCGAGCGGGGCCGCGGCCTTGCGCAGAACCTGTCGCCGGAGAGCACGGCGTACCTCGATCAAGCGTCGGCGATGCGGGCGCTCTACTGCGCAGAGTGGGACGACGCCGTCGAGTACAGCGAGCGGGCGATGGCGGTGTTCGAACCCGCCGGTGCCCTCACTGCGCAACTGACCTGCATGATGATCGCGCAGATGGCACACGGCGCCGCGGGCCGTACCGAGGAGGCGCTCACCGTCCACCGCGAGTGCCTGCAGATCACCGAGCGCACCGGCGACACCTGGTTCCGGTCCTACTCGCTGTGGAACGCCGGGGTCCTGCAATGGCTCGCAGGAGAAACTGATCCGGCATTACGGACCATCCGCGACAGCCTGCGCACCAAGCAGGGACTGGTCGACATCATCGGCGTGGTTTCGTGCCTGGAAGGCCTCGCCTGGGTGCTCGCCGGCCAGGAACCCCGACGCGCCGCGGTGCTGCTGGGGGCCTGCAGTGCGCTGTGGGAGAAATCCGGTGCGAAGCCCGAACAGATCGCCGCGATATCGACCTCGCACGACCGCTCGGTCGATCATCTGCTCGAATCGATCGGACCCGCCGCGTATCGCCGCCTGCACAATCACGGCCGCACGCTGTCCCGCGAGGAAGCCGTCGCCCTGGCGTTGAACGACAAACCGGTCGCACGCACCGGCACCGCCACGGCAAGCTCGCCGCTGACGCGCCGCGAACACGAAGTCGCCGAACTCGTCGCGCGTGGGCTGTCGAACAGGGACATCGCCAACTCTTTGGTGATTTCTCAGCGTACGGCCGAGACCCACGTCGAGCGGATCCTGACCAAGTGCGGGTTTCGCTCGCGGACGCAGATCGCCACCTGGCTGCACGAGCAGCAGTCGGGTGCGCGGTAGGGATACCGGCGGCGGCGAAATTCCGCGGAAATACGTAGTGCGTACGTAGTAATCCCGACGCACCGGGACGTGATGACCGCCCACGATGGCGCCAGCACCGTTGTCGGCCGTCGGAGGAACCGTTGCACAGTCGCGTCGCGAGCCCCAGCCATCTCCTGTTCGACCAGCAGTCCGCCGACCGAGACGGGGTGCTTTCCTTCCCCACCGCGGCGTGCGCGCCACCCGGTGCACTGACCGATCAGCCGTGTCCGAGTTGCTGCGACTGCGCCAACGACTGCGTGGACTGCGCGTTCTGTGCCGAACACGGCTGCACCCACTGCGAGGTCCCAGACCTCACCCCGCGCACCGCCAACATGCTGATCATCGCCGGCGTCACGCTCGAAGCCCACACCCGTGTGCAGACGCCGAACTGCGCGCAGCCCGTCTTCTTGCACGTCTTGGCCAGTGCCTTCGAGAGGTTCACCGCAGGACTGCGGGCGGGACGACGACCGGTGCCGACCTGTCTGGCCGAACAACTGTGCCTTCACCTGATGATCGCCTACGCATGCGAATTATCCTGTGCGGTAGGCGAAGCGTTCAACGTCGGACTGCCCTACAGCGACTACGACTACTACTTCGACCGGCTCTACGACACGCTGCTGGCCGACGACGAGCATCGAATCTTTTTGGCCGCCGTCCGGTGGGACAGGCACGCCAACCCCATCGTCGACTTCGCCCAACTGGCATCGAGTACCGCCGGCGCATCCATCGAGCGCCTGATGGCGCCGTTCGCCGACGACGCGCTGACCTGAGGCCCGCTCAGCGGGGCGCCGGAGAGGAGTTTCAATGAGCACTGACGTTAATTCGGTTGGAGCGCCGCGTATCACGCTTCGCGAACTACCGGTGGTGGCCAACCGCACCCTGGGTTGGCGGATGCTTCGCGAGGCCGGCCCGGTGGTCTACGCCGAAGACGACTTCTACTACCTCACCCGTCGCGACGACGTGCTGGCCGCGCTGCGCAACCCGCAGGTGTTCTCGTCGAAAAGGGCCTTCGACAACATGGGAAGTCCGCTGCCGCTGGTACCGATCGCGTTCGATCCGCCCGAGCACACCCGGTACCGCAAAATCCTGCAGCCGTTCTTCAGCCCAGCCATCCTCGGGGACATGCTGCCGGCGCTTGAACGCCAGGCGAGCGACATCATCGGCGACCTCGCCGCCAGGGGCGGTTGCAACATCGTCGACGATCTGGCGATCCCGTATCCGTCGCAGGTTTTCCTGACATTCTTCGGTCTTCCGCTCTCCGAACGCGATCGGATGATCGAGTGGAAGAACGCCGTCATCGCGCTGGCGGAGCGCCCGACCACCGAGGGGCTGGATCTCACGCCCGCGATGGAGATGGCGGCGTTTCTGACCGAGGTGATCAGCGAGCGTCGCGCTACCCCCGGCGACGACGTGATCTCGCAACTGCTGACCGGCCATGATGCGCTCGACGACACCGAAGCGATCGGGTTGACCTTTCTGTTCGTGGTTGCCGGGCTGGACACCGTCACCGCCGCGATCGGATTCGCCATGTACGAATTGGCCTGCAATCAGCAGCTGCGCCACCAGATCCGGGGTGACGAAGAGAAGATCCGAGAGTTCATCGAGGAGATCGTCCGGCTCGAACCCCCGGTGCCGACGGTGCCGCGCGAGACCACGGCCGATGTCACGATCGGCGACGTGACGATCCCGGCGGGCAGCCCGGTGCGGCTGTGCCTGGCGGCGAGCAACCGCGAGGACGGCGGCGACGAGTTGATCATCGACGGATCGACACGCAGGCACTGGGGGTACGGCAGCGGTCCGCACCGCTGTCTGGGCTCTCATCTGGCGCGGATGGAGTTGAAACTGCTCATCACCGAGTGGCTGGACCGCATCCCGGAGTTCGAACCCGCGCCCGGAAACGACTCTCACATCACCTATCCGGCGGGCACCCACACGTTGAACGAACTTCATGTGCGCTACCCGGTCACGCACCGATGAGCACGCCGGTAGACGCCGCGCTCGCCCGTGACGAGGGTTCCGACGTGCTGTTGGACTGGCCGAACCCGGGCGTCGCGCTGGTCACCTTGAACCGGCCCGCGAAACTCAATGCCATCACTCACGCCACCATCGAGGAGTTGCTGGCGACATTGGCCTCGCTGTCCGAGGACCCGACATGTAGCGTCGTCGTCATCACCGGCGCCGGTCGGGCGTTCTGCGCCGGCATGGACATCGGGGCCACCGTGGCCAACGGGGGTGCCCAACCGCCGCAACCGAAGTCGATACCTCAGCGCTTCGACGGGCAGGAACTCTTCGCAGCGATGCCACGCACCATCCGCATGCTTCGCCAACCGGTGATCGCGGCCGTCAACGGCGCGGCGGCCGGCGCCGGCATGGGCATCGCGCTGGCCGCCGACGTCCGCGTCGCCGCGCAGTCGGCGGTGTTTCACATCGCCGCGGTCAGGCTGGGTCTGTCGGCGGGGGAGTGCGGGATCAGCTACCACCTGCCCAGGCTGATCGGCGCGTCGAAGGCTGCCGAGTACATGCTCACCGGCCGGCCGATCAGCAGTGACGCCGCCGAGCGTCTGGGCCTGGTCGCCGACGTCGTACCCGACGGTGAGGCGGTCGATGCCGCGCTGGCTGTCGCCGCCGAGATCTGCATGCACAGCCCGTTCTCTGTGCGCCAGACCAAAGCCGTGCTGCGCGAGAACGTCGACAACAGTTTCGAGGCGGCGATCGCGGTGGAGAACCGCACCCAGATCCTGGCGTTGGCGACCGAGGACGCCGCGGAGGCGATCCGGGCGTTCACCGAGAAGCGGCCCGCCGACTACACCGGCCGGTGAGCGGCGAAGGACCGCCACTGGTCGAGAGGCACGTTGACGTCGTCGCCGGTGAGGAACTCGACGCAGACGTGGTCAGCGCCCGCGTTGAGGTGTTCGGTGACCCGCCCGGCGACCGTTTCGACGTCCGGATAGGCGACGAGCGCATCGACGAGGCGCTCGCTGGCGGTGGGGTCGAAGTCGTCGCCGGCGAACCCGGCGCGAGCGAGATTGTTGCGGTAGGCCGGATTTCGGGTCGGCTTGAGCAGCGATTCCCGTGCGACGGCCTGCGCGTGGCGGACGTCGTTGTGCAGCACGGCGCGCACACAGACCACCAACATCTTGTCGGCGCCCAGGGTCTGCCGCGCCCACGCCGTATGCGAGACCGGTGCGAGGTAGCTGTGGGCGCCGTCAGCGCGGTCGCGAGCCAGCGCGGTCATCCGGGGCCCCAGCGCGGCCAGTATTCGTGGCGGACGGTGTGCCGGCGTGGTCGGATGGCCCGTGTTGAGCACGTCGTCGATGTCGTCGAGGTAGGCGCCCATCACCTCGATCGGATCGCCGTAGCGGCCGTCGCCGCGGCGAAGAACGGTGACCACGGCGGGGTGGCTGACCCCGAGTCCCAGCAGGAATCGCTGCGGGAATTGTTCGGCGAGGAGCCGTTGGGCGAGGGCGGCCGCGCGGGCATCTCTGGCGGGTGTGATCGCGACACCGGTGCCGACCGTCAGGCGCGAGGTGGCTGCCAGCAGCATGCTGGCGTGCGTCATCACCTCGCGTTCGATGGCCTCCGGAATCCACAGCGCGGAATAGCCCAACGCCTCGATCTCACCGGCGAGTTGCCCGGCGCGTCGGGCGGGCGCCGCGTCCAGTTGCCGGGTCCAGATCCCCACCCGGCCAAGCCGCGCCAGGATCGGCCTGACGTCGAGTTCCGACACAGCGGCCGCCCTCCTGAATGTAATATAGTTAAAATCATTTAGATAATAAACTACGAAGGGCGTCGACGTGGAGATCCGGCTGGACGGCAAGGTGGCCCTGGTGACCGGTGCATCGAGAGGCATCGGTCTGGCCATCGCGAGAGCTTTCGCCGACGCCGGTGCCAAGGTGATGCTGTCCAGCCGCAAAGAAGACGATATCGCCTCGGCTGCAGCGGCTTTGGCCGGAGAAGTGGCGGCCATGGCCGCCAACGCGGGCAACATCGACGACACCGCCGAGCTGGTCGACGAAGTGATCGACCGATGGGGCAGGCTCGACGTCCTGGTGAACAACGCTGCCACCTGCCCGTACGTCGGGCCGTGGATGGGTGTCGAGCCCGCAGCCTGGGATCGCACCTTCCAGGTGAACCTGCGTGGCCCGTTGTTCCTGACGCAGCAGGCCTGGCGCGCATGGATGGCGGACAACGGCGGCAGTGTCATCAACATCGCTTCGATCGGGGGCTACAAGACCCACGGGGTGATGGGCGTGTACGACAACAGCAAGGCCGCGCTGATCCAGATGACCAAGCATCTGGCGGTCGAACTCGGCCCGGCGGTGCGCGTCAACGCCATCGCTCCCGGGCTCGTCGAGACGCGGATGGCCGAGTCGATCATCAGAACCAAGGGCGACGATATCGCCGGGCGCACGCCGATGCGCCGCAACGGGTTGCCGGAGGACATCGCCCCGGCGGCGCTTTTTCTTGCCAGCGACGCGTCGGCATGGATCACCGGTGACGTAATGGTTGTCGACGGGGGACGGCTGGCTTCCGGTGCGACCTGATCAGCCCGCGATGTCGCGGCACACGGCTGCGGTCGCGCGGGTCAGCGACTCGGTGCCCTCGCGCAACGCCTGCTCCAGTGGGGTGCCCTCGGCGGTGATCGCGACCAGACGGTCCACCCCGTGTTCGAGCAGGACCGAGGCGTCCGGGCGGACCAGACCCGCGAAGATGACCACCCGGGTGCCGGTCTTCGCCGCCAGTTGCGCAACCCCGAATGGCGTCTTACCCATGAGGGTTTGCGCGTCGACGCTGCCCTCGCCGGTGAACACCCAGTCGGCGCTGCGCAGTTCATGCTCGAGACCGACTGTTTCGGCGATCTCCTCGACACCGGGTCTGATTGTGGCGCCGAGGAATTCGGCCAGTGCGAAGCCGACGCCGCCCGCGGCGCCCGCCCCGGCGCGGTGTGGCGCGGCGTTGCCCAGCGTCGCCATTGTCACCGTGACCAGCCGCGACAGCGCCGCGTCGAGCAACTCCACGTCGGCGGCGTCGGCCCCCTTCTGAGGGCCGAACACCGCGCTGGCGCCCGTCGGTCCGAGCAGCGGCGCGGTGACATCGGAGGCCACCCGGATGCGGGTATCGCGCAGCCTGGGATCCAGCCCCGACAGGTCGATGCGGGCCAGGTCTCGCAGCGCGGCACCGCCCGGTTCCAGCGGGTTCCCGTCGGCGTCGGTGAACACCGCGCCCAGGGCGGTGAGCAGGCCCGCGCCGCCGTCGTTGGTCGCCGACCCGCCCAGCCCGACAAGCAATTCTTCGGCTCCGCGATCCAGCGCGGCCCGGATGAGTTGTCCGACTCCGAAGGTACTGGCGCGCAGCACGTCTCGCTCGTCGGCAGGAATCAACTCCAGCCCCGCGGCCGCAGCGATCTCGATGACGGCCAACTGGCGCAGCGGAACCAGGCCGAACCGCGCCGTGGTCGGTCGCCCCATGGCGTCGTCGACCTCGACCTCGACGTGGTGGCCGTGCATCGCGTCGACGACGGCGTCGACGGTGCCCTCGCCGCCGTCGGCCATCGGGACACCGACGCATTCGGCATCGGGCAGCGCCTCCCGCACCCCGGCGCGCATCGCGGTCACCGCCTGGGTCGCCGTCATCGACTCCTTGAACGAATCCGGTGCGAGCACGATCTTCATCGCAGCGCTGCCTCGGCGGTGGTGGATCGCGCGGATGGGCCGGTCATGGCCGTAGTCTGACAGATCTCAATCGGTACCCAGTGCGGCAAGAATCTGCGTGAACTCCCGCCGCTGCCGTTCGGTGAGGTTCGTCATCAGCTTGCGCTCGGCCGCGCGAACCCCGGCGTCGGTGCGGTTCAACAACTCCCGGCCCTCGCGGGTGAGTTCTGCGGGCAGTGAGCGGCCCGACGACACTCGGGTGGGCCGGACGACCAGACCACGCTGCTCCAGGCCGCGCAGCACCATGTTCATCGCCTGCGGTGAGACGTTGAGATTGCGGGCCAGTTCGGCGTTGGACCGCCCGGGGCGATGCGAGAGCATCCGCATGCACAGGTACTGGGGGAACGCCAGCCCCAACGGCTCCAACACCGTCGCGGTGACCTCGCCGCGCAGCGCGTTGGCCACCCGGGACAGCAGGAAGCCCAGCGGTTGATCCTCGAGTGGCCCGTCCATGTCAACCATATTGACATATATCAACCAAGTTGATGCGAACGAATGGTGTCCCACACATCTTCCTCGTCAGCGACGTGCGCGACGAGCCGAAAGGTCGCAAGTCAGTGCCCGGGTTGCTGCTCGTCGCGCACGTCCGGGCTGACGCGCCGCGCGACCCCGCAGGTGCAATGCCGCCGCGATAAGGCAGGATGTTGGGGGAGCTGAAGCGAGGACCCGAAGGAGTCGGATGGCCGATCACAACATCGCCGGCCAGGCGACTCCTGACCCCGATGTCGCTGGCCAGGACGCTGCGCAGCCCGGCCCCAACGGGGCGTCGGCGACCCGCTCCCCGATCCGGCCCGCGTATTCGCGGGTACTGCTCAAGCTCGGCGGTGAGATGTTCGGCGGCGGCGAGGTCGGCCTGGACCCCGACGTCGTGCATCTTGTCGCCCGCCAGATCGCCGAAGTGGTGCGCAGCGGTGTGCAGGTCGCGGTCGTGATCGGCGGGGGCAACTTCTTCCGCGGCGCGCAGTTGCAGCAGCGCGGCATGGAACGCACCCGCAGCGATTACATGGGCATGCTCGGCACCGTGATGAACAGCCTCGCGCTGCAGGATTTCCTGGAAAAAGAGGGCATCGCGACCCGCGTCCAGACCGCGATCACCATGGGCCAGGTCGCCGAGCCCTACATTCCGCTGCGGGCCCGCAGGCACCTGGAGAAGGGTCGCGTGGTGATCTTCGGCGCGGGCATGGGCCTGCCGTACTTCTCCACCGACACCACCGCCGCGCAGCGGGCCCTGGAGATCGGCGCCGAGGTCGTGTTGATGGCCAAGGCCGTCGAGGGCGTGTTCACCGCCGACCCGCGGGTGCACCCCGACGCCGAAATGCTCACGTCGATCAGCCACCGCGAGGTCATCGACCGTGGGCTCAAGGTCGCCGACGCCACCGCGTTCAGCCTGTGTATGGACAACGGCATGCCGATCCTGGTCTTCAACCTCTTGACCGACGGCAATATCGCGCGGGCGGTCGCGGGTGAGAAGATCGGGACACTGGTCACCACTTGACGGGCCTCCTCACGCGAGGACTGCAGGGACCGCGCACGCGAACAGCGAAGGAGACGAGCACCGTGATCGAGGAGACCCTCTTCGACGCCGAGGAGAAGATGGAGAAGGCGGTGGCGGTGGCCCGCGACGACCTGGCGTCCATCCGCACCGGCCGTGCCAACCCCGGCATGTTCTCCCGCGTCAACGTCGACTACTACGGTTCGCCCACCCCGATCACCCAGCTGTCGAGCATAAACGTGCCCGAAGCCCGGATGGTGGTGATCAAGCCGTACGAGGCCAACCAACTGCGCAACATCGAGGACGCGATCCGCAACTCCGACCTCGGCGTGAACCCCACCAACGACGGCAACATCATCCGGGTGGCGATCCCGCAGCTGACCGAGGAGCGCCGCCGCGAACTGGTCAAGCAGGCCAAGGCCAAGGGGGAGGACGCCCGCGTCGCGATCCGCAACATCCGTCGCAAGGCGATGGAGGAACTGCACCGGATCAAGAAGGACGGTGAGGCCGGCGAGGACGAGGTGGGCCGCGCCGAGAAGGACCTCGACAAGACCACGCACACCTACACCACGCAGATCGACGACCTGGTCAAACACAAAGAAGGCGAACTGCTGGAGGTCTAGTGGCCGATCAGCACGTGAGTCCCGTGGCAGACACGCCGGTCGCAGAACCGCCCAAGAAGGCGTCGAAGGCCGGCCGCAACCTGCCCGCCGCGATCGGCGTCGGGGTGCTGCTCGGCGCGATGGCGATCGGGATCCTGCTGTTCGCGCCGATCGGCTGGCTGCCCGTGCTGGCGGTGTTCATCCCGATCGCGACGCACGAGGTGATCCGCCGACTGCGCGACGCCGGATACCAGCTTCCGGCGGTACCGCTGCTGGTCGGCGGACAGGCGATGATCTGGCTGACCTGGCCGTTCGGTGTGGCGGGCCTGCTGGGCGCCTTCGGCGGCACGATCGTGGTCTGCATGGTGTGGCGCCTGGTCGGGCAGGGCCTGCGCCACCAACCGGTGAACTATCTGCGCGACATGTCGGCGACGCTGCTGATCGCGACGTGGGTGCCGATGTTCGCCGCGTTCAGCGCGCTGCTGATCTTCCAGGAGCACGGCGGCGGCCGGGTGTTCACCGTGATCGCCACCGTGGTGTTCGCCGACATCGGCGGCTACGTGGCCGGTGTGCTGTTCGGCAAGCACCTGATGGCGCCCGCGATCAGCCCGAAGAAGTCGTGGGAGGGGCTGGGCGGGTCGCTGCTGTTCGGTATCGTCGCTGCGGTGCTGTCGGTGACCTTCCTGCTCGACAAGCCCGCCTGGGTGGGCGTGCCGCTCGGCCTGATCCTGGTGATCACCGGCGTGCTCGGCGACCTGGTCGAGTCGCAGGTCAAACGCGACCTCGGCATCAAGGACATGGGTGCGCTGCTGCCGGGCCACGGCGGGCTGATGGACCGTATCGACGCGATGTTGCCGTCCGCGGTGGCCGGCTGGATCGTGCTGACGGCGCTGGCGTAGCCCGTCTTAGTCCGTCGGCAGCGCGGGCGAATAGCTTTTGAACCCCGGGCGAAGCGTCACCGCGTCGGTGTCGACGCGTGCGACGTCGTTCCACAGCACCAGGCGGGTGCCGCGGTGCCGCCACCGCAGCAGCGCGGCCAGGACGCGGGGCTCGTTCACTCCGGAGCGTTCATAACCGAGATACGACGAGCGCGTGCGCGGGCTGACCACCAGGCCGAACACCTGCGGGGTGGGGCAGGTGGTGTCGCGGTCCTCGGCGAGGTTGAGGCGGACGTCGGTGACGGTGCCGACCGGTTGGCGGTCGCTGTCACGCACCGGCAGCCCGAGAAGTTCACTCAGCAGCACGGCGGCCCCCCGGAATGTGTGCGATGAGCCGATCACGCAGCCACCTCTCGACCCACGGGGGATCGAGATCGGTGTCGGCGCGGACGATGCGGACGACGGCACCGACCTCGGCGACAGCGCGCCAGGCGACCGACTGCAGCTGCGAGGCCGGGGGTCGTCCACCGAAGATCCGGGTGAGCAGCACATGACCGGTCACGATCGCGCTCACCGTCGGGGATTGAGCCTTCCCGGCGATGTCGGCCCCGGTCTCGACGCCGTCGAGTTCGAGGTCGTCGACGATGCCGACCGGGTCTCCGTCGTCGTCCACCAGCTGCCGGTCCAGCAGGTGCAGTCGCGCGTCGAGCAGGCGACCGCGATAGGGGGCGTCGGGAAACTCGGATGTGCTCATTTGCCCGCTCCCGTCACGATCATCAGCGGAATCGCGGCCAGTGAGGCCACCAGGATGATGACCAGGTACACCGACGCGAGCGCGTTGGTGACCCGTCCGTTGACGTGTTTACCCATGTAGCCCGGATCATTGGCCACGATCAAAATGGGCAGGTATGTCAACGGCAGCGCGATGGCCGAGAACACCACGGAGAACTCGGTCACCTTGATCGGGTCCACCCCGGTGAAAAGCACTGCGGTGCAGGCGATCAACGCCACCAGCATCACGACGTGGAATCGCGACGCTTCGGCCGGCGTGCGGAACTTGCCCCACGTCCAACCCAGAAACTGCGCCAACGTGTAGCCCGAGGACAGGGTGGTCTCGAGGGCGGCGCCGAACGTTGCGGCGACGATGCCGACGATCGCGAACGCCAGGGCGAGCTTTCCGCCCGCGGCCATCACCGGCAGGACGACCTGAGACAACGAGGTGACCTCGATCTGTCCCGGCAGCAACACGATCGCGGCGCATGCGGCGATGGCCACCGAGAGGAACCCGCCAAGCGGAAAGCCGATCAGCACGTTGAGTCGAGAGGTGCCGAGATCCTTGACGGTCCAACCCTCTTCCACCGCCCCGGACGAGAAGAAGAAGACCTCGTAGGGGGTCATGGCCGCGCCGAACAGTGCGATGGCGAAATACCAGTAGGTGGCGGCCGACTCGGTCGTGGGGATCGTCGGTGCGCCGGCTTGGGCGGCCAACGCGCCCCAGTCGGGCGACAGCGCAAACACGGCGACGGCGAAGACGATCAGACACAGGCCGAGCAGACCGGCGGCGTTTTCCATCGTGGTGAACCGGACACGCCAGATGACGACCCACACCGCGAAGGCAGCGACCGGAAACCAGAGGTTGGGGCCGACGTCGGTGGCAAGCTGCAACGCCAGCGCCACACCGCCGATCTCGGCGGTCACGGTCATCAACGTGATGAAGAACGACGCGCCGAGATTGGCTGCCGCGGTGCGCGGTCCGAGCCGTTCGCGGATGATCTCGAACGTGGCGCGACCACTTACCGCGGCCACCCGGCCGGCCATGTTCGCAAACAGGCAGATGCCCACCACACCGACCGGCACCACCCACGCCAGCGCCAGTCCGAACCGGGAACCGACGACGGCATTGGTCACCAGATCGCCGATGTCGAGGAATCCGCCGATGGCGGTGAGAATTCCCAGCGCTGCCGCGAACAGGCGGTTCATCAGCGGTAATCGGCGTCGAGCCGGTCGATGGTGTCGAGCATCGACTGCCGCAGCTGTCGCGCATCGGGCTGGCCGCCCACGGCGCGCACCGCGGCATTGGCGGCATTGAGCTGACCGATCAGCACCGTCATCGTCTCGGTCAGCAGCGATTGCCGGTGCACGTCCTGCGGATCTTCGGCCCGCAGAACGGCGATGCCCGAGAAGGACTGGGCGATCTGATCACGTGCGTCGCTGAGCGCGACGGCCGCCAGGTTGCGCGTCGACCGGCGTTGCAGCCACAGATCGAGCGCGAGCGCCCCCGAGCGTGCCGCCGAGTCCGTCTCCTCCTTCGCGGTCGCGAGTTGACCGGGCATCCCGTCGCGACTGCTCGGACAGCTGGTCAGGACCAGTGCCAGCGCACCGACCATGAGAATCACCGCGACCGCGATGCGCAGCTGACCGGGCATCAGGGACCAGACGGAAACTCGCCGGGCGGTAGCGTCAAGGCCTGCATGGGTGGGGATTTGCCGGTGCGTAGTGATTGCAAACAAGTAATGATTGCAGTCTGATAAGTCGTCCGGGTAGAGAAGCGAGGGGAAGATGGCCGGTCGCGGCGGTGGCGTGACGAGCGAGCAGGTGGAATCGGTGATGCGGGCCTCACGAGCGCTCGTCGGCATCACCGCGGCCTCGATCTCCACGGTCGACGACGTGGTGACCGTGGCCCAGTTGCGGGTGATGATGATGATCGCGACCCGCGGTGCCATGAACCTCGCCGCGGTCGCGGCCGGCTTGCAGGTCAGCGCCTCCAACGCCAGCCGGATCTGCGACCGGTTGCTCAAGCTCGGGTTGGTCGACCGGCAGGACGATCCGGCCGATCGGCGCAACATCGCCTTGACGCTCACCGCCGAAGGGCAGTCGCTCATCGACCGCGTCATCCACCATCGCCGCATCGCGATCCGCCGGATCCTGGGGGAGATGACACCGGATCAGCGCGAGGAGTTGGCGGCGGCCCTCGAGGCGTTCGCGACCGTTGCCGGCGAGCCGCGCGAGGAGCACCGGCACGCGCTCATCTGATGGCGATGGGATACTGGTCTACAGCCCATGCCGACCTCCCTGCCGCTGGTTTTCGATGCCCCGCGCCGCGCTATGCCGCCGCGGCACCTCGCCGACCTCGACCAGGCGGGTCGCATCGCGGCCGTCGCTGACCTGGGGTTGCCGAAGTTTCGCGCCAAACAGCTGGCCAACCAGTACTACGCTCGGCTGATCGCCGACCCGCATCAGATGACCGATCTGCCCGCGGCTGTGCGCGAGCAGATCGCCGAGACCCTGTTTCCCAAGCTGCTGGATGCGGTGCGGGAGATCGAATGCGACGCCGGCGAGACCCGCAAGATGTTGTGGCGCGCGGTCGACGGCACCACGTTCGAGTCGGTGTTGATGCGCTATCCGCAGCGCAACACGGTCTGTATCTCGTCGCAGGCCGGATGCGGCATGGCCTGCCCGTTCTGCGCGACCGGGCAGGGCGGTCTGACCCGCAACCTGTCGACCGCCGAGATTCTCGAGCAGGTGCGCGCGGCGGCCGTCGAACTGCGCGACCGCGATGGCGGTCGGCTGTCCAACATCGTGTTCATGGGGATGGGTGAACCGCTGGCCAACTACACCCGGGTGCTCGCGGCGGTGCGCCGGATCACCGAAGCGCCGCCGCACGGGTTCGGCATCTCGGCACGTTCGGTGACGGTGTCGACGGTGGGTTTGGCGCCGGCCATCCGCAAGCTCGCCGACGAACACCTCGGTGTGACATTGGCGTTGTCGCTGCACGCCCCCGACGACGAGCTGCGCGACACCCTGGTGCCGGTGAACAACCGCTGGAAGGTCTCCGAAGCCCTCGATGCCGCACGGTATTACGCGGATGTGACGGGCCGCCGGGTGTCGATCGAGTACGCGCTGATCCGCGACGTCAACGACCAGCCGTGGCGGGCCGACCTGTTGGGTAAGCGGTTGCACGGCGCGCTCGGGCCGTTGGTGCACGTCAACGTCATCCCGCTGAACCCGACACCGGGCAGCCAGTGGGACTCCAGCCCTAAACCCGCCGAGCGTGAGTTCGTCAAGCGGGTCCGCGAGCGGGGCGTGTCATGCACGGTGCGCGACACCCGCGGCCGCGAAATCGCCGCCGCCTGCGGCCAATTGGCGGCCGAGATCTAATCGCCCAAACGGACAAACGGGCGCGAAAGTGCGAGAAGATCGCGCCATTACGTCGATCTGGGCACACGCCCGGCGGTCAGCCGGCGGGGCCGTTGACGAACCAGACGTTCTCTTCGCGCAGGCGGCGACTGCGCCATCCGCCCGGCGTGCGCACGAGCTCGTGGTGGTAGTAGCCGCCGCAGCTGCTCATCTCGTCCATGCCGGGTAGTTGCATGGGGTTGTAGAACATGGCCCGCACTGTCGCGGTGTCGCCGTCGATCTCGCTTTCGATGTTGGTGATGTAGTGCATGCTCCACCGGATGACACCGAAGTTGGCCGCGAACCAGTCGACGACCTCGTCGCGGCTTCCGACCACCGCGCCCGCCGACGAATAGTCGATGTGCGCATCGTCGGTGAACACCGACCGGTACAACTCCCAGTCCTTGGTGTCGACTGCTCGGGCGTACCGATACAGCAGTCGGGCGATCTCGAGCTCGTCGCTGACGCGGCTGACTCCTGTGCCGAGATCGACGTTTTGGCGAGATTCACTCGCACTTTCTCGCCCGTCTGTCCGTTTGGGCATCTAGGTGCGGCCTGTCATCGCGCGTCAGGTGCTCTGCTTGATCCCGGCGGCGTGGCGCAGCTGAGCCAGAAACTGGTCGTCGTCGTCGCTGCGCACGATGTAATGCGACACCGCGACCCGAATTGCGGTGGCCGCCTTGACCGCTCCGTTCGGCCCGGTCAGCAGCTTCTCCAAGCGCGCTCGCATCACAGGCAGAATCCGGGACAGCTGTGCGATGACCACCTCCGGTTCGATGTCGACCAGTCGCACCCCGGAGTAGGAGTGCTGGTAGGCGACGATGAACCGCAGCGCCGCGTCGAGTTTCTCGGTGCCGCGCAGACCGGCGGTGGCCCTGCTGATGCCGGTGTCGAACATCTCGCGTTCGTAGGCGCCGAACGCGTCGAGCAACTCGTTCTTGGACGCGAACCAGCGATACAGCGTGGGCCGGGACACCCCGGCCTGCAGCGCCACCTCCGACAGGCTCAGCTTCGTCTGCCCGCTGCGCGCCAGCACCTCGGCGGTGGCGACGAGGATCCGGTGCCTGGTCGAGGTGTCCTCGACGGCTCCGGTCGCGTCACGCAGTGGTTCGTTCACGTCGAGCGCCTCAATCGTCGGTGCGGTTTCGGTGATGGTAGTTGGTCGGTCACAGCGAATTCCTCAGAAGTTCGACCGTGTCGAGATCCTCGAGCGCCGCGACCGCGCGGCGCAGGCCCGCCAGCGCGATCGCGTCGTCCTGCATCCCGCCCAGTCCGGCGGTGATCAGCGCGGCGACGTAGGGGTACAGCGCGCCCTGCCGGTAGCGGCGCCAGAGGTCCTCGGCGTCGAGTTCGGGCCCACCGGCTGCGACGAGCGCCGCGCGGTAGGCGTCGAGCAGGCCCCGCTCGCCGGCGCGACGGTCCTCGGTCGTCATGGCGGTGACCAGCGTGCAGGCCAGTTCGCGGCCGGGATGGCCGCGGCGCATCGCCTGCCAGTCGAGCAACCCGGCCGCGCCGTTGCGGAAGTAGACGTTGCCGGGGTGGGCGTCACCGTGCATGACGGTGTGCGGCGGTGCGTCGATCAGCCGCGCGACCGCACGGTAGTTGTCGTCGATGAACCGGCCCCGTTCGACAGGGATGTCGGTCCGCGCGCCGATCCGCCGTGCCGAGGTCTTCAGCAGCGAGCCCGTCAGCAGCGACACGCTGTCGGCCGATGCGGTGTAGAGCCATTTCGGGACGCGCTCCCAGAACGTCGCATGCACCCGGGCCAGCAGTTCGACGACCAGGCCCGCGCGGCCCTCGTCGAGCGGATGCAGGGTGTCGGGAAAGACGCAGTGATCGGCGCCGAGATCCTCCAGCACCAGCACGAAGCGGCCTGTCAACGCGTCGAACGCCGAACCGTGATACCCCGGCACGCCGGGCAGGCGCGGCGCCAACTCCGCGTAGAACCGGGTCTCGGTGACCGCCAGCCGGCCCAGTTCGCCCATCATCCGGGTGGCCACCGTTTCGGCGGGCATCTTGACGAACACCGAGGCGGGGACCGCGCCGAGGACGTCGCGGCCGGTCAGCGCCAATCGCGCCCGCGAGGAGGTGCCCGCGTCGGCGCCGATGGTCGACACCGACGCCACGCCCCGGCCCATCAGCCGGGACAGCTGCGCGGCGTCGAGCTCGTCGGTGGTGCGCGGTAGCGCGCGTGCGCGCCCGACGACCGCGTCGGTGGCGATACGTTGGACACCGCGTCCGAGATGCGACGCCAGGCCGACGATTGACGGGACGCTGCTCACCTCGTCAGTTTACGGATCGGGTGAAATTTGTAAGGCGATTCGGAGGGTGGTCAGTGGCCGGACCGTTGGAAGGCGTCAGGGTCGTCGAACTCGGCGTGTGGGTGGCGGCGCCCGCGGCCGGCGGCCTTCTGGCCGACTGGGGCGCCGACGTCATCAAAATCGAACCGCCCACCGGCGATCCGGCGCGCACGTTCGGCAGGATGCTCGGCCTCGACGAGGACATCAGCCCACCGTTCGAGATGGACAACCGGGGCAAGCGCAGCATTGTGCTCGACGTGGCGACCGAGGACGGACGTCGCACTGCACACGAATTAATAAGGGACGCAGACGTTTTCCTCACCAACATCCGGCCCGCTGCGCTGGCGCGGCTGGGCCTGGAGTTCGACGTGCTGGCCGACGGCAATCCGCGGTTGGTGTACGGCCTGATCACCGGATACGGGCTGGGCGGACCCGACGCCGACGCGGCCGCCTACGACGTGGCCGCGTTCTGGGCGCGGGCGGGCCTGGCGCACCTGCTGACCCGTCCCGGCGACACCCCACCGTTTCAGCGGGGCGGCATGGGCGACCACTCGGCGGGGATGACACTGGCCGCCGCGGTGTGCGCGGCCCTGGTCGCCCGTGCACGCACCGGCAGGGGACAACTGGTCAGCACCTCGCTGTATCGCCAAGGTGCCTACACCGTCAGCTTCGACCTCAACACGTTTCTGATGACCGGGCATTCCGTCGCGATCGGGCAGCGTGAGGCGATGGCCAACCCGTGCATGAACAACTACGCCGCCGGCGACGGTCGGCGGTTCTGGATCGTGGGCCTGCAGGGCAGCAGGCACTGGCCGCCGCTGTGCCGCGCCGTGGGGCGGCCCGACTGGCTGACCGACCCCCGCTATGAGACCGCGCACGCGCGTGCGGCCAACGCCGCCGGGCTCATCGCCGAGCTCGACGAGATCTTCGCCACCAGACGTCTCGACGAGTGGGCGAAAGTCTTTGCCGCCGAACCGGATTTCTTCTGGGCGCCGATCAGTTCACTCGAAGATGTGGTGGCCGACGAGCAGTTCCATGCCAGCGGCGGCGTGATCTACGTGCCCGAAGGGGAGTCCAGTGTGCCGATGGTGGCCTCGCCGGCGGACTTTCACGGCACGCCGTGGGCGCCGCGGTCGGCCGCGCCGGCACTCGGCGAACACACCGGCGAGATCCTGGCCGAACTCAGGGGGCGTCAGAAGGGGCGTGATGCTTGACCCGCGCGGCGTGACGCAGTTGGTCGAGAAAGTCTTCGTCGTCGTCGCTGCGTACCAGGTAGTGCGACACCGCCACGCGCACCGCGGTGGCCACCGCAAGCCCCGGGTCGGCGCCGGTGGCCAGCCGTTCCAGCCGTTGGCGCATCAGCGGAATCACTCGGGAAAGTCGCTTGATGACCTGTTCGGGTTCGATGTCGAGCATGCGCAGACCGGGATAGGACTGCTGATATTCGACGATCACCCGCAGCGCCGCGTCGAGTTTCTCGTTGGCCGGCAGCCCGGCCGTCGCCTCGGCGACGGCGCGTTCGTAGTACTTGCGCTCCCACACCACGAACGCGTCGAGCAAATCGCGTTTGTCGGTGAACCACCGGTACAGCGTGGGTCGCGACACCCCGGCCTCGCTGGCCACCTCCGAGAGGCTGAGCTTGGTCATGCCGTGGCGGCCAAGCACCTCGGCCGTGGCGGCCAGGATCCGCTCACGGGTGGTGTTGTCGACCCCGGCCACGTTCTCCTGCACCCCCATACCTTTACAAATAATCCGCGAAGTGTCACGCTGGACCGGTGACTGCAGCCACGGTTGAGCAGCGAGAATACAGCGGCTTCGACATATCTTCGCAGGAGTTCTGGAGTCGGCCCTTCGATGTGCGTGACGAGACCTTTGCGCAACTGCGCGCGACGCCCGGGCTGACCTGGCAGGAGCCGTGGGAATCGATCTTCGGCCTGGAGGAACCCGGGTTCTGGGCGGTCACTCGCCGCGAGGACATCGTGTTCGTCAGCCAACATCCGGAACTGTTCACCTCCGCGCAGGGCGTGGCGCTCAACCCGATGCCCGCCGAGATCCAGCGGTTCGCGTCGTTCTTCTTGACCATGGATCCGCCTCAGCACACCGTGTATCGCCGATTGATCAGTTCGGCGTTCACCCCGCGCAACGTGCGTCAGATCGAGGAGCAGATCCACCGCAACGCGGTCGGCATCGTCGACGAACTCGTCGGGGCCGGCGAGGTGGAATTCGTCTCGGCGTGTTCGGCCAAACTGCCGATGCGCACCATCATGGACATGCTCGGGGTGCCCCGGGCCGACCAACCCGAGGTGGCGTATGCCGCCGAGAAGCTCTTCGGGTTGACCGACGAGGAGTACAGCACCCCCGACGAAGGGGCCGGCGACCCGGTCGCGCAGATAAACCTGTTGTCCAACACCGGGATCGAGCTGGCAAAGTTCCGGCGGGAGAATCCCGGCGACGACCTGATGACCAGCATCGTCAACGCGGAGGTCGACGGTCACCGGCTCACCGACGAGGAGATCGGCGCGTTCCTCATCCTGCTGGCCTCGGCGGGCAACGACACCACCAAGCAGACCACCACGCACGCGATGATGGCGCTGGTCGCCAACCCGTCCCAACGTGACTGGCTGACAGCTGATTTCGACAACCGGATCGGCCTGGCCGTCGAGGAGTTCGTCAGATTCTCCACGCCGGTGCTGCAATTCGCCCGGTTCGCCACCCAGGACACCGAGGTCAACGGCCACCCGGTGCTCGCAGGTGACAAGCTCGGGCTGTTCTACTGCTCGGCGAACCGCGACGAAACCGTCTTCCCCGACGCGGGCGTCTTCGACCTGCAGCGCTCACCCAACCCGCACCTCGGCTTCGGCGGCGGCGGGCCGCACTTCTGCCTCGGAAGCCAGCTGGCCAAAGCGGAGTTGCGAATCCTGTTCCGGGAACTGCTGACTCGGCTGACCACGATCGAGATCGGTGAGCCCGACCTGCTGTACAGCAGCTTCGTCCACGGCGTCAAGCGCCTTCCGGCGTTCGTGCGGTAGGCGCCGGAATGCGCGTCGAAGTCGACCTGGACAAGTGCACAGGACACGGCATGTGCGAGTCGATCGCCGAGGATGTGTTCGAAGTAGGAGGCGACGGCATCGTGGTGATCCATGACGCCGAACGTCCCGAGAGCGACCGCGACCGGCTGCTGCGGGCCGTCACGGGTTGCCCCGTGGGCGCACTGCGGCTCATCGAATAGCCGCGAGCAGACGCAAAATGCGCAGTTGTCTCGGCGTGTCGGCGACTTTTGCGTCTGCTCGCGCTTGAAAAAAGAGGTGCTCAAGAGGTCGGCATCGGACGCACCAGCACCGACTGCTGGATCGCCCCGACGGGCCCGGTCGCATCGAACAGGGTGCCGATCGTGGTCCCGATACCGTCGGGTCCGTAACTGGTCTCGGCGCGCACGCCGACCCACTCCCCGTCGGGTATCCGGTGGATGTGGACGACGAGGTCGGTGTTCATGAACGTCCACTTGCTTGGGTTGAGTTTGGTGCCGATGCCGTTGGCGCAGTCGGCGATCGCGAACAACCGCTCCAGCGTGGTCATCGCCTCGCCGTTGACGAGGTCGACCTTGGGTTTGATCCACGATTCGCCGGGGCCCTCGGCCAGCGGCTCGGTCAGCCACCGCCAATCGAGGCTGTGCACATAGTTGGGGTCCCAGTCCTTTTTCATGTCGCGGTCGCGGGCCTGGGCCAGCGGCGGCAGTGGCGCCGCCGAGGCGTGCAGCACCTGTGCGGTGTCCAGGGTCTTGAGCCGCCATCCGCTGGCCCGGGCGACCGGTCGCGGCTCACCGTCGGCTCCGGTGGCGAGCATCTCGGCGCCGACGAGTTCGATCTGCCGGCCGGGCCGTTCGATTCGCGACCGCACCCACAGGTCTCCGTCGGCGGGCACGCCGCCCAGCAGATCGACCATGACGCGGCTGAGCCGGGTGTCTTCGCGGGCCTGGCAGCGCTGCATGGCGCGCACCAGCAGCGCGGACACCGGCGCGGCGTGCTGGATGGCGGCCGACCAGGTGCTGCGCACGAAGTCGGTCGCGGCGAACTTCTCGCCGAGGGGGTCGGCGGGGTCGACGAGTTCGTAGTAGGAGTCGCTCACGGCAGCCCCGCCCCGGCGACGTCGACGGTCACGGCATCCAGTCGCGAGTCCTTGGTGCCGATCAACCGCTGCGGGTAGGCGTCGGTACTGGACAGCAGGAACAGGGTGCGGCGTTCGGGACCGCCCAACGCGCACGCGATCGCGGTGCGCTCGCCGATGTCGATGCGCTCGGTCACGGTGCCGCCCTCGGCGATCCGCTGGAACTGGTGTGCCAGCGTCAGCGCGGCCCACACCGCGCCGTCGGCGTCGAGGCAGATACCGTCCGGCGGCCCGTCGAGACCGTCGGCGAAGACCCGGCGCTCGGTCAGGGCTCCGTCGGCGCCGATGGTGAACGCCGTCAACCGCCGCGCCGTGGACTCCGCGACGATCAGCGTCCGACGGTCCGCGGTGATCGCCATGCCGTTGGGAAAGTCCAGATCGGTGGCCACGACGGTGGCCGCCCCGTCGACGTCGACCCGGACGATGACCCCGCCCTCGAACGCCTGCGACCCCACGTAGGCACGTCCCGTGTCGTCGACGACCATGTCGCCCAGCGGGGCAGGTGCCATGGCCCCCAATTCGGTGAGTGTGCTGACGGTTTCACCGTCGTAGCGCAGCAGCAGGCGGCTCCCGGTCGACACGATCAGCAGCGAGCCATCGGGCCGGAAACCCAGCCCGGCCGGCGCGTGGCCCGGCAGTGCCAGGGTGGTCATCGCGCCCTGCAGGTTCACCGTGTGCACGGCCTCGCCCAGCATGTCGGAGAACCACAGCAGCCCCTCGAACCACCGCGGCCCCTCGCCGAAGCAGAAACCGCCCGCCATCGCCGACAGCTCGCCGATACCTTTACAAATCACGTCGCAAGTGTCACGCTCGCAGAGTGCTGCTGTCAACCGGGTGCCGAGCATGAAGAAGTACTACGGGCATACGCTTCTGTACCTGCACGAGACGATCTCGCTGGGAAGCGCGCGAAGTGATCGCTTCACGCAGGTCTTCGAGGAGGTCTATCACCCGATGATGGCAGACCTCGGCGCGCGTCTGTTCGCGATCTGGGAGACGACCCCCTACAACGGACATTGGCCGCAGGTCACCATCGTCTGGGAGATCGACGCCTTCGCCGACTACGCGCGCATCGGCAAGGCGCAGGCGCGTGGCGGCAGCCATGAGGGGGCCGCGACCACCTGGTCGGCCTTCCTCGCCGAGATCGGCGCCACCGGGGAAGGCCGGATCATGTACGCGGGCAAGTTCAACAAGACCCTCGCGCAACTGCAGGAGTCGAAGTTCAGCGCGGGCCTGGTGATCCAGGAGATCATGCAGACCAAGCCCGGGCGTCAGGACGATTACATCCGTGAACTCGAGCGGCTCTACGTGCCGTGGTCGGAGCGCACCGGAAAGCGTTGGCTCGGATCGTTCATCACCACGTTCCGGTTCAACGAGGTCATCCACTACTGGGCCCTCGACGGCGACTGGGACTGCTTCGCCAACCACTACCCGTCCTGGAAGGACAGCCCACCCGCCGAGATCGTCACCTGGATGAGCGTGGCACCCGCACTGCGCGACGGGTGGGAGGACTCGATCCTGGCCGCGCTGCCGCCGTCGCCGCTGAAATGAACACCCCAGTGCTGCAGGGTTTCTCCTACGACCCGTTCGACCCGGCGGTGATGGCCGACCCGCCGTCTTACTACCGGATCCTGCGTGAGAATTATCCGGTGTACTACATCGAAAAGTGGGACACCTACGCGCTGTCGCGGTTCGACGACATCTGGCGGGTGCTGGAGACCGACGACGGCACCCTGGTGGCATCGGAGGGAACATTGCCCGCCGCAGCGGTTCTGGCCCGCCGCAACGACGGCCCGGTGCCCGACCCACCGCTGCACCCGATGCCGTTTCACGCCAACTTCGACTCGCCGATCTACCAGAGTGTGCGGCGCTGCACGTCGGCGCCGCTGCGGCCGAAACCCGTGACGGCTATGGCCGACCGGATCCGAGCACTGGCCAACGAGCGTCTCGACGACCTGCTGCCCCGCGGCAGCTTCGACCTCACTCAGGACTACGGCGGCATCGTCGCCGCCTCGATGGTGTGCGAACTGCTGGGTATCCCAACAGAACTGGCTTCCGAGGTGCTCGGCACCGTCAACGCGGGCAGCCTGGCCCAGCCCGGCAGTGGGGTGGAGGTGGCCAACGCCCGGCCCGGCTATCTGGAGTACCTGGTGCCGATCGTGCAGGACGCCCGCGCGCAGGGGACCGACAATCCGATCGTCACGAACCTGATCGCCTACCGCCTCCCGGACGGGTCGGAGTTCGACGACGTCGAGGCCGCCACCCAGCTGCTCGGCATCTTCATCGGCGGGACCGAAACCGTGCCGAAGATCGTCGCGCACGGGCTGTGGGAACTGGGCCGTCGGCCCGCCCAGTTGGCTGCCGTGCGTGCGGATCTCGACGCCAACGTGGCCGTGGCGCGCGAAGAGATGATCAGGTTCTGCGCACCGGCGCAGTGGTTCGCGCGCACCGTGCGCAAACCGCTGACGATCCACGACACCACGATCCACCCCGGTCAGCGGATCATCACGCTGCTGGCATCGGCCAACCGCGACGAGCGCGAATACCCCGACCCCGACGAGTTCATCTGGAACCGGCCGATCGAACGTCTGCTGGCCTTCGGTCGCGGACAGCACTTCTGCCTGGGTGTGCACCTGGCGCGACTCGAGATCGCGGTCATGGTCACCGAATGGCTCAGGCGGGTACCGGAATACCGGATCGTCGGCGAGCAGGCCTCCCGGCCGCCATCGAGCTTCCAGTGGGGCTACAACAGCCTTCCGGTGGAGGTGTGAGGTGTGGGCATACCGTCTCGTCGCGCCCTACACGTTGGAACGGGTGGACATCGCCGAGAAGACGGCCGACGATCTGGGTCCCGGCCAGGTGCTGCTGAGCTTCGCGGCCGCGGGCGTGTGCGGCAGTGACCTGCCCCCGTTTCGCGGGGTGCGCGGCAAGATCGCGGGCGACCTGGGCCGCAGTGCCGCCGAGATGGCCGGCTTTCCGATCCACGAGGTGGCCGGTGAGGTGCTGGCCAGCCGCCACCCGCAGCACCGGGTGGGAGCGCGGGTCGCCGGCTGGGCGTCGGGTTTCGACGGCCTGATGCAACGCGTTGTCGCCGACGGTGACGGACTGGCGGCCTACGACCCGGCACTGTCTGCCGCGCACGCCGTGGCGCTGCAGCCACTGGCCTGCGTGCTCTACGCCCTCGAACAGCTCGGTGACCTTGCGGGCCGAGACGTCGCCGTCATCGGGCAAGGTTCGATCGGTTTGCTGTTCTCCTACGCGGCAAAGGCTTTCGGTGCACGGCATGTCACCGGCGTCGATCCGATCGACCGCGACTCGATCGGCAGGGAGTTCGGGGTGGACACGGTGGTGCGCGCCACCAGCGACCGATGGGTCAGCCACCTGGCACCCGGCGACCGCCCGGACATCGTGATCGAGGCCGTCGGTCACCAGGTGGCCACCCTCGGCCACGCCGTGGAGGCCGCCGCACCCGGCGGGACGATCTTCTACTTCGGCGTCCCCGACGACGACAGCTACCCGATCAGCATGCGCGCGATGCTGCGCAACAACCTCACCCTGAAATCCGGGGTGACGCGCGACCGCAACCGCGTGCTGTGCGAGGCCGACGCATTCGCGCGGTCACACCCGGAGCTGCTGTCCGCCTACGTCACCCATACCTTCGGCGTCGACGAGGTACAGGCCGCGTTCGACCTGGCCTGCCGGCCCACCCCCGAACGCGTCAAGATTGCGATCGCCGAATGAGCCCGAGCAGACTGCAACAGGCCCTGACCGCCGGGGGACCGGTGTGGGGCGGGTGGGTGGTGGGACCCACGGTGATCGGCCCGGAGGAGTTCGCCAACGCCGGCTACGACTACGTCGGATTCGACCTCCAGCACGGCTATCTCGACGACGCCGACGTGGCACTGCTGCTGCGGCGACTCGAACATGTGCCGATCGCCACCGCCGTGCGACTGCCGTCGGCCGCTCCCGCGCCGATCGGGCGGGTGCTCGATGCGGGCGCCGACGCGGTGCTCATCGCGATGGTCGAGTCGGCCGAGCAGGCCGCCGCGGCCGTCGCCGCGACCCGGTACCCACCCGCAGGGGTGCGCAGCTACGGACCGCTGAGCCCGAGCCTGGGGCCCGACCCCGTGGCGCACGAAGAGCGTGCCTCGGTGTTGGCGATGATCGAGACGACCGCGGGACTGTCGGCGCTGTCCGAGATCTGTGCCGTGCCGGGGCTGGCCGGGGTCTACGTCGGCCCGGCGGACCTGGCGATCTCGTTGGGGCGCCGTCCCGCCGATGCGTGGACCGAACCCGAGGTGCGCGACGCGCTGGCCGGCATCGCCGCGACTGTAACGGCGGCCGGCCTGGTGGCCGGTATCCATGCGGGGACCGGCGCGCGGGGAAAGGCCATGGCCCGGTTGGGGTTCACGATGATCACACTCGCATCGGAGTCCCAGGCGCTGCGACGCGGCGCGCTCGAGCACCTCGAGGAGGCCCGGTGAGCGGTCGCGTGGCGCTGGTGACCGGCGCGGCCCGCGGACAGGGCGCCGCGATCGTCGCGCGCCTGCTGGACGACGGCTACGCTGTCGTCGCCGCCGATGTCCTGACCACCGAACTGCACGCCACCGTGGACGCACTCGACGGTGAGATCACCGCCGTCGAACTCGACGTCACCTCCGAATCGCAGTGGCACACCGCGGTGCACGTCGCCGTGGACCGGTTCGGATCGCTGTCCGCTCTGGTCAACAACGCCGGTGTGCTGCACCGGGCGTTGCTGGCCGACGAGACACCCGCCGGATTCGAGACGAGTTGGCGCGTCAACTGCCTGGGGCCGTTTCTCGGTATGCAGGCGGTGTTGGAACACCTGCGCGCGGCGCAGAACCCGGCGATCGTCAACACCTGCAGCACCGGCGCGATGCGACCGTTTCCCCACCACGCCGCCTACGGGTCGGCCAAGTGGGCGCTGCGGGGGCTGACCCAGATCGCCGCCGCCGAACTGAGCCAGGAGGGGATCCGGGTCAACGCCGTATTTCCCGGACCGATCGCCACCCCGATGCTCGACGAGACCACGCAGTCCAGGCTGGCCGCCTCGTTCGGCCGCCTCGGCACGCCGCTCGAAGTGGCCGACGCCGTGAGTTTTCTGCTTTCCGAGCGGGCTTCGTTCATCACCGGAGCAGAACTCGTCGTGGACGGGGGGCAATGCCTTCGAATCGGATGAGCCCGTCGGTGGCGATCATCGGCGCCGGCCCCGGCGGGCTGGCGTTGGGAATCTTTCTGCGCAAGGCCGGCTTTCGTGATTTCACGATCTTCGACCGCGAGGACGGCGTGGGTGGCACGTGGCGGGTCAACACCTACCCCGGCCTGGCCTGCGACGTGAAGTCGCACCTGTACTCCTACTCGTTCGACCTCAACGCGGGATGGTCGCGGATGTGGTCGGCGCAGCCCGAGATCCTCGGCTACTTCGAGGCTTGCGCACAGCGCTACCGGCTCGCGCCACACCTTCGGCTCAACACCGAGATCGCCTCGGCGGCATGGGAGGCTGAGACCCGGAAGTGGACGCTCACAACGGCGAAGGGCGAGCGGTTCCGGTTCGACGTCGTGGTCTCCGCGGTCGGCCTGTTCTCCCGCCCCGTCCTTCCCGACCTCATCGAGGAGGAGCCCTTCACCGGAACGGTGATGCACACCGCGCGCTGGGATCACTCCGTGGACCTGACCGGGGCGCGGGTGGCGGTGCTGGGCACCGGATCGACAGCCGCGCAGCTGGTTCCCGAGCTGGCCAAGGTCGCGGCCAAGGTGTACTCCGTGCAGCGCTCACCGACGTGGATCCTGCCCAAGCCCGATCGCGAGTACACCGAACGCGAGAAGTGGGTGTTTGCCCGGGTGCCGTTCGCCAAGCGGTTCTACCGGACGCGGCTGTGGCTGCGCAGCGAATCCAACATCGCCGTGATCGAGCACGGTAGCGACAAGACCCAGGAGTTCACGGCCGTCGCGCTGCGCACGCTGGAGGCCTCGGTGCCCGACGAACAGTTGCGCCGCAAGCTGACGCCGGACCATCCGTTGGGCTGCAAGCGCCTGGTCTTCGCGGGCGACTATCTGCAGACACTGACCCGACCGCATGTCGACGTGGTGTCGAGTCCCGCGCGTGCCCTGCGGACGCGGTCGTTGATCACCGAGGACGGCACCGAACTCGACGTCGATGTGGTGGTGTGCGCGACCGGTTACGCCGCCGCCGACTATCTGGGGCAGATCGACGTCGTCGGCGAGCATCGGGCCACGCTGCGACAGACATGGCGGGACGGGGCTTACGCCTACCTGGGTATGACGGTGCCCGGATTTCCCAACTTTTTCATGCTTTACGGCCCGAACACCAACGTCGGATCCAATAGCGTGATCTTCATGCTGGAGGCCCAGGCGCGTTACGTGGTGCGGGCGTTGACGCACATGCGTCGCAGGGGCCGCACATATATCGCCGTGCGGCCACAGGTGATGGCGCAGTTCACGGCCAAGATCGACGACTGGATGCAGGGCACCGTCTGGCTGACCCGGTGCAGCAGCTACTTTCGCGCTCCCAACGGGCGCGTGGTCACCCAGTGGCCGCGCAGTGCCCGGGCGTTCTGGGGGATGACCCGACGGTTCAGGCCGGCCGATTACAGCTTCGAACCGCCGGCGGCGACATCTGCCGCCGCCCGCTCGGCCGGGGCATCGGCGAACCGGTAGCCCGACGATGGCCGCGACGGGACGCGATATCGAGGGCCGGTTGGACCCGGCGCTCGGCCACCTCGCCGGAGCCCGCACCGACCTGTCGGCCAACCTGCTCGGAGTGGTGCGTGATTCACTGAACCAGCGTCGCGCCGAAACCGCCCGGCACCTCGAACTCATCGGCGTGGAGTTCGAGAACCTGGAGGCGCAGTCGGTGCCGGTGCGCGTCTACCGAGGCGGCGCGGCACCCGCACCCGGGGTGATCTACTGCCACGCAGGAGCTTTCGTGCTCGGCAACCTCGACACCGACCACCTGCAGTGTGTGGAGTTCGCACGGCGGGGACGGTGCACGGTGGTGTCGGTCGACTACCGGTTGGCACCGGAGCACCCGTACCCCGCCGCGTTGGAGGACGCGATGACGGTGCTGGAATGGGTGACCGACAACGCGGTCCGGCTCGGAATCGACGCGGGCCGGCTGGCCGTCGCGGGCAGCAGCGCCGGCGCGGCGTTGGCGGCACGACTGGCCCAGCGCGCCGCTGCGGGCGCGGCGCCGGAGGTGGTGTTCCAGCTGCTACATCAACCGGTGCTCGACGACCGGCCGATGCCGTCGAAGGACGAGTTCGGCGGCACTCCGGGGTTCGACGGGCCTGCCGTCGACATGATGTGGCAGCACTACCTGGCCGGTCGCCCGGCCACCGCGGACGCCGCACCCGGACGATGTGCGGACTTGACCGGAGTGGCGAGCGCGTTGATCACCTGCTCGGAACTCGACCCGCTGCGTGACGAGGCGATCGACTACGCGCTGCGGCTGATGTGGTCGGGGACGGCCACCGAACTGCACGTCTACCCCGGCACGTGCCACGGGTTCGACTCGCTGTTGCCGGACTGGGATACCAGCCAACGGTTGTTCGACCTGCAGGGCGCCGCACTGCGGCGGGCGCTGCACGAGGCACGCTGATCGGGGTACCGACTTTACAAACCGCCGCGATAATGTCACGGTGGGCGGGTGGATTTCTCCCGCGTCGAGTTGTCCGACGACGATCGGGCGTTTCAACAGGACCTGCGTTCCTACCTGACGAATCTGGTGACCGACGAAGTCATCGCCCGGGACCGCGAAACCGGCGAGAACTTCGACGAGGGCGTGCATCTGGCTCTCGGCGAAGCCGGCTACCTGGCCGCCGATTTCGCCGACGAGGCCGACGGTGGATTCAGTCGGGTGCGGCGCCGCATCTGGAACCTCGAGATCGGCCGCGCACACACGCCATGGTTCCACTGGGGCACCACCGCGATGGTCGCGCGCGCAGTCAAGAGGTTCGCCTCGGCCGAGTTGACGGCCGAGATAATGCCCAAGGTGCTCTCGGGCCACGTCCGGCTGTGCCTCGGCTACACCGAACCCGAGGGCGGCTCCGACGTCGCGACCTGCAAGACGCGCGCCGTGCGCGACGGTGAGAGCTGGATCATCAACGGGTCCAAGATGTTCACCTCCAATGCGCACAACTCTCACTATGTCTTCTTGATCACCAACACCGACCCGTCCGCGCCCAAACACCAGAGCCTGACGATGTTTCTGGTCCCCACCGACGCGCCGGGTGTCGAGTTCCAGCCCGTGCGCACCGTGGACGGCGACCGCACCAACATCACCTTTTACAGCGACGTGCGGGTCGCCGACAAATACCGGATCGGTGAGGTCAACGGGGGCTGGTCGGTGCTGCGTGAGGCTCTCAACGACGAGCACGGCACCATCGAACGCGGCGACGACGGTCTGCAGAGACTGGCGACCATGAGTGAACACTTGACGCTGATGGCCGAGGCGGTCGACAACATCGCCGCCCGAGCACCCGACGACGACGCGGCGAAGTACCGTCTGGGCCGGGTGATCGCGCGCATGGAAGCGGCGATGAGCACATCGGACATGTTTGGTCGCGTCGCGATCGCTCAGACGATGCGCGAGGCGTCCACCGAGTTGATGGACATTCTCGGCAGCGCGTCGGCACTGCCCGTCGATGCCCCGGGCGCCGCCGATGACGGGGGAGCGGAGCACATCTTCCGGTTGGCGCTGCCGACCGGCATCTACGGCGGCACCCTGGAGGTGTTCCGCAACATGATCGCCCAGCACGCGTTGGGGCTCGGGCGCCCGGCCTACGGCGCTGCGGTCAGGCAGTCGTCCTAGCCCCGTCTCACAGCCGGGAGATCACCTCGGAGGCCAGTAGGTCCAGCGTTTCGTCGGAGCCGCGGTCGTGGGTGAACAACACGATTTGACCGAACCCGAGGTCGACGAGTTCGTGAAGCCGGTCGACGATCGCCGGCGGCGTACCCACCAGTCCACCTTCCTTGAGCCCGAACGCCGGTAGCCCGAAACGCTTTTCGGCCAACCGCCGCACATCCGGCAGTGCTGCGTCATCGGGCGCCAGCGCCATCACCGCCTCGACCGAGAGCACGATTGCGTCCGGGTCGCGGTCGACCTGTTCGCAGATGGCACGCAGCACCGACACCTTGTGCTCGAGCTCGCCGAGCGCGTAGGTTGGCACGTTCCACACGTCGGCGTAGCGGGCAACCAACGGGAGCGTGTACTTCTCGCCGACCCCGCCCACGATGATCGGCGGCCGTGGCTGCTGTGCCGGCCCGGGATTGACCGGAAAGTCCTGTACGGTGAAGTGCTTGCCGCGGAAGTCGATTCGCTGTTCGGCGAACGCCTGGGTGAGTATCTGCAGCGTCTCCTCCAGTCGCTGCGAACGCTCTGCGAACGATCCCCAGTCCAGACCGGCCTGCAGATGTTCCTCCTCGACCGAACCGCTGCCGATGCCGAGGTTCAGCCGGCCTCCCGAGATCTGGTCGAGCGAGGTGACCATCTTGGCCAGCACCGCGGGATGTCGAAACTGGTTGCACAGCACCATGTGTCCGATGCGGATCCGCTCGGTGTGGCTGAGCAGCGCGGTGGCCAGGGTCCATGCCTCCAGCGACGGGTAGTCGGGCACACCGGGGCCGTAAAGGTGGTCGTAGATCCACAGCGAGTCGATGCCCAGTTGTTCGCACCGCAGCGTGCGGTGCAGGATCTGCTCGTAGGTGAAACCCATCTGGGGCAAATAGACGCCGATCTCCGGCTTACTCATCGGTCGGGATCCCATCGTTGACTACAGTCGCTGTACTTTCAGTTCCCCGCATGGTAACGACATTCTCACAAATCAAGAAGCCTGTTCTGAAACGGAGTCTGCATGCGGTTCACGTTCACTCATCCGATGCACAGCCATCCCTACAATCCGGAACTGGTCACCGGGGACGGCGTCGCGACGGTGGCGGCGGCCGCGGAGGCCGCCGGATTTCACGGCTTCGGGTTCACCGACCATCCCGCGCCGTCGCAGAGGTGGCTTGAGGCCGGCGGGCATGACGCGGTGGATCCCTTCGTCGCAATGGGATTCGCAGCCGCGAGGACCTCGACCTTGCGGTTGATCCCCAACATCGTGGTGCTGCCGTACCGCAACCCGTTCGTGGTGGCCAAGTCCGGTGCCACGCTGGATCTGCTGTCCAACGGCCGGTTCACCCTCGCGGTCGGGGTGGGCTACCTCAAGCGCGAGTTCACCGCGCTCGGCGTGGACTTCGACGAGCGCGCGCAGTTGTTCGAGGAAGCACTCGAGGTGATCCGTGCGATCTGGACGACCGACGACGTGTCATACGAGGGTAAGCACTTCAGCGCTAAGGGCATCACCGCACATCCCCGGCCGGTGAGTACACCGCATCCGCCGATCTGGATTGGCGGCAACACCGGCGCCGCGCGGGCCCGGGTGGCCAAGTACGGCGACGGGTGGTGCCCGTTCGCCGCGCCCGCGGTACTCGCGCAGACCGCCCGTACGGCCCCGATGGACATCGACCGGCTCGCGAACGGCATCGACGATCTGCGGCGCCGGCTGGAGGCTGCGGGCCGGGAACCGGCGAGCGTCGACATCACGTTCACCAACCCCGACGGCGGCAACCCCGGCGACGACGACTTCAACGCCGACGCCTACCTGTCCGGTCTGGAAAGGCTCGAGGCGATGGGGGTGACGTGGGTGCAGGTGGGCATCGCCGGCGACAGCCTGGCCCACGCCCTGGATGCGATCGAACGTTTCGGTGAGTCGGTGATCAACGCGACACGGTGAGCGCCGCACCGTCGAGTGTCGGGTTCGTGTACGTCGAGCGCGGATTCGCGTGGCACAACACGACACTCGGCGTGCGTCCGAGCGCTCAGAACGACTCCTCGGGCAGCCGCATGACGGCATCGTCGACATTGTCGACGATGCCACGCACCACCGAGACCGTGGGAAGCATGTTGGCCGCGAAGAACGCCGCGGTGGCGATCTTGCCCCGGTAGAACGCCTCGTCGGCGCCCGCGGCACCGGCGGCGAGCGCGGTGTGGGCCACCTGCGCCTGCACCAGCAGCCGCCATCCGATCAGCAGGTCGCCGACGGCGAGCAGGAACCGCACCGACACCAGCCCGATCTTGTAGATCGCCGTGGGCTGTTCGGAGGCCGACATCAGGTAATTGGTCAGCGAGGCCGTCATCGCCTGTACGTCGTGCAGCGCCGTCTTGATGCGGTCGGCCTGCGGTTGCAGCGCCGCATCGCAGCCCTCGACCGTCGCGTCGATCTGAGCGGCCACGTGGGCCAACGCAGCACCCTTGTCGCGGAAGATCTTTCGGAAGATGAAGTCGAGCGCCTGAATCGCGGTGGTGCCCTCGTAGAGCGAGTCGATCTTGGCGTCGCGGATGTACTGCTCGATCGGGTAGTCCTGCAGAAAGCCCGAACCGCCGAGCGTCTGCAGCGATTCGGTCAGGCACTCGTAGGCGCGTTCGGAACCGACTCCCTTGACGATCGGCAGCAGCAGATCGTCGACCCGGTGCGCCATGGCCGAATCGGCGCCCGAAACCAGCATCGCGACGTCGTCGTTCTGGTGGGCGGCGGCATACATGTAGATCGCCCGCAGCCCCTCGGCGTAGGCCTTCTGCGTCAGCAGGCTTCGCCGCACGTCGGGGTGGTGGATGATGGTCACCCGCGGCGCGGTCTTGTCGGTCATCTGGGTCATGTCCGCGCCCTGCACGCGCTGCTTGGCGAACTCCAGCGCGTTGAGGTAGCCGGTCGACAGCGTGCCCGCCGACTTGACGCCGATGGTCATCCGGGCGTTCTCGATCACGGTGAACATCTGCGCGATGCCGTTGTGCACGTCGCCCACCAGGTATCCGACCGCGGGAACGCCGTGCGCACCGAACGTCAGCTCGCAGGTGGGAGACGATTTCAACCCCATCTTGTGTTCCAGCCCGGTCGCGAAAACACCGTTGCGGGGGCCGAGTTCGAGGGTCTGCGGATCGAAGAGGAATTTGGGCACGTAAAACAGGCTCAGACCCTTGGTGCCCGGTCCCGCGTCCTGCGGGCGGGCCAACACCAGGTGGAAGATGTTCTCCGCGGTGTCTCCGACGTCGCCGCCGGAGATGAAGCGCTTCACCCCCTCGATATGCCAGGTGCCGTCGGGCTGGGGGACCGCCCGGCTGCGGCCCGCACCGACGTCGGAGCCGGCGTCGGGCTCGGTCAGCACCATGGTCGAGGCCCAGCCACGCTCGATACCCTTTGCCGCCCAATGCTTCTGCTGCTCATTGCCCTCGATGTAGAGTGCGTTGGCCATCGAGGGGCCCAGCGCCCACCAGAAGCCGGCCGACGGATTGGCGCACGCCAGCATTTCGTTGATGCCCCACACCAGTGGTGCCGGTGCGGGAACGCCGCCGATCTCCTCGGCGATCCCGACACGCCACCACTCGGCGTCCTTGACCGCCTGCACCGACTTGGCCAACTCGCCGGGCACCGAGACGCTGTGGGTGTCCGGATCGAAAACCGGCGGGTTGCGGTCGGCTTCGGCGAATGATGCGGCGACCGGACCTTCGGCGAGTCGGGCCACCTCGTCGAGCATGGTGCGGGCGGTGTCGACGTCGAGGTCCCCGTAGCCCCCCGACTCCAGCACCCCCCCGAGTCGCAACACCTCGAACAGGTTGAACCCGATATCGCGGACATTGGCGATGTAGTGCCCCACCGGTTTCCCTCCGACTCGGCGAACCCCGAATTGCAGTGTGGTCGACCGGAGAAAACGTACGCAACCGTAACTTACGGTGACGAAACCGTAGGTTGGTGCCGTGGCAACTGTGCCGTCATCTCCACGCGATCGGCGTCGAAGCTGAAATGGCTTCTGATCGGCAGGGTCTCGGGCAGGGGATCCTCGTAGCTCCACGCCACATCGGCGACCACGGTGTCTCCGATGACCGCCGACCAATACGTGGCGTGGCCCTTGTAATTGCAGTAGGTGCTGGTCGGGGAGCGCTGCAACACCTCGGTATTCACCGACGACGGCGCGACATACAGGCGCGGTGGCAGCGACGTCTCGAAGACGATCACCGTATCGCTGGTATCGACCAGGACGACGCCGGCGACGGTGACGCGCAGGGCCCGATCGGTCGGGCGACAATCCACCCGGTGATAGGGGTTGGGCGGGTAGTGGACCAACTCGCGGCCCTCCTCCAGCCACGTGTCCACCGCGTCCCACGGCACCTCGACGAATCCCGGCGCCTCGGCCACGGGCTCGCAGGACAACCCCCCGACCTCTGCGGCCGGGAACGCGTAGCCGAGCGGATGATCGCGGCGGTGCACCAGCAACACGTGCTCGGTGTCAATCACCGTGTGCCCGTTGCGCACCGCCTGGACCCGGCGCGGATGGGGCTCCACGTACACGATTCCGCCGACGGCCTGGCTGGGTAGCGGCGGGGCGAACCATCCTGCGGGGTCCCTGCTGAGCGGACCACTTCCGGCGACGAGCGACATGACTCTAGCTTTACAGCTGTTCATCGAGGTGTCACGCATCTGGCCGGCACGCGGACCAACCGGACCTTTACAGATTGCCGCTGTAGTGTCACGCTCTATGCATTGCCGACGACAGGGCGTACCCGTCGGCACGCCGGATCGAGCGGATAGGACCCACATGGCACCCCGACCCTTCACCGCCGACGACAGTGTCAAGCCCGCCGGGATGGCGCCGCCGGAGGCCGAGGGGAGCACCTGCCGCCACCACCTCACCGTGATCGCGTCCGATGTCGCCGAGGTCGTGCGATCCAGCGGGGGATGGCTGTGCGACCAGGCGCGGGCCGGGTGGACCGTCAGCGTGACGGTCGCGGCGGGCCAGGATCCGCGGCCGCTGCGGATTCTCGGCGTCACGCCGGTCATCGCCGAGGCCGGGTCGGTTCTCGACGACGCCGTTCGTGACGGCGCGGCAGGAGCGGTCGCGGTCAGCGCGCAGATGTTGGGACGCGACGCGCGGCTGACCGAGCGCGTCCTCGGGCTGGCGAAGCGCGGCCGCACCGACGTGGTGATCTCGGGTGAGCAGTGGCCGACCGGATCCCGTCGTCCCCGGGCCGAGGTCGTGCAGCATCGGCTCAGCGCGGCGGCCAGGGCATTCAAGGACCGTGCCCTGCTCGCGGCCGCGGAGGGCCGACGGCCGGTCGAGCCGACCGAGACGCTCTACGTGCTGACCGCGCAGCCGGTCCGTCGGCTGTATTCGAGCTAGCGGATCCAGCCCCGGCGGCGCAGCCACCAGTCACGCGCCACCACCAGGACGATCAGCGCGGCGAACCCGATGAGGAAGATATCCTCGACCCGACCGGTGTGGTTGCCATGCATCATGATCAGCAGGAACGCGGCGCCGAGCAGGCCGCCGATCTGGATCGCCGTGTGATTTTCCTTGGACCAACCCCATTCCGCGGACGGCACATCCTCGACGTCGACGCCGTTGTGTCGCTCCACCTCGGTGCTGGGCACGGTTGCTCCTCTGCTCGGCTGCTACTGCCCGACATTTTGACATACGCCTACTACCGACGCCGTAGGGTCATGCGTCATGGCAGCGCAGTTCGCGGGGAAGGTCGTGTTCATCACCGGTGCCGCTCGCGGCCAGGGCCGCGCGCACGCCGTGCGGTTCGCCGAAGAGGGCGCCGATGTCCTCGCGGTCGACCTGTGCGGGCAGATCGACAGTGTGGGGTACCCGATGGCCGCACCCGAGGACCTCGACGAGACGGTCAACCTGGTCGAGAAGACCGGTCGGCGCATCGTGGCCGAGCATTGCGACGTCCGTGACTTCGACGCGGTGAAGGATGTGGTGGCGCGCGGTGTGACCGAACTGGGCCGGCTCGACTTCGTGCTGGCCAACGCGGGCATCTTCCCCGCGATCGGCGACACGCGCCACGACATCGCCGCGTTCGTCGATGCCATCGACGTGATGCTCAACGGCGCCTACTACACGATCGCTGCGGCACTTCCCGCGATGCTGGCGCACGGCGACGGCGGCGCGATCGTCATCACCAGTTCAGCCGCCGGCTTCAAGCCCGTCAGCTCCGGCTTCGACACCATGAGCCACGGCGCCGCCGGCTACACCGCGGCCAAGCACGGTGTCATCGGCCTCATGCGACATTTCGCGAAATCGTTGGCCGAGAAAAATATTCGGGTGAACTCGGTACACCCCGGCGGGGTGGCGACGCCGATGATCATCAACGAGGCGGCCGGGCGATTCGTCGAGGAACACGGTGCGTTCGGGGAGGCCCAGGCCCCGTTGCTGCCGATACCGCCGGTGGAACCGGAGGCGATCACCGACGCGATGGTGTATCTGTGCGGACCCTCGGGCCGCTATCTGACCGGCGTCGCGCTCCCGATCGACGGTGGTCTGACGGTCAAGTGACCGGACCGCCGCCCCGCGCGGCGCATACCGTTGTGGCCGCGCGGATTTCGCGATAGAGAAGCAGGATGCAGTTTTGGTCCGGCACGGCGTTCATGCAAACCACCGACATTCTCCCCGTCGCGGAGATGCTCGACGAGGCCGGCTACGACGGGGTGGTGAGTTCGGATCACCTGATCTACCCGCGCGAGTTGTCGTCGCCGTATCCGGACTCGCCGACCGGCAAGCCGGGCTGGCCGCCGGAGACGGCGTGGCCGGACTCGTGGGTGCTGATCGGCGCGATGGCCGCGGTGACCCGCCGCCTGCGCTTCTCCAACGCCGTGTACATCGCGCCGGCGCGTCCGCTGCTGGAGGTGGCCAAACAGGTGGCCACCGCATCGGTGTTGTCCGGCGGGCGGGTGTCGCTCGCGGTCGGCGTCGGCTGGATGCGCGAGGAGTACACGCTGATGGGTCAGGATTTCACCACCCGCGGCAAGCGACTCGACGAGATGATCCCGGCCCTGCGCGCGCTGTGGCGCGGCGGGTGGGTGTCCTGGGACGGGCCGCACTACCGGGTGCCGGAGATGATGATCGAACCTCATCCGCAGGCGCCGGTGCCGATCCTGTGCGGCGGCGAATCCGAGGCGGCGCTGCGGCGCGCGGCCCGCGACTGCGACGGCTGGGTGGGCTACGCCTACACCTGGAACGACGCGGTCCACTATGTGGACAGGCTCAAGCGGTTGCGCCGCGAATACGGCCGTGACACAGAGCCCTTCGAGATCTTGCTGGCGCTGCTCGAACCGCCCACCCCCGACCTGTACAAGCGGGCCACCGATGTCGGCATCACCGCGGTGATGTGCAGTCCGTGGGCCGGACACGACATGGCGGCAGGCGGTGTGGAGCGCTTCCGTGAGCCGATCGAGCGGTTCGCCGAGGACATCATCGCAAAAGTCCGTGCGTCAAACTGATGCTTGTCCTGATGTCAATATGATGTCACCATGACTGCATGGACTTGCAGCGTTATGTCGACGCCGTACGCCACGACCTCACCGTGGCGGCCGCCGCGGCGGGGCAGGAGGCGCGCGCGCTGGCCGAGCGGCTGACCGCGGCGCTGGACCCGTCGGTCCGGCTGGCACTGCTCGAAGCGCTGTCCGAGGCCGCCGAGCAGATCACCCGTGAACTCGCGCCCGGTTCGGTTCAGGTGCGGCTGCGCGGGCGCGAACCGCAGTTCGTCGTCGATTCCGAGGCCCAGCCGGTGCCCGAGCCGCCGGTGCCGGCGCCCGGCGAGGACGACGGCCGCACCTGGCGGGTGACGCTTCGACTGCCCGAACAGCTGCGTCCGCGGGTGGAGGCCGCCGCGCGAGCCGAGGGGCTCTCGGTCAACACCTGGCTGGTGCGGGCGACGACGGCCGCGCTCGGCGGGTCCACTCGCCGCCACCGCGGCGACTCCGACAAGCACTTCAGCGGCTGGGTCCGCTGAGGTGTGAACCAGCGAAAGCCGAGGGCGACCCATGTTCAGTTTCGTCACGCCACACCCGATCACCGCCGTCATCGAGATCCGCGCCGGGCAGGTCAGGTTGGTCGCCGACGAGCGGGTCGACACCGAGGTGTCGGTGCGCCCGCACGACGAGTCCCGGCCCGAGGACGTCGAGGCCGCCCAGCGGGTGCGGGTGGAGTTCGGCGACGGCACCCTGACAGTGACCGGTGATCGCGCACCGGCCGTGCGCGGCGCCGTGGTCGTCGAGATCGCCCTGCCCACCGGCTCGCGCCTGCACGCCTCACTGGCCTCGGCGAGGCTGATCGCCGAGGGCCGCTACGCCGACTGCAGGCTGGCCTCCGCCAGCGGAGACCTGGTCGTCGACGAGGTGAGGGGGGCGTTGAACACCGACACCGCATCCGGGGCCGCGGCCGTGCGCCGGCTGTGCGGAGCCGTCGAGGTGCGCTCTGCGAGCGGGCGGTTGACCGTCGAGCGCCTCGACGGCCGGCTCACCGCGCGCACCGCCTCGGGCGACGTGGCGGTGACCAGCGCGGTGCGGGGCTCGATTTCGGTACACACCGCCAGCGGTGGGGTCCGCGTCGGCGTCGCAGAAGGCACCGCGGCCAAGCTCGATCTGCACACCGGGTCGGGTTCGGTGCGCAACGGGCTGCGCCCCTCGGCCGGCCCGGTCGACGGCGACGAGACGCTGACCGTGCATGCCCAGACCGCTTCCGGCGACGTGGTCGTGCACCGAGGGGACTGACCGCCGGGGAGTCGGCGCGATTCCGCGTCTGGCGCGCGACGCGGCACAATGAATCGGTGAGTTCGTTCGACGCGCAGCAGCGTGGGCGGGACCTTGATCCCCAGCGGGTACTGATCCTCGGCAGCACCGGGTCGATCGGTACCCAGGCGCTGGAGGTCATCGCGGCGAACCCGGACCGGTTCGAGGTGGTCGGGTTGGCCGCGGGCGGCGGCAATCCGGACCTGCTGGCCCGCCAGCGCTCCGAAACCGGGGTCACCAACCTCGCGGTCGCCGACCCGGCGGCCGCCGCACAGGTCGGCGACGTCACCTATTGCGGCCCGGATGCGGTGACCCACCTGGTGGAGAACACCGAGGCCGACGTGGTGCTCAACGCGCTGGTCGGAGCGCTGGGCCTGAAGCCGACGCTGGCGGCCCTGGCCAGCGGGGCGCGACTCGCGCTGGCCAACAAGGAATCACTGGTCGCGGGCGGTCCGCTGGTGCTCAAGGCCGCCGCGCCCGGTCAGATCGTTCCGGTGGACTCCGAGCATTCGGCGATGGCGCAGTGCCTACGCGGGGGCACCCCCGACGAGGTGGCCAAGATCGTGCTCACCGCATCGGGTGGGCCGTTTCGGGGCTGGACCGCCGAACAACTCGAACACGTCACCCCCGAGCAGGCCGGTGCGCACCCGACCTGGTCGATGGGCCCGATGAACACGCTGAACTCGGCGTCGCTGGTGAACAAGGGCCTGGAACTGATCGAAACCCACCTGTTGTTCGGCGTCGGCTACGACCGCATCGACGTGGTCGTGCACCCGCAGTCGATCGTGCACTCGATGGTGACCTTCACCGACGGTTCGACGCTGGCCCAGGCCAGCCCGCCCGATATGAAGCTGCCGATCGCGTTGGCCCTGGGCTGGCCCGCGCGGGTGCCTGCCGCCGCCCCGGCCTGCGATTTCAGCACCGCCTCGACCTGGGAATTCGAGCCGCTGGACGCCGAGGTGTTTCCCGCGGTCGAACTGGCGCGGGAGGCCGGCACCCGGGGTGGCTGCCTGACCGCGGTCTACAACGCGGCCAACGAGGAAGCCGCGGCGGCTTTCCTCGACGAGCGCATCGGGTTCCCCGCCATCGTGCGCACCGTCGCCGATGTGCTGCGCGCTGCCGACCAGTGGGCCGCCGAACCCGCTACCGTGGAAGACGTGCTCGATGCGCAGACGTGGGCCCGCGACCGGGCAAGGCGTGCCGTATCCCGAGAAACTGTGACGACAAGGTGATATCCGGCTCATGATGTTTGCTCTTGGCATCATCGCGTTCGCGTTGTGCATCCTCATCTCGGTGGCGCTGCACGAATGCGGCCACATGTGGGTGGCGCGCGCCACCGGAATGAAGGTCCGCCGCTACTTCGTCGGCTTCGGACCCACCCTGTGGTCCACCCACCGACGCAACCGGCTCGGCGCCACCGAGTACGGCGTCAAGGCCGTGCCACTGGGCGGTTTCTGCGACATCGCGGGCATGACGGCCATCGAGGAACTCGACCCCGACGAACGCGATGTCGCGATGTACAAGCAGAAGACCTGGAAGCGCGCCGCGGTGCTGGCCGCGGGCCCGGGCATGAACTTCGCCGTCGGGCTGGTGCTGATCTATGCGATCGCGGTCATCTGGGGGCTGCCGAACCTGAACGCGCCGACCACCGCGATCGTCGGTGAGACCTCGTGTGTGAAATCCGAAGTGCAGCAAGGCACTCTGGGTGACTGCCTGGTGCCCTCACCGGCTGCGGCGGCCGGAATCGAGGCCGGCGACGTGATCGTCAAGGTCGGCGACACCCCGGTGGCCACCTTCGACGAGTTGGTCGACGCGGTGCGCCCGCTCGACGGACCGACCCCGCTGACCGTGCAGCGCGACGGGCGCGAGTTCACCACCGTCGTCAACGTCACCCCGGCGCAACGCTGGACCAGTCAGGACGGCGCCGAACCCGCCCCGACCAACGTCGGCACCGTCGGCATCAGCGCCGCGGTGTTCCCGCCCACCCAGTACAACCCGCTGTCGGCGGTGCCCGCCACGGTCGCGTTCACCGGCGACCTGACCGTCGAGTTGGGTAAGGCGCTGGCGAAAATCCCGACCAAGGTCGGTGCGCTGATGAACTCCATCGGCGGCGGCGAACGCGATCCCGAGACCCCGATCAGCGTGGTGGGCGCCAGCATCATCGGCGGCGACACCGTGGACGCGGGTTTGTGGGTGGCGTTCTGGTTCTTCCTGGCCCAGCTGAACTTTGTGCTCGGCGCGATCAACCTCGTGCCGCTGCTGCCGTTCGACGGCGGCCACATCGCGATCGCCGTCTACGAGAAGATCCGCAACATGATCCGGTCCGCGCGCGGCATGGTGGCCGCGGCCCCGGTCAACTACCTGAAGCTGATGCCCGCGACGTACGTAGTCTTGGTGGTGGTGGCCGGGTACATGCTGCTGACCGTGACCGCAGACCTGGTCAACCCGATCCGACTATTCCAGTAGGAGATGTGATGACTTCCGTAGGGCTGGGCATGCCGGCACCCCCGGCGCCCACGCTGGCCCCGCGGCGCAAGACCCGCCAACTCATGGTCGGCGACGTCGGCGTCGGCAGTGAGCACCCGATCGCGGTGCAGTCGATGACGACCACCAAGACTCACGACGTCAACGCGACGCTGCAGCAGATCGCCGAACTCACCGCGTCGGGCTGCGACATCGTGCGGGTGGCCTGCCCGCGCCAGGAGGACGCCGACGCACTCTCGCGGATCGCCAGGCACAGCCAGATCCCGGTGATCGCCGACATCCACTTCCAGCCGCGCTACATCTTCGCCGCGATCGACGCCGGCTGCGCGGCGGTGCGGGTCAACCCGGGAAACATCAAGGAGTTCGACGGCCGAGTCGGTGAAGTGGCGAAAGCCGCAGGGGCGGCCGGCATTCCGATCCGCATCGGTGTCAACGCCGGCTCGCTGGACACCCGCTTCATGGCCAAGTACGGCAAGGCCACCCCCGAGGCGCTGGTGGAATCCGCGCTGTGGGAGGCCTCGCTGTTCGAGGAACACGGCTTCGGCGACATCAAGATCAGCGTCAAGCACAACGATCCGGTGGTGATGGTGGCCGCCTACGAGCAACTCGCCGCCCAGTGCGACTATCCGCTGCACCTCGGTGTCACCGAGGCGGGGCCGGCCTTCCAGGGCACCATCAAGTCGGCCGTCGCGTTCGGCGCGCTGCTGTCGAAGGGGATCGGTGACACCATCCGGGTGTCGCTGTCGGCGCCGCCGGCCGAAGAGGTCAAGGTCGGCAACCAGATCCTCGAATCGTTGAACCTGCGGCCGCGGTCGCTGGAGATCGTCTCCTGCCCGTCGTGCGGGCGCGCTCAGGTCGACGTCTACACGCTGGCCAACGAGGTGACCGCCGGCCTCGACGGACTCGACGTGCCGCTGCGCGTCGCGGTGATGGGCTGCGTCGTCAACGGCCCCGGGGAGGCCCGGGAGGCCGACCTCGGGGTGGCCTCCGGGAACGGCAAGGGCCAGATCTTCGTCAAGGGCGAGGTGATCAAGACCGTGCCCGAGGCCAAGATCGTCGAGACGCTCATCGAGGAAGCGATGAGGCTGGCCGCCGAAATGGAGGCGACGGCAGAAACGGCAAGCGCGACTGGATCGGATGCCAGCGGTTCGCCGATTGTCACCGTAAGCTGAACGTGACCCTGTGAGCGGGGTCACCAACCGCCTCGGGATCGCAAGAAAGAGTCCACATGTCGGCTCCGCCGCTTTATCGCCGCGTCGACGAGCAACGGGTATCGGTGGCACGCGACGCGGGTGAGGTGCGCCGCGTCCTCGACGAGGACCCCGTCGGCTCCTGCATGGTCGCCTCGCGGGTGATCGACCACGGCATCGAACCATCGGCTGTCGGCGGCGAGCTGTGGACCCGCACGCGCGCGACCGAGTCGCTGTGCTTCGCGGGTGCGAACATCATCCCGCTGCGGGGCGGGCGCGATGACATGTACGCCTTCGCCGACAAGGCGATGAGCACCCCGCGACGGTGTTCGTCGCTGGTGGGGCGCACCGAGTTGGTGATGCCGATGTGGCAGCGGCTGGAGCCGGCCTGGGGATCCGCCCGCGACGTGCGCGAACATCAGCCGCTGATGGCGTTGAGCACACCGCCGCACTGTGCGGTCGACCCCGCGGTGCGCCGGGTGCGCGCCGACGAACTCGACGCGTATCTGGTCGCGGCCATCGACATGTTCATCGGCGAGGTCGGCGTCGACCCCCGCATCGGCGACGGCGGCCGCGGCTACCGCCGACGGGTGGCCGGGCTGATCGCCGCCGGTCGGGCGTGGGCACGCTTCGAGCACGGCCAGGTGGTCTTCAAGGCCGAAGTCGGATCCCAGTCGCCGTCCGTCGGGCAGATCCAGGGGGTGTGGGTGCATCCCGACTGGCGCGGCCGCGGCCTGGGCACCGCGGGCACCGCGACGCTGGCTGCGGCGATCGTGCACGGCGGGCGCACCGCCAGCCTGTACGTCAACAGCTTCAACACCGTCGCGCAGGCGACCTACGCCCGCGTCGGCTTCACGCAAGTCGGCACCTTCGCCACCGTTCTGCTCGATTGACCCCGACCGGCATCGTTACGCTTCGCCCATGACCGACGACCCGAGAGTTGCGCGCAGGGAGATCGCCGACGCGCTGATGCGCGCACTGGAACGGCGCCACGAACTGCTCGACGTCATCGTGGCGGCCGAGGACTACGACGCCGCTATCGAGGCGATCGCCCGCCATCTCGCCACCTCCGACGTCGCCGCCGAGGCGGTGCTGCGGCTGTCGTTCGACCGGCTCACCAAGGTCGCGCGGCGCCGCATCGCGGCCGAACTCGAGGATCTCAACAACCAACTCAGCTTCACGATGGGCGAGCCGTCGAGCCCGGTGGATGGGCTGACGCTGCGGCCGTTCGCCGCTGCCCAGGACCGCGACATCTTCGCCGCGCGCACTTCCGACATGCGCGAGGCCGGCGACGGGTCGCGGGCGCCCGCCGGTGACCTCGACGACGAGATCCGCGCCGGGCTGCACCGCGTCGACGCCGAGGAAGCCGCGTGGCTGGTCGCCGTACACGGCTCGCACAAGGTCGGCATGGTCTTCGGTGACCTGGTCTCGGGCGAGGTCAACGTGCGGATATGGATTCACCCCGAGCATCGCAAGCGCGGCTACGGCACCGCCGCGCTGCGCAAGTCCCGCTCGGAGATGGCGGCGTATTTCCCCGCGGTGCCGCTGGTGGTCAGGGCGCCGGCCGCAGGCTGACTCGCGGCGGGTCCGGCCGACCCACCGCCGAAATGGACAAACGGCCGCGATTTGTGGGCATTTTCGCGCCTGTTTGTCCGCTTGGGCGTCAATGGGGCGTCGTTTGGGCGTCAACGGGGGGTGACCGGTCCGGTGCGCCTACCGGCTTTGCAGGTCTCGAGTTCGTAACATCTGCCTCAATGGCATCTCTCGCATCACGTGTAGCAGCCCTGCTGGCCGTGGGTGTGCTGGTCGTCAGCCTCAACAGCGCATGCACGCCCAAACCCGACGGCCCGGAACCGATCGCCGAGAAGTTCTTCGCCGCGCTCGCGACGGGGGACACCGCCTCGGCCGCCGAGCTGGCCGACCGGCCCGCCGAGGCCCGCCAGGCGCTCAACGACGCCTGGACCGGGCTGCAGGCGACCCATCTCGACGCCCAGGTCGTCGGCTCGAAGTACGCCGAGGACACCGGTGCCGTGACCTACCGCTACACCTGGCATCTGCCCAAGGACCGCACCTGGACATACGACGGTCAGCTGAACATGGTGCGCGACGAGGGCCGCTGGAAGGTCCGATGGAGCGCCACCGGGCTACACCCCAGACTCGGTGCGAACCAGACGTTTGCGTTGCGCGCCGACCAGCCACGGCGGGCCTCGGTGATCGAACGCAGTGGCACCGAGGTGCTGGTGCCGGGCTACCTGTACAACTTCTCGCTGGACGCGAGGGCGGCGGGCCCGGCGCTGATGCAGACCTCACGGGCCGTGGTCGACGCGTTGCGGCCGTTCGACATCGCGCTGGACGCCCAGCTTCTGGCCGAGCAGGCCAGTTCGTCCAAGGATCCGCTGTACCTGGTCACGCTGCACCAGGGCGACCGCGACCGGCTGGCGGGCGCGATCGGCGCGCTGCCGGGCGTCGTGATCACCGCGCGCGCCGAACTGCTGCCGACCGACCCCACCTTCGCCCGCGCGATCATGAACGACGTGAAGAACGCCGTGGTCGACGAACTCGACGGCCAGGCCGGCTGGCGGGTGGTCAGCGTCAACCAGAACGGCGTCGACGTGGTGGTGCTGCACGAGGTGGCGGGTGAGCCCGCGCCGTCGGTGACGATCAGCCTCGACCGGCCCGTGCAGGACGCCGCCCAGAACGCGGTCAACAGCACCGGCAAACAGGCGATGATCGTCGCGATCAAGCCGTCCACCGGCGAAATCCTGGCCCTGGCCCAGAACGCCGCCGCCGATGCCGAGGGGCCGATCGCCACCATGGGCCTGTATCCGCCCGGGTCGACGTTCAAGATGGTCACCGCCAGCGCGGCCCTCGAACGCCACATGGCCACGCCCAACACGCTTCTGCCGTGCCCGGGCACCATGGACATCGGCCACCGCACGGTGCCCAACTACGGCGGCTTCGATCTCGGCACGGTGCCGTTGTCGCGGGCCTTCGCCAGTTCCTGCAACACCACGTTCGCCGAACTGGCCAGTCGGATGCCACCGCGCGGGCTGACCGCGGCGGCCTCCAAGTACGGCATCGGGGCCGACTACCACATCGAGGGTCTGACCACCGTGACCGGCTCGGTGCCGCCGACGGTCAACCTCGCAGAGCGGACCGAGGACGGGTTCGGGCAGGGCAAGGTGGTGGTCAGCCCGTTCGGGATGGCGCTGGCCGCGGCGACGGTGGCGGCCGGGAAAACCCCTGTGCCCCAACTGATCGAGGGCAAGCAGACGACCGTGTCCGGTGAGCCCGCGCCGCCGAGTCCGGAAGTGCTCGACGGGCTGCGGCCGATGATGCGGCTGGTGGTCACCAACGGCACCGCCAAGGACCTGCAGGGCGCCGGCGACGTGCGGGGCAAGACCGGCGAGGCGGAGTTCGCCGGCGGCTCGCACTCGTGGTTCGCCGGCTACCGCGGCGATCTGGCGTTCGCGGCGCTGATCGTCGGTGGGGGATCCTCCGAATACGCGGTGCGGATGCTCAAGACGATGTTCGACTCGCTGCCCGCCGACTACCTGACCTGACCTCGGCGAGGGGCGTGCGCGGTACCGTTGAACCGTTATGACCGGTATCGACGACCACGCCGCGATGCGCGTCTCGGACGCCGACCGCAACGGCACGATGCGCCGTCTGCACAACGCCGTCGCCCTCGGCCTGATCGACATCGAGGAGTTCGAGGAACGCTCGGCGGCAGTCTCGCAGGCCCGGTTGCACACCGAACTCGACGCGCTGGTCGGCGACCTGCCGGGCCCGGGCGCGATCGTCACCTCGGCCGCCGACCGGGTGGAGTTGCGGGGCGTGCTCGGCTCGCTCAAACGGCAGGGCGAATGGATGGTGCCGACCCGGCTGGCCCTGCACCGGCGGATGGGCTCGGTGGATCTCGATCTGACCAGGGCCCGGTTCGCGGGGCCGATGATCATCATCGAACTCGACATGAAGTTCGGCGGCCTGGACCTGCGGCTACCCGACGGCGCCAGCGCCTCCATCGACGACGTCGAGGTGGTGGTCGGCAGCGCACACGATCACCGTCGCGACGCGCCGGCCGAAGGCTCACCGCACCTGATTCTCACCGGCAAGGTGGTCTGCGGGTCGGTGGATATCCGCGGCCCGCGCAAATCGTGGCGATTCGGCCCGTTCGATCGCCGCTGACCCTCGGTTACTCTGGCGATATGCCTGTTCGCACTGCCCTTCGGCCCGGCGTCGTGTCCCCGCGGCGGCCGGTGCCCGACTCGATCGCCCGCCCCGAGTACGTGGACAAGGAGACCGCGCGCGAGGGCAGCGAACCGTGGGTGCAGACCCCGGAGGTGATCGAGAAGATGCGCATCGCGGGCCGCATCGCCGCCGGCGCGCTCGCCGAGGCCGGTAAGGCCGTCGCGCCGGGGGTCACCACCGACGAATTGGACCGCATCGCCCACGAGTACATGGTCGACCACGGCGCCTACCCGTCGACGCTGGGTTACAAGGGCTATCCGAAGTCCTGCTGCACTTCGCTGAACGAGATCATCTGCCACGGCATCCCGGACTCCACGGTCATCGAGGACGGCGACATCGTCAACATCGACGTCACCGCCTACATCCACGGTGTGCACGGCGACACCAACGCCACCTTCCTTGCCGGCGACGTGTCCGAGGAGCACCGGCTGCTCGTCGAGCGCACCCATGAGGCCACCATGCGCGCCATCAAGGCCGTCAAGCCCGGACGCGCACTGTCAGTCATCGGCAGGGTCATCGAGTCGTACGCAAACCGGTTCGGCTACAACGTGGTTCGCGACTTCACCGGCCACGGCATCGGCACCACGTTCCACAACGGTCTGGTGGTGCTGCACTACGACCAGCCCGCCGTGCAGACAGTGCTGGAGCCCGGGATGACGTTCACCATCGAGCCGATGATCAATCTCGGCGGGCTGGACTACGAGATCTGGGACGACGGTTGGACCGTGGCGACCACCGACAAGAAGTGGACGGCCCAGTTCGAGCACACCCTGGTGGTCACCGACGACGGCGCCGAGATCCTGACCCAGCTGTGACACCTCTCCCGCGAGCAGACGCAAAAGTGGCCGACACGCCGGGAGATGGGCCGCGTTTGCGTCTGCTCGCGCCTGGGAAATGAGCGGCGCGTTGCTGGTGGCCGGCACCACGTCCGACGCCGGCAAGTCGATGGTGGTCGCCGGCCTGTGCCGACTGCTGGCGCGCAAGGGGGTCCGCGTCGCGCCGTTCAAGGCGCAGAACATGTCGAACAACTCGGCGGTCACCGTCGACGGTGGCGAGATCGGCCGGGCCCAGGCGATGCAGGCCCGCGCCGCCGGTCTCGAGCCGCACACCAGGTTCAACCCGATACTGCTCAAGCCCGGTAGCGATCGCACCTCGCAATTGGTTCTTCGCGGCCGGGTCGTCGACACCGTGCGCGCCGGCGACTACTTCACCCACCGCAACCGGCTCGCCGCGGTGGTGGCCGACGAATTACACCGACTGCGAACAGATTTCGACGTCGTCATTTGCGAAGGCGCCGGCTCACCCGCCGAAATCAACCTGCGCGCAACCGATATCGCGAACATGGGCCTGGCCCGTGCGGCCGACCTGCCCGTGGTGCTGGTCGGCGACATCGACCGGGGTGGCCTGTTGGCGCACCTGTACGGCACCGTCGCGGTGCTCGAACCCGCCGACCAGCGGCTGATCTGCGGTTTTCTGGTCAACAAGTTCCGCGGTGATCCCGCACTGCTGGCCCCCGGGCTGACCCAATTGCAGACCCTGACCGCTCGACCGACCTACGGTGTCATCCCGCACACCGACGGGCTGTGGCTGGACGCCGAAGACTCCGTCTCGGTGCTGGCCACCCGGGTGGTCGGCGATCCGCAGCCGCCGCGGGGGGCCGACTGGCTTCGAGTGGCCGCGATCCGGCTACCGCGCATCTCGAACTCGACCGATGTCGAGGCGCTGGCCTGCGAGCCGGGCGTGCTGGTGCGTTGGGTCAGCGACCCCGCCGACCTGGCCGAGGCCGACGTCGTCGTGATTCCGGGCAGCAAGGCCACCGTCGCCGATCTGGCCTGGCTGCGCGAGCGCGGACTGGCCGACGGCATCATCGCGCACACCGCGCAGGGCGGGCCGGTGCTCGGGATCTGCGGCGGCTTTCAGATGCTGTGCACCCGTATCGACGACCCGGTTGAATCCGGTGCGGGCGTCGTCGCCGGCCTGCACCTGCTGGACGCCGACATCGAATTCGCCGCCGACAAGACGCTGCGCCGACACGCGGGCTCGCCGCACGGCTACGAGATCCACCACGGCCAGTTGACCCGCGCCGGCGTCGACGACTGGCTCGGTGTCGGTCTGCGCAGCGGGCAGGTGTACGGCACCCACTGGCACGGGTTGCTCGACAACAACGAGGTCCGCAGGGGCTGGCTCACCGAGGTCGCCGCCGCGGCGGGCCGGCGCGGGTTCGTCGTCGCCGACGACGTCGATGTGGGCGCGCGCCGCGACGCGCAACTCGATCTGATGGCCGACCTGCTCACCAGCCATGTCGACGTCGACGCTGTCCTCGCACTGCTCGACCGCGGCACCCCCGCACTTCCGACGATCGCCTCTAAACTGGTGCCATGACCTGGCGGCACGCGGCGGCCGTGCTCGTCGTCGCGACGCTCGCGGGCTGCTCGCACCAGATCGTCGGTACCCCGACGTGGCCGGGGGCCCGGCTGGAGAAGGCCGTGCTGACCGCCGCCGATTTCAGCCCCGGCGTGCAGTACGACCGCGTCGTGCGCGGGCCCGGTGAGCCCGATGGTGCGGGCGTCCCGCCCGCCATGCTGTCCCGGCCGCAGGGCTGCTCGGATGGCCTCACCCGGGTGATTGCCGACTCCGCCGAACGGGGACCGGGCAGCGCCGCAGAATACGTCGTCGGATATGACGGCGTCCGGGTGGTGATGACCGTGCTGACATGGCGACTGGACCTGGATCGGCTGGCCGCCGTCGCCGACCGCTGCGCCCGCTTCGAGACGTTCTTCGACCCGCAGACCCCGGGCATCCCGATGACCACCACGCGGCTGCGCACACCGCGGCCCGACGCGTTGGTCTATGAGCAGACCATGGAGCTGGGCGACCAGCCCAGCAGCGTCTACTTCTCGTTCGAGAACGTGGGCGCGATGGGTGTCTTCGGAATCGCGTTCCCGACGCCCAACCCGACGATCTCGGTCAAAGGTTCGCTGCCGCAGACGTTTCTGGACATCACGGCCAAACAGGCGGACCGCGCGAGGTTGACGTGACACCGGCGTGAACTCGCCAATTCGCCGCGTTCACCTGCGGCTCGCTGTAGCGTGACCGAGTGCCTTCCACCATGGTCACCGTCGACGGGTTCGAGATACCCGTGGCCGTCACCGGCCCCGACACCGGGTCGGTGGTGGTGGTTCTCGGCGCCGCCAACCGTGGGCCGGCGGCCTATGACGCGGTGTGTCAGCGGCTGCACACCGCGTCGTTGCGCACCGTCGTCATCGGACCCGATCCGCGCCTGACCGCCAAGTCGGTCATCGGCATTCTCGACGCGCTCGAGGTGAAGTGGGCGCTGCTGGTCGGTGACCGCGCCGGCGGGGAGCTGGCGTGGGAACTCGCCGCCACGAGGCTGGACCGGTTCACCGGGCTGGTGGTCGTCGACCGCGGGCATCCCCGCATCGCCGACCTCGACGGCGTGGTGCGCGACGAGCACTGCCCGCCCGTGGAGGTCAACACCACGGCGCTGGTCAGCACCCCCGCATCCAGGGCGGTCGCCAGCGCCAGCCAGCGCTACGTGTACGGCGATTACCGGTTGGTGGATCTGCTGGGCGGCCGCAACGCGCAGGAGTCCACCGCGCAGCTGGCGGCCGAGATCGTCATGCGCACCAGCACCTGGTGATCGTCAGTCCGGCGCTTCGGCCGGCGTCCACGCCTGCGGCAGGCCCGGACTGCCCGGAAACAGGAAATCGACGAAAGCCTGTGCGGTGGGCTGTGGTTCGTGATTGGCCAGCCCCGGCCGCTCGTTGGCCTCGATGAACACGTAGTCGGGGGCGGTGACGTCGGGCACCAGCAGGTCGATGCCGGTGACCGGGATGCCGATCGCGTCGGCGGCCTTCACCGCGACCTCGCACAGGTGCGGGTGCACCGTGGCCGTCACGTCGTGGATCGTTCCGCCCTGGTGCAGGTTCGCGGTGCGACGGACCCGCAGCCGCTGCCCCTCGGGCAGGACGTCGTCGAACGACCAGCCGGCCTCGGCGACCGTCGCCTCGGTCACCTCGTCCATCGGAATGCGCGACTCGCCGCCGGTGGCCGAGGCGCGGCGCCGGCTCTGCGCCTCGATCAACTCCCGCACGGTGTGATGTCCGGTGCCGAGCACCTCGGCCGGCTTGCGCAGGGCGGCGGCCACCACCTTGCCGTCGATCACCACCAGCCGCAGATCGTCGCCCGTCGCCCGCTGCTCGATCAGCACGTGTGGGTGCTCCTTGCGGGCCCGCTCCAGCGCGGCCTCCAACTCCGCGGGCCCGTCCACGCCGACCGTGATGCCCTTGCCCTGCTCACCACGGGTGGGCTTGACGACGACGTCGCCGACGTCCTCGAGGAACGCCTTGTCCTGCTCGTCGAAGGTGGCCAGCCGGCCCTTGGCCACCTGGATTCCGGCCTCGGAGACGATGCGCCGCGTCAGCCGCTTGTCGTCACATCGTGCCATCGCCACCGCGGAGGTGAACTCCGACAACGACTCTCGGGTGATGACGGTGCGGCCGCCGTGCGACAGTCGCATCTCGCCTGCCTCGGCGTCGAGCACCTCCACCCAGATGCCGCGGCGCATCGCCTCGTCGGCGATGATGCGCGCGTAGGGGTTCAGGTCCTCGACGGTCTCGGGGGGATGGGTGAACAACGGTTCGTTGATCGCGTTCTTGCGCTTGACCGCCATCACCGGCACGCGCTCGAAGCCCAGCTTCTCGTACAGGCCGAGGGCGGCCCGGTTGTCGTGCGCCACCGACAGGTCCATGTAGGCGCGGCCGCGGTCGCGGTAGATGGCCGCCAGCGCGCGGGTCAGCGCCGCGCCCACGCCGGGAAGGCTGGTGGTCGGGTCGACGGCCAGCGTCCACAGGCTCGAACCGTTCTCCGGGTCGGAGAACAACCGCTTGTGGTCGACGCCGGTGACCGTGCCGACCAGCGATCCGTCGTCGTCACGCACGGCGACCAGATAGTCGACGGGGTCGCAGTGCTGATGGTTTTCCCACAGCACCTCGACGGGCGCGGGCACCATCCCGCAGCGCACGTAGACCCGGTTCATCTCGTCGGCGTCGTCGGGAGTCGCCAGCGTGCGCACCGTGAAACCCGTTGGCGACGGTTCGGCGAGGTCGTCCTCGGCGAAGCGCAACCGGTAGGTGTGACTGGGGTCGATGAACAACTCGGCGGGCGCCTTTGCGACCAGCACATGCGGTTCGCGGGCGTAGATGCAGATGTCGCGACGACCGGGCCCCTCGTGCCGAAGCACCTCGGCGAGCTTTTCCGGATCGGCGAATGTTTGACCGAACACCAGTCGGCCCCAACCCATTTCGAGCACCACATCGTCGGCCATCGCGTCGACCATGTCTTGAGGTGACGCGTCGTGCAGGCCGAGGGTGATCGCTTCGGCTTGGCCGCGATCGGGGTTCACCGCCGTCACGCCGCCGTCCCGTTGATGCCGTGCCGCTGCAACCACAGCTCCAGCAGCCCCAGTTGCCACAGCTCGTTTCCGCCCAGCGGGGTCAGCCTGCCGTTGGGGTCGGCGAGCAGCCGGTCCACGGCCTCGGGCCGGAACAGTCCACGTTCCTTGGCCGCAGGCGAGTACAGGGCGTCGCGGATCAGGTCCAAGTAGGGCCCCTCCAGGTGGGTCAGCGCGGGTACGGGGAAATAGCCCTTCGGGCGGTCGATGACGTCGGCCGGAATCACCCGGCGCGCGGCCTGCTTGAGCACGCCCTTGCCGTCATGGGCGATCTTGAGTTCGGGCGGGCAGGTGGCGGCCAACTCCACCAGGTCGTGGTCGAGGAAGGGCACCCGGCCCTCCAGGCCCCAGGCCATGGTCATGTTGTCGACGCGTTTGACCGGGTCGTCGACCAGCATGACGGTGGTGTCCAGGCGCAGCGCCCGGTCGATGCCGGTGTCGGCGCCAGCGGCGGCGAAATGCTGCCTGACCATGGCCTCGCTCGGGTCGCCCTCGACGAGGTAGTCCTGGGAGAGCAGGGCCGCCACACCGTCGTTGTCGCGGTCGAAGAAGGCACCGCGGTAGTTGGCCACCGCGGCGTCGAGCGAGGCGGCGCCCGACATCGGGGGATACCAGTGGTATCCGGCGAAGACCTCGTCGGCGCCCTGGCCGGACTGCACGACCTTGACGTGCTTGGCCACCTCCTGGGACAGCAGGTAGAAGGCCACGCAGTCATGGCTGACCATCGGCTCGCTCATCGCGCCGATCGCGCCGTCGAGTGCGGGCAGCATCCGGTCGGTGCCGATGCGGATCTGGTGGTGGTCGGTGGCGAAATGCTCGGCGATGACGTCGGAGTAGCGGAACTCGTCGCCGGCGACCCCGCCCACCGATTCGAACCCGATGGAGAAGGTCTTCAGTCCGTGCTGGCCGGCCTCGGCGAGCAACCCGACGATCAGGCTGGAGTCGACGCCGCCTGACAGCAGGCACCCGACCGGGACGTCGGCGACCAGCCGTCGTTCCACCGCGGTGCGCAGCGACTCCAAAACCGCGTCCTCCCAGTCGCGTTCGGACCAGTCGGCCCGGTCGGCGCGTCGGCGGAAGTCGGGCTCCCAGTAGGTGCTGGTGATCTTGCGGCCGTCGGGTTCGATCGCGACCAGCGAGGCCGGCGGCACCTTGGTCACCCCGCGCAGGATGGTTCGCGGCGGCGGCACCACCGAGTGAAACGTCATGTAGTGGTGCAGCGCGATCGGGTCGATGCGGGTGTCGACGCCGCCGCCGGCCAGCAGCGCGGGCAACGACGACGCGAACCGGATGCGGTCGGCGGTCTCGGTCAGGTACAGCGGCTTGATTCCCAACCGGTCGCGGCCCAGCAACACCCGGTTGCTGTCGCGTTCGACGATCGCGAACGCGAACATGCCCTTGAGGTGGTCGACGAACCGGTCACCCCAATGGTGGTAGGCCTTGAGCAGCACCTCGGTGTCGCTGTGCGAGAAGAACCGATAGCCGTGGCCGGACAGGTCGCGCCGCAGTTCCTTGTAGTTGTAGATGCAGCCGTTCCAGGCGATGGACAGACCCAACTCCGGGTCGACCATCGGCTGAGCGCCTGCTCCCGACAGGTCGATGATTTTCAGGCGACGGTGCCCGAGAGCGACCCTGTCCTGTGACCACACGCCTGCCGAATCGGGCCCTCGGGGCGCCATCGCCTCGGCCATGGCCGAGACCGCGGTGACATCAGGATTTTGGCCGTCGAGACGCACCTCGCCGGTGGCTCCGCACACAACGGCAACAGTACCCGAATTGACGAACGGGAAACGTCACAGGATTGTGACCTGCATCGTCGCCCGCTAATCGGTGTGGCCCTTGAGGATCTCGTCCTCGATCGTGCCGCCCAGGCCCTCTGCCTCGGGGTCATAGCCGTGCAGGCCGCCCGTGACCGCGTACTCCTCCTCGGGCGACAGCACCAGCCGGTGGCGGGTGTACAGGCCGAAGACCAGCAGCCCGAAGACGTAGAAGACCACGATCGCCACGATCGCCGGCCGGTACGTCGGGTTGAGCAGCACGCCGACGAAGGTGACCGCCGCGATGGCCAGCGCCACGATCGCGCCCCAGTTGCCGGTCGGGCTGACCCAGGGTCGGCGGGCGTTGGGGAACCTGCGACGCAGCAGCACGAACGACACCATCTGCAGCCCGTAGGCCAACACCGCGCCCCAGACCGCGATGTTGAGCACCACGTCACCGGCGCCCTCGTTGTAGTTCACCACCACCAGCGCGATGAACCCGATCACCGCGCCGGTGATCAGCGCCACATACGGGGTCTGCCGAGTTCCGGTCAGCGACAACGGCTTCGGATAATAGCCGGCACGGCTCAGCGAATACATGTTGCGGGCGTATGCGTACATGATGCCCTGCAGGCTGGCCAGCAGGCCGATCAGTGCGAACCCGGACAGCACCGCGGCCCAGCTCGCGGGCAGGAACGCGCGGAAGCCGTCGAGCAGGGGTTCGTCGGAGGCGCTGAGCGCCGCGGAGCCCGTCACCGCCGGGTTGAGGAAGAACACGATCGAGCCGGTGGCGATCAGCGTGATCAGCCCCCAGATGCCGGCCCGGGGGATGTCGCGGGCCGGGTTGTGCGACTCCTCGGCGGCCAGCGGCAACTCCTCGATGCCCAAAAAGAACCAGATCGCGAACGGCAGCGCGTAAAGGATGCCGACGATGCCGAACGGCAGGAACGAACTTGCGCCCGCCGCGGCGGTGTCCGCCGGGATGTCGAGCAGCCGGCCGAAGTCGATCGCCCCGTTGACCACGGCCAGCACCGCGAACAGCACCAGGATGCCGATCGACAGCACCGCCACCGTGATCGCGAATTTGAACGAGATCTCTGCGCCCCACGAGTTCAGGCCCACGAACGCGGCGTAGAGGATGATCCACCACACCCAGCCCGGCATGGACAGGCCGAACAGTTCGTTGGTCACCGCGTCGGCGTAGGTCGACGAGAAGTAGACGATCACCGCGGTGGTGAAGACGTATTCGATCGTCTCGGCGAAACCGGTCACGAAGCCACCCCACGGGCCCATCGCGGCGCGGGCGAAGGAGTAGGCGCCGCCGGTGTGCGGCATCGCGGCCGCCATCTCGCCGATCGAGAACAACATGCCGAAATACATGACGATGATGACCACCGACGCGATCGCCAGCCCACCCCAGCCGGCCTCGCCGATGCCGAAGTTCCAACCGGAGAAGTCGCCGGAGATGACCGCCGCGACGCCGATGCCCCACAGCCCCCAGAACCCCGCGGTCCGCACCAGCTTGCGCTTCTCGAAGTAGTCCGCGCCGGCCTGCCGATACGTCACTCCGCCGGAGGACTTGCGCTTCTCGTCGGCCATGGCGTTCGCTCCTTCTCGCAGACGACATACGGACAATAAACTGGCTAAAGGTCTGGTGTCCTACCTTTGAATGTGAAAATCAGGTAACTCACCCGCATGGACGCCGGGCTGGGCACACTGCAATGGTTGACTGACCGTCGTCTACTTCTCGATCGAGGAAGGCAGGGCCGGTAGGGATGAGCGCCACAGGCATGTTGTCGCAGGCCGACCTCGAACAGCTCGTGGCCACCGGCGACATCGACACGGTGATCGTCGGGTTCTGCGACATGCAGGGCCGGTTGACCGGCAAGCGGGTGTCGGCGCGCCTGTTCGTCGAGGAGGTCGCCAAGCACGGCGCCGAGTGCTGCAACTATCTGATGGCCGTCGACGTCGACATGAACACCGTGGACGGCTTCGCGATGTCCAGTTGGGAAACCGGCTACGGCGACATGGTGATGACGCCCGACTTCTCCACGCTGCGCCCGGTTCCCTGGCTGCCGGGAACGGCGCTGGTGATGGCCGAGCTGTCCTGGGTCGACGGTCGCCCCGTCGAGCCGGCGCCGCGCAGCGTGCTCAACCGTCAGGTCGACCGGCTCGCCGAGCGCGGCCTGGTGCCTTACGTCGGCACCGAACTGGAGTTCATGGTGTTCGACGACAGCTACCGCGACGCGTGGGCGGCCGGATACCGGGGCCTGAGGGCAGGCTCGGACTACAACGTCGACTACGCGATGCTGGCCTCGACGCGGATGGAACCGCTGCTGCGCGACATTCGGCTGGGGATGACCGGCGCGGGCATGTACTGCGAAGGCGTCAAGGGTGAATGCAACCTGGGCCAGCAGGAGATCGCGTTCCGTTACGACCACGCGCGTGTCACCTGCGACAACCACACCATCTACAAGAACGGCGCCAAAGAGATCGCCGACCAGCACGGTAAGAGCATCACGTTCATGGCGAAGTTCGACGAGCGGGAGGGCAACAGCTGCCACATCCACATCTCGTTGCGTGACACCGACGGCAACGCCGTGTTCGCCGACCCCGACGGCGCCGACGGCATGTCGTCGATGTTTCGCAGTTTCGTCGCCGGGCAGCTGGCGACCATGCGCGAGCTCACCCTGCTTTATGCGCCGAACATCAACTCCTACAAGCGATTTGTCAACGGTAGCTTCGCCCCGACGGCAATCGCGTGGGGGCTCGACAATCGCACCTGCGCGCTGCGTGTGGTCGGCGAGGAGCACGGCATGCGGATGGAAAACCGCGCTCCCGGCGGTGACGTGAATCAGTATCTGGCGGTGTCGGCGCTGATCGCGGGCGGGCTCTACGGCATCGAACGCGAACTCGAGTTGCCCGAACCCTTCGTCGGCAACGCCTACACCAGCGGCGCCGACCGGCTGCCGACCACGCTGGCCGAGGCCGCCGACCTGTTCGGCAAGTCGGAGTTGGCGCGCACGGCGTTCGGCGACGAGGTCGTCGAGCACTACCTGAACTACGCCCGGGTGGAGATGACGGCCTACAACGCGGCGGTGACGGATTGGGAGAGGGTGCGGGGCTTTGAACGGCTCTAGTTCGACCGCGAGCAGACGCAAAGCCAGCCAAAGCACCGGCGTGTCGCCCGCGTCTGCGTCTGCTCGCGCGAAGAGAGTTCGGCCGGTGCTTGGGCTGACCACCTACCTGCAGCAGGCGCAGACCGGCGTGTGGGACCTGCGCGCCAGCTTTCTGCCCGCGATCTACTTCGAGGGCGTGGGCCTGGCGGGCGGCATCTCGGTGCTGCTGCCGCCGCAGCCGGTCGACGCCGCGATCGCCGACGGGGTGCTCGACGGTCTCGACGGGCTGATCCTGACCGGCGGAAAAGACGTCGAGCCCGGCGTTTACGGCCAGCAGCCGCATCCCGCCACCGATCCCGCCGACGCCGACAGCCGCACGCGTGACGCATTCGAGTTGGCGTTGGTGCGCGGTGCGCTTCGGCGTGGCATGCCGCTGCTGGGCATCTGCCGCGGTGCCCAGGTGCTCAATGTGGCGCTGGACGGCACCCTGCATCAGCACCTGCCCGACGTCGTCGGGCACCGCCGCCACCAGCAGGGCAACGCGGTGTTCTCCACGTCCACGGTGCGCACGGTGCCCGGTACCCGGCTGGCGGCGTTGATCGGCGAATCCTCGGACGCCCAGTGCTATCACCATCAGGCCATCGACCGGATCGGCGACGGTCTGGTGGTCAGCGCACAGGATTCCGACGGCGTCATCGAGGCGGTGGAGAAGCCGGGTGACACCTTTGTGCTGGCCGTGCAGTGGCACCCCGAGGAGCGCCTCGACGATCTGCGGTTGTTCGCCGCGGTGGTGGAGGCCGCCGGGGCCTACGCGAGGCGGAGGGTGAGTTCATGACCGCCAGCCAGTTGGTCAACCCCGCGACCGGGCAGCCGTTGCGCACCGTCGAACAGACCGACATCGCCGGTGTCGACGACGCGGTGGCCCGGGCCAAAGTGGCGCAGCGCAAATGGGCGCGACGGGCCCCGGCCGACCGCGCCGCGGTGCTGCGGGCGTTCGCCGATGCGGTGGACGCCCACGTCGACGAACTCGCCGCATTGGAGGTGGCCAACTCCGGGCATCCGATCGCCAACGCCGAGTGGGAGGCCGGGCACGTCCGTGACGTGCTGCATTTCTATGCGGCCAGCCCGGAACGCTTGTCGGGCGAGCAGATTCCGGTGGCCGGCGGGCTGGATGTCACGTTCCACGAGCCGCTGGGTGTCGTCGGTGTCATCACGCCGTGGAACTTTCCGATGACCATCGCCTCGTGGGGATTCGCGCCCGCGCTGGCCGCGGGCAACGCGGTGCTGGTCAAACCCGCCGAGTGGACACCGTTGACGACGATCCGGCTGGGCGAGATCGCGGTGGCGGCCGGTGTGCCCGCCGACCTGTTTCGTGTGCTGCCCGGCAAGGGTTCGGTGGTCGGGGAGCGGTTCGTCTCGCATCCCGATGTCGCCAAGATCGTGTTCACCGGTTCGACCGAGGTCGGCACCCGGGTGATGGCCGGGGCCGCCGCCCAGGTCAAACGGGTCACTTTGGAGTTGGGCGGCAAGAGCGCCAACATCGTGTTCGACGACTGCGACCTGCAGCGGGCGGCGGCCACCGCGCCGTACGGCGTGTTCGACAACGCAGGCCAGGATTGCTGTGCCCGCAGCCGGATCCTGGTGCAGCGCAACGTCTACGACCGTTTCATGGAACTGCTGGAGCCCGCGGTCAAGGGCGTCGTCGTGGGAGATCCACGGTCAAGGAACACCGAGATGGGTCCGCTGGTGTCCAAGCCACACCACGACAGCGTGGCCTCCTACGTGGGTGCCGACGCGCCCGTCGCATTCCGCGGCGATGCGCCGTCGGGTCCGGGCTACTGGTTTCCGCCGACCGTGCTCACCCCGGCGCGCGACGACCGCACGGTGCGCGAGGAGATCTTCGGCCCGGTGGTCACCGTGTTGCCGTTCGACGACGAAGCCGACGCCATCGCGCTGGCCAACGACACCCCGTATGGGTTGTCGGGATCGATCTGGACCAACGACCTGTCCCGGGCGCTTCGGGTGTCGCGCGCCGTGGAAGCCGGCAACCTGTCGGTGAACTCGCACTCGTCGGTGCGCTACTGCACCCCGTTCGGTGGGTTCAAGCAGTCCGGGCTGGGCCGCGAGTTGGGGCCTGACGCCCCGCTGTCGTTCACCGAGACCAAGAACGTCTTCATCGCAGTCGAGGAGGCCTAGATGGATCTCACCCAACGGCTCGCAGGCAGAATCGCCGTGGTCACCGGCGGGGCCAGCGGCATCGGCCTGGCCGCCGCCCGCCGCATGCACGCCGAAGGCGCGACCGTCGTCGTCGGCGACATCGACCCGGTCGCGGGCAAGCAGGCGGCCGACGAGTTGAACGCCACCTTCGTGCCGGTCGACGTCTCGGACGAGGTCGCCGTCGACACCCTGTTCGACACCGCCGCAAAGACTCACGGCGGCGTCGACATCGCGTTCAACAACGCCGGCATCTCACCGCCCGAAGACGACCTGATCGAGACCACCGCGCTGGACGCCTGGCAGCGGGTGCAAGACGTCAACCTCAAGTCCGTGTTCCTGTGCTGCAAGGCGGCGCTGCGTCATATGGTGCCGGCGCAGAAGGGGTCGATCATCAACACCGCGTCGTTCGTCGCGGTGATGGGCTCGGCGACCTCGCAGATCTCCTACACCGCGTCCAAGGGCGGCGTGCTGGCGATGTCGCGCGAACTCGGTGTGCAGTATGCGCGCCAAGGCATCCGGGTCAACGCGTTGTGTCCGGGGCCGGTGAACACCCCGCTGCTGGAGGAGCTGTTCGCCAAAGATCCCGAGCGCGCGGCCAGGCGGTTGGTGCACATCCCGATGGGCCGGTTCGCCGACCCGGAGGAACTCGCGGCCGCGGTGGCGTTTCTGGCCAGCGACGACGCCTCGTTCATCACCGCGTCCTCGTTTCTCGTCGACGGCGGCATCAGCGGCCACTACGTCACTCCTCTGTAAGGCTCTGGAAGACCATGACCGCCGATCCGGATGCTCCACTGGTCAGCGAGGCACTGCTGCGGCCCGTGCGACTGGGCAATGCCTTCGAGGACACCGTCGGGCGACTGCTGCAGACAATCAAGCTCGGCGTGCTGCAGCCGGGCGAATCGCTGCCCCCCGAACGGGAACTCGCCGCGCGGCTCGGTGTCAGCCGCGACACCGTGCGCGAGGCGATCAAATCGCTGGCCGACGCCGGATATCTGGTGTCGCGGCGGGGCCGCTACGGCGGCACGTTCCTCGCCGACGAGTTGCCCCGGCACGCCGACGACGCCGACGAGGTGACCCGCGCGGAGATCGACGACGCGCTGCGGCTTCGGGAGATCCTCGAGGTGGGTGCCGCGCGGATGGCGGCCAGTCGCACGCTGACCGCGGCGGAGCGCGAACTGTTGTGGGCACGCCTCGCCGACGTGCGCGCCGCGGCGCCCGAGGACTACCGCCGGTTGGATTCGCGGCTGCACCTGGCCGTCGCCGAGGCCGCCGGATCGCCGTCACTGGTGCCGGTCCTGGCCGAGAACAGGATGCGGCTCAACGCCCTGCTGGACCAGATCCCGTTGCTGCCGCGCAACATCGAGCACTCCGACGAGCAGCACGAGGCGATCGTGATGGCGATCCTGGCCGGTGACGCCGAGGGCGCCGCGACCGCGATGCGGACCCACGTCGAGGGGTCCGCATCGCTGCTGCACGGCTTTCTCGACTGACCCCCCGGATTATTCGCGAGAGTGCGAGTCTGCGGGCGACACGCCGAGATCTGTCGCGAGTTCACGCACGCTCGCGGTCGTTTCGGAAGGCCGAGCCGTGTCTGACGTCATGCGGCCCGGTCCTGGATTAGATTCGAGGTGTGGAGCAGCCCGACAGTCACACGCAGGTCACGCGTGCTTCGTCGGCGCTGAACGACGTGGACACCGCGGTCTGGACCCTGCGTTTCGACCTGTTGTCCGACCCCAACCGGCTGGAGATTCTGCTGTGCCTGCACCGGGCGCCGGGGATCCGGGTGGGTGATCTGGCCGCCGCGCTCGGCCGGTCGGAGAACGCCGTGTCGCAGGCACTGCGGGTGCTGCGGCAGCAGGGCTGGGTGAGCTCGACGCGCGTCGGCCGTGGCGTGAGCTACCGGCTCGACGACGAAATCGTGCACGATTTGCTGCACTGGATCGGCGCTCGGCACGGCTGAGCTGGGCATTTCAGCGTCGCTTCACGGCCGCGGAAACCGCGCCGACGATGCTGATCCCATCCGATGACAGTCCATGTGACTGCCGCACAGGTGGGAGATCGACATGAATGCTCAACGGATGTACACACGACACGTCGGAGCCGGCGGCGCCGAACCCGCCGACCCCGACACCGACACCGACACCGACCGAGCATCGCGACGGCGCCGCGCTGCTGGCTGTGCCTCCCTGAGCCCCCCGGCTGTGACGGCCTTCGGGGGCGTCGCGTCGCGGCAACCGCTGCGCGCCGCGAGCGTCCTCAGCCCCGGCGGCACCGGAAACGGCAACCCGACAAGCCGAAACGGTGCCAACGGCGCCGACGGTTAGCCCGGCTGCCAGAAATCGCTCTCGCAGCACGGGCATCTGGTGGACGCTGGATACCGATGACGGTGCAGTTCCGGATCCTCGGCGACCTCGAGGCGTGCGTCGACGGCGTACGCCTCGAGATCGGCCACGCCCGACAGCGTTGCGTACTGCTGTGCCTGCTCGTGGACGTCAACCGGCCGGTGTCGGCGGACCAGTTGATCGACCGGGTGTGGGCCGACGATCCGCCGCACCGGGCCCGTAACGCGTTGGCCGCCTACATCTCGCGACTGCGCCACCTCTTCGGGGGCACCGCCGATGTCGAGTTCAACCGTGGCCCCGGAGGTTACACGTTGAGCACCGATGGGCTGTCAGTCGATCTGCACCGGTTCCGGCACCTGGCCGCTGCGGCCCGCGCGTCGACCCGACCGCACGAGGTCGCGGCCCTCTTCGACCAGGCTTTGGCGCTGTGGCGTGGTGAGCCGTTCGCGATCATCGACACCCCGTGGGCCAACTCGGTGCGCAATGCGCTTGACCGCGAACGCCTGTCGGTGATGTTGGACCGCAACGACGCGGCGTTGGCGGCAGGCAGACACGCCGACGTGCTGATGTCGGTGACCGAAGCGTTCGCGTCCAACCCGCTTGACGAGCGGTTGGCCGGACAGCTGATGCTGGCGCAGTACCGCAACGGCAGGCAGGCCGAGGCGCTGGACGTCTACCGGGTGACGCGCGAGCGACTCGTCGAGGAACTCGGCGTCGATCCCGGACCCGCGCTGCGCGCGGCGTACCAACAGATCCTGGACGGCGACGCAGCCGAGCAGGCACCGGCGCAACCGCCTCCGCCGACGCCCAGCACGCGCCATCCCGGATTGCCCCGGCGGGCAAGCACATTCGTCGGGCGCAACGCCGAGATCTCGCGGGTGGCTGGCGCGCTGCGCGACGGACCACTGGTCACACTGACCGGCGTGGGAGGAGTCGGCAAGACCAGACTCGCCATCGAGCTGGCCGACCGCGAACGCGGCCGGTTCAGCGACGGGGTGTGGCTGTGCGAGCTGGCGCCGCTCGACGACGGCGCGGCCGTCGGCCAGGCTCTGGCGGCCGCTCTGCACCTTCAGCCCCATGAGGGCAGCGGTTTCGACGACACCGTGGTCGACCACCTGCGTGACCGCGAACTGCTTCTGATCGTGGACAACTGCGAACATGTGCTCGACGAAGCGGCCCGCGTCCTCGACGCCGTCACCCGCACTTGCCCACGGGTGTCCGTGCTGGCCACCAGCCGCGAGGCGCTGGGGGTCGAGGGGGAACGGATCGTGCCCGTCGAACCGCTGCCGGAAGACGACGCCACCGCCCTGTTCGCCGACCGCGCCAAGGCCAGCCGCGGCGACTTCGAACTCGATCGCGAACCCGTCGGCGCGGTGGCCGAGATCTGCAGGCGACTTGACGGGCTGCCGCTGGCGATCGAACTGGCCGCGGCCCGGATGCGCGCGATGAGCAGCCTGGACATGGCCCGCCGACTGGACCGGCTCCGCCTGTTGAGTGGCGGCGTCCGCGGGGTGCACCCGCGCCAGCAGAGCGTCGCCGCCACCATCGACTGGTCTTATCGGCTGCTCAGCCCGCCCGAGCAGGCACTTTTCGAACGGTTGTCGGTGTTCGCGGGCGGTTTCGATCTGGACGCAGCGCACGGTGTCTGCGCGGACGAACCCGACGCCGCCGACCAGGACGACACTCTCGATCTGCTGACCGGATTGGTGGACAAGTCGATGGTGGGCGTGCGCGCGACCACCGCCGTCACCCGTTACCACGTCCTGCAAACCCTGCGCGCGTACGGACGCGACAAGTTGCGGGAGAACAACTGTCGTGACCGGTTGGTGTCACGCCACGCTCGGTACTTCACCGACCTCCTCGAGCGCGCCGCCGCCGGTGTCCAGGGGGGCGACGAACAGTGGTGGGTCCAGCGGTTGACCCCCGATGCGCTCACCACCTACACCGCACCCGATTACGACAATCTGCGTGCGGCGTTCGAACATTTGCTCACCGCAGACGATCTCGATCTCGCGCTCCGCCTGGTCGCGGCGATGCCCGAGGTGCTTCATTTGCGCATCGGCTACCACTCGATCGGATGGGCCGAACGTGCCGTGCGCGCCGCCGACCCGGACCACCGGCTGTTCGTGGCGGCCGTCGGTGTCGCGGCCCGGGGCCGATGGGTGCTCGGCGAGTTCGCACGGGCGCGAACCCTGGCCGAGCTCGCCGGCGGGCGAGAACCCGACCCGGACGCCTCCTACATCGCCTACCCGAACGACACGCTCGCCGATGTGGCGCTCTATGAGGGTGATTCGGCGCAGGCGCTGTCCTACTACGAAGAGCAGGCGCAGCGGGCAGGCCGTGGTGTGCCGCCGCAGCGACTGCTGTGGATTCTGTACAACATCACGATCTGCCACGACGCGCGCGAGACCCTCGGTGACGGCGTGCCGGCCGCCGGAGAGGCCATGGGACTGGCCGAGACGACTGCGAACCCGACTGCGCGGGCGATGGCCCGATGCGCACTGGCACGCGTGCTCAAGGTTTCCGAACCTGACCGTGCCCTGGACCTTCTGCAGGAGGCGACCCGACTCGCCGGGCCCGTCCAGAACAACTGGTTGACGGGGATCGCGGCGACCGAAGCCGCTGTCGTGCACGCGTTGCACGGTGAACCCGGCATTGCGGCAAGGATGTTCGTCGACGCGCTCGACCACTGGGGCCACGGCGGACCGGGAACCGGTGCCCTGCACTGGCTTACCCTGCGCTACGTGGCACGGTTTCTCGCGCGACTGGGCGCCGACGCGGATGCCGTCACGCTGCACCAGGCCATCGTCGCCGCCGGTATGGCTCCGCCGCTCGATGCGGCCCAGACGTCACCCGCCGAACCGAGGACCCTGACCGGGGCGGAGGCCGTCACGTTCGCGCGAGGTGTCCTGCAGCGCTACCGTTGACAACGGGTCCAGCGCAACATGTTTGGTCGCGCCGGACCCGTCTCGGTCAGAACAGGCGAGTGATGACCTGCGAGGTCTGAACTCGGATCTTGCAGTCGGAGTCCTTGAAGTGCGCCTGGGCGTAGATCTCGTCGTCGTCGGCGTAGATGTAGTAGTTCATGCCGCCCTGGCAATCGCCGTTGTTGATGTTGTTGAGGAAGCCGACCGCGTCGGCCTGTGGCATCGGGAAGCGCCCGATGATCGCCAGCAGGTAATTCCCCTGATTGGCCGGATCCTGGATGACGTGCAGGTTGGCGCCCGTCTGTCCGGGTGCCGCGACGGCCGGTGCCGCGGTGGCCATCGCGCCGAAAATTCCGCCGAGCGCGGCCGCCCCGCTTATCATCGAGACCAGCGTCTTTCGAGTGTTCATGGTGTTTCTCCGTGAGTTGGTGGGCCAGGGGAGTGCACAGATGTCCGGCCCGGGTTTTTGTGGACGGTTCGACGGTGCGCGGAGGGGGTTCGCCGACACTGAAGTGTTCGTGAAATGCGCTCGTGAGGACGGCAACCGGCGCCGCACAACTGCGCTGATCGTCGGCTGAGCAGGGCATTTCAGGACGGCCGAAGGAGTGTCGAACATCGTCGCCGCACGGTGGAGGTCTTCGCACACCGAGGTTGAAGGAGATTGAGATGATCAGCGTTGACCCCGAAGCCGACCGGGCGCTGAAGGCCAAACACCGGGCACTTTGGGCGGCCGGTGACTACCCGGCCGTCGCCGCGGAGTTGATCCCGCGGTTGGGTGCGGAGCTCGTCGCGGCGTGCGGGATCGGGCCCGGCAAGGAGGTGTTGGACGTCGCTGCGGGTTCCGGCAACGCCGCCGTTCCCGCCGCTGTGGCCGGGGGTGTGGTGACGGCCAGTGACCTCACCCCCGAACTGTTCGACGCCGGCCGCCGCATCGCCGCCGAGCACGGCGTCGACATCGACTGGGTCGAAGCCGACGCGGAGGCGATGCCGTTCGCCGACGACAGCTTCGATGTCGTGATGTCGTGTGTCGGGGTGATGTTCGCCCCGCACCACCAGGCCGCCGCCGACGAGATGGTGCGGGTGGTGCGCCCCGGCGGAACGATCGCGATGATCAACTGGACGCCACAGGGATTCATCGGCCATCTGTTCGCGACGATGAAGCCCTACGCGCCTCCACCGCCACCCGGCGCGGGGCCACCGCCGATGTGGGGCGACGAGGAACACGTGCGCGCCCTGTTCGGCGACCGGGTCAGCGACCTGACCATGCGACGACAGACCGTGGTCTTCGACCGCTGCGCCGATCCGGCCGAGTTCCGCGAGTACTGGAAGTCCAACTACGGGCCCACCATCGCGGCATACAAGTTCAACGCCGACCGACCGGACCGGGTCGATGCGCTCGACCGTGATTTCCTCGACTTCCTCACGAAGTGGAACCGCGGCGAGACGGGCCGGGCGCGCTGGGAGGCCGAGTACCTGTTGGTGACCGCGACGAAACGGTAGCGGCCGCCGATGGCGCCCGTCACATGAACACCTGTTCATCTAGACAGATATCAGTCCACGTCATACGCTCGCTTTCGTGGAAGTGAACTTTGTCGCGATGCACATGAGCGATGGCATCGTCAACGCCCCGACATCGTTGATGTTCGGCGTGCTCGCCGTCGCCGCGGTCGGACTCTGCGCCGTCAAGGCACGAGCCGAACTCGACGAACGCACGGTGCCGCTGGCGGGACTGGTGGCGGCGTTCATCTTCGCGGTGCAGATGATCAACTTCCCGATCCTGCCAGGCGTCAGCGGGCATCTGCTGGGCGGCGCGCTGGCCGCGATCCTGGTCGGCCCGTACACCGGTGCCATGTGCATCGCGATCGTGGCGGTGGTGCAGGCCCTGCTGTTCGCCGACGGCGGCGTCACCGCACTGGGCACCAACATCGTCAACATGGCGGTCATCGGTGTCGCGGCGGGCTACGGATGCGCGCTCGCGCTCTACGCGCTGGCTCGCCGCCGCGCCGCCGACGTGCCGGTGGCCGGCCTGGGCGTGATCGCGTTCGTCGCCGCACTAATCGGTACGGTGTGCGCGGCAATGGGATTCGTCGTCGAATATGCGATCGGTGGCGCGGCGACGACGTCACTGGGCGCGGTGGCCGGCTACATGTTGGGTACTCATGTGCTGATCGGTGTGGGCGAGGGGCTGATCACCGCGGTCACCGTGATGGCGGTCGCGCGGTCGCGGCCCGATCTGGTCTACCTCCTGCGTGGCGCACGCGCGGAGGTGCCCGCATGAGCCGCCGGTGGTCGTTCTGGATCGCGTTCGCGGCGGCCAGCCTGCTGATCGCCGGGGTGGTGTCGTACTTCGCCAGCGCCGACCCCGACGGGCTGGACTCCACCACGCTGCGCGGCTGCGAGGTCGTGCAGACCGCCGACGGTGAGGAGCTCACCGGCGAGTGCATCGCACAACACACGACCGAGCACGCGATGGCGGACACCCCGCTGGCCGACTATGCGATCGCCGGACGCGACGGCACCGTCGGGGCTGCAGGCGTCGTCGGCGTCCTCGTCACACTGGCCCTGGCCAGCGGCGCTTTTTGGGTCATCGCGCGCCGGGGCGCCGGCCGCACCGAGCCGAGCGGACGCTGAACCCGTGGGCGCGGGCGCTCATCCGCTCTACCGCCACGGCGAATCGGCCGTGCATCGGATCGCGCCGGAAGTCAAGATCGTCTGCCTGCTGGTCTTCGTCCTGGCCGTCGTCGCCACCCCCCGGGAGATGTTCTGGCCGTTCGTGATCTACGCGACGATCGTCGTCGCCGTCTGGCGACTCGCCCAGATCCCGCTGCGGTGGGTGTTGCCGCGGATGCTCATCGAGGCGCCATTCCTGGTTCTGGCGGTACTGCTGCCGTTCGCGGAAGGCGGTGCGCGCGTAGAGGTTGCGGGGCTGCAACTCTCGGTGAGCGGACTCTGGGCGGCGTGGGGGATCGTCATCAAGGGCACGCTCGGGGTGGCGGCCGCGCTCACCGTCGCGGCCACCACGTCGGCCACCGAGTTGCCCGGCGCGCTCAGCCGCCTCGGAGTTCCCGCGGTGGTGACCTCGGTGCTGGTGTTGATGATCCGCTATGTCGACCTGCTGGCAGCCGAGGCGGGCCGGATGCGGATGGCCAGGATCGCCAGGGGCGACTCACCGCGGATGCTGCATCAGGCCAAGGCGATCGCCACCGGAATCGGCGCGCTGTTCCTGCGCTCTTACGAGCGCGGTGAACGGGTGTACGCCGCGATGCTCTCGCGTGGATTCGACGGCCGGGCGCCGGATCTGGCGGTGATCGGAGCCGCGCCACGGGCCGCGGCCACGCAATGGGCGGTGGCGATGCTTCCCGCCGCGGCGGCGGTCGCGGTTTCGGCGGCGGCATGGGTGACGCTGTGAGCGCGATCCGGGTCGAGGCGCTGCGCCACGTCTACCCCGACGGGCAGGTGGCCCTCGACGGTGTCGACCTGGCGGTGGCGCCGGGCGAGCGGGTTGCGGTGCTCGGACCCAATGGCGCGGGTAAGACCACGCTGATGCTGCATCTCAACGGTGTGTTGTCAGCCACCTCGGGAACCATCGAGATCAGTGGTATCACGCTGGGCCGCAGGACTCTTCAGGATATTCGCCGGCGCGTCGGGCTGGTGTTCCAGGACCCCGACGACCAGCTGTTCATGCCGACGGTCGCACAAGACGTCGCGTTCGGGCCCGCCAACTTCGGTCTGCGCGGTGAGGAACTGGCCGCCCGGGTGCGTCGGGCGCTGGAGGTGGTGTCGTTGGCCGACCGCGCCGACCGCAGCCCGACGCATCTGTCGGCGGGCCAGCGGCGCCGTGCCGCGCTCGCGACGGTGTTGGCCTGCGAGCCCGAGATCCTCGTGCTCGACGAGCCGTCGGCCAACCTGGACCCGGTGGCGCGCCGCGAGTTGGCCGAGACGCTGTCGGGCCTGGACGCCACCATGCTGGTCGTCACCCACGATCTGCCGTACGCCGCGCAGTTGTGCGACCGGGCGGTGGTGATGGACGCTGGTGTCATCGTCGCCGACGGTGAGATCACCGAGGTGCTCTCCGACGCCGACCTGCTCGCGGCCCACCGCCTCGAGTTGCCGTGGGGTTTCTCGGTGAGTGCGAGCCGAGGCTAGATCCCGCGCCGGTCAGTGCCGCTTCGACGGCGGCCATGGCGGCTCGCCGCACAACGCCAGCAGGGCGTTCTCGATCACCTCGGGCAGCGCAGGGTGAATCCAGTACTGGCCGCGGGCCATCTCCCGGGCGGGCAGGTCGAAGTTCATCGCCTGGATGACCGGTTGGATGAGCGAGGACGCCTGATGGCCCATGATGTGGCAGCCGAGAATCAGCCCGGTGTCGTCGTCGACGATCACCTTCGCCACCCCGATGGTGTCCTCCATCGCCCACCCGTAGGCCACGTCGCTGTAGTCCTGCACCTTGACCTTGATGCTCAGTCCCCGCGCGCGGGCCTCGTTCTCGGTCAGGCCGACGCTGGCGATCTGGGGGTCGGTGAACACCGCCGACGGCACGAACCTGTGGTTCGCGGGCATCAGGGCGTCGGTGTCGTCCCAATCCTGGAGCAGGTTGTGTTTGACCACTCGCGCCTCGTGGTTGGCCACGTGTTTGAGCTGGTAATCCGACGACACGTCGCCGAGCGCGAAAACCCCTCGCGCCGTGGTGCGTTGGTATTCGTCGACGACGACCTGGCCGTGCCCGTCGACCTTGACTCCGGCGTGTGCGGCGTCGAGCAGGTCGCCGTTGGGCCTGCGGCCGGTGGCGACCAGGAGCACGTCGCCGCGGACCTTCGAGCCGTCCTGGCAGGTCACCTCGACGCCGTCGCCGGCCTGACGTGCGTCGACGATCTCGTGGTGGTTGCGGATCTCCCACTTCCGCGACGCCTCCTCGGTGAAGCGCATCGAGATCTCGTCGTCGTGTCCGCGCAACAGCGTGCTGCCCCGGATCATCAGCGTCACATGGCTGCCCAGCGCCGAGAAGATGTGGGCGAACTCGCAGGCGACGAAGCCGCCGCCGACGATGATCAGGTGGCCGGGCACGTCGGCGATGCGCATGATCGTGTCGCTGGTGTGGTACGGCACGCCGCAGTCGGCGATCGCATCGGGCACCACGGCGCGCGACCCGGCCGCGATGACCACCTGGTCGGCGGTGAACTCCTCGCCGTCGTCGGTGCCCAGCACGTAGCGGCCGTCGGGCTTGGTCGGCCGAAACCGGGTGTCGCTGTCGAACACCTCCACGTTGGGCGACGAGCGCCGGTAGTTGGCGCCACTGACCGCGATGGGGTCGATGCGACCGAACACCCGCGAGACGATGTCGGGCCAGCGCACGGAGTCGACGCGCGCATCGATCCCGTATCGTGCAGAGTCCCTTGCGCTTTGGGCAACTCCCGCGGCGTAGACGAACATCTTGGTCGGTATGCAGCCGACATTGAGGCAGGTGCCGCCGAACAGACCTTTCTCGCATATCGCGACGCGCTTGTCCGCGTAGCGCTCATCGAGGATGCTGTTGCCGGAACCGGCGCCGATGATCGCGATGTCGAAATGTGTCATACCGTCACCCTCGTTCGGAACGGGTTGGTGAACCCCCGATTTCGGCCATGTGGGAGTCCAGCCAGCGGTCCAGCTCGCGGTAGGCCGCCTGTCTGGGCTCGGGCGGGGACAGAAACACGTCGTGCTTGGCATCGACGATCGGCACGATCGTGGTGCGGTTCCCGATGCAACCGGCCCACCGGGCGATCTGCTTGACGTCGAGCACGGCGTCCCCGCGCTGGATGCGGTCCGGGTCGGCGACCTCGCGCACGGTGCGGTCCGACCGCAGAATCAGGTTGGGCACACCGACATCGAGCCCCCGATGCAGTTGCGCGTGGCCGCGCCGGATGGCGTGGATCCAGCCGAACGTGACCGGAAATCCGCCGATGGGTTTCCAGTCCAGGTTGTAGTCGAAATCGCCGTGATAGTCCCGGTGCAGCGTGGTGCCGTAACCGCCTTCGGTCGGCGGCCGCACCACCATCGTCCTGCGCAGCCGCGACATCGCCGAGATCGCGGCGCTCACCGGCGCGGACCGCAGGATCGCCGGGCCGTGCAAATCCAGCCACGGGCTGTTGAGCACCAGACCGCTGACTCGATCGTGGGCGCCGGCGGTGGCGCGGCGCAGCCGGTCGAGCCACAGCGACACGATGAGCCCACCCGCGGAATGGCCGTACACCAGCACCTGCGCATCCGGCGACGCCTCGGCGATGACCTCGAGGGCGCGCTGCAACTCGGTGTCGTAGTGGGCTAGCTCGGTGGTGAAGTGCGGGGTTTGGCCCTCCCGCCACGACCGTCCGCATTTGTGCAGGTCGATCGCGTAGAAGCCGAAGCCGCGGGCCGCGAAATGGTCGGCCACCTCGGTATTGAAGAAGTAGTCGGTGAAACCGTGCACCAACAGGACGGCGCGGGGTGCCGAGGCGTCGGGTTCACCGCGGCGCACCACGGTGGCGAAGATGTCGCCCTCGCCCGCGGGGTCGGGGCCCAGCGCCAGCGTGTGCTGCCAATAACCAGGCAGTATGTCGGGCTCCCAGCCAGTCACGTCAATCACTGTAACCACGGCAAGCGGCTCAGCCCGGATGTCACGGCGGGGGATTGAGGACAACCGTGCCGGGATAACCTGGGACCGTGCCCGCCTCCGATTCCACCACGGTCAACACCGACGTCGTGCTGGTGGGCGCCGGAATCATGAGCGCGACGCTGGGGGCGCTTCTTCGGCTCCTGGAGCCCGACTGGTCGATCGTGCTGATCGAGCGGCTCGACGGCGCCGCGGCGGAGAGCAGCGATCCGTGGAACAACGCCGGCACCGGCCACTCCGCGCTGTGCGAGTTGAACTACACCCCGCAGCGCTCCGACGGCACCATCGACACCGACAAGGCAGTGCGGGTCAACGAGCAGTTCCAGGTGTCGCGGCAGTTCTGGGCGTACGCGGTGGACAGCGGTGTGCTGTCCGACCCGCGCAGCTTCGTCAACCCGATACCGCACGTCAGCTTCGTGCACGGCGCCGCCAACGTCGACTACCTGCGGCGCCGCCACGAGGCGCTCGCGGACAACCCGCTGTTCGCCTCGGCGGAGTTCATCGCCGACGACGACGAGTTCGCCCGTCGGCTTCCGCTGATGGCCGAGCAGCGCGACTTCACCGAGCCCGTCGCACTGAACTGGACGCGCGACGGCACCGACGTCGACTTCGGCTCGCTGACGCGCCAGCTCATCGGGTACACCGCCGAACGCGGGATGACCACGCTGTTCGGTCATGAGGCGCGCGACCTGAAGCGCAACTCCGAGGGCGGGTGGACGCTCAACGTCGTCAACCGCCGCACCGGGCAGCGTCGCAGAGTCGAGGCCAAGTTCGTGTTCGTCGGTGCCGGCGGTGGCGCGCTTCACCTGCTGCAGAAGGCGAAGATCAAGGAAGCCAAGGGGTTCGGGGGGTTTCCCGTCGGCGGAAAATTCCTGCGCACCGACCACTCGGATCTGACCGCGGCGCACCGGGCCAAGGTGTACGGTCTGCCTCCGCTCGGTGCCCCGCCGATGTCGGTGCCGCACTTGGACACCCGGGTGATCAATGGCAAGTTGTGGCTGATGTTCGGCCCGTTCGCAGGCTGGTCGCCGAAGTTCCTCAGACAGGGAGAGATCACCGACCTGCCCGAGTCGGTCACACCGAACAACCTCGCCTCGATCGTCGGCGTCGGCCTCACCCAGTGGGGGCTGGTGCGGTATCTGCTGGGCCAACTCCTGCTCTCAAATTCCGAGCGCGTCGAAGCGCTGCGGGAATTCGCCCCCAGCGCAACCCAATCCGACTGGGAGCTCAACGTCGCCGGGCAGCGGGTGCAGGTCATCTGCAGCGCCAAGGGCAAGGGTGTTCTCGACTTCGGGACCACCGTGCTGGCCGCCACCGACGGCAGCATCGCCGGCCTGCTGGGCGCGTCGCCGGGTGCGTCGACGGCGGTGGTGGCGATGCTCGAGGTGCTGGAGCGCTGCTTCGCCGACCGGTACCAACGTTGGCTGCCGAGGCTCAAGGAGATGATCCCCTTGCTGGGCGTCGAGTTGGCAGCCGAGCCCGCGCTGTTCGACGAAGTATGGTCGTGGGGCACCAAGGTGCTCAAGCTCGACCGCCCCGCCGACGACATGGCGGTGGCAGGGGCATGACGTTCGTCCTGCGTCGCAGTTGGGCGAAGGACCTCGACGCCGCAACGCTTTACGAGTTGCTCAAGCTGCGCATCGAGGTGTTTGTCGTCGAGCAGGCCACCCCGTATCCCGAGCTCGACGGACGAGACCTGTTACCCGAAACCCGTCACTTCTGGCTGGAAGGCCCTGAACGAGAGGTCGTTGCAACCATGCGGTTGATGGAAGAACATCCCGGCGGACAGAAGGCCTTTCGAATCGGCCGGGTCTGCACCAAGCGCGGCGCGCGCGGACAGGGGCACGCCACCCGGCTGATGCAGGCCGCGCTCGCCGACGTCGGCGACCACCCGTGTCGCATCGACGCGCAGACCTACCTCGAGGAGATGTACGCCCACCACGGATTCGTCCGCGACGGCGAGGAATTCCTCGACGACGGCATTCCCCACGTCCCGATGGTCAAACAATGACGTACCCGTTCAGCGCGATCGTCGGCCACGATCGCCTGCGACTGGCCCTGCTGTTGTGCGCGGTGCGCCCGGAGATCGGGGGCGTGCTGATCCGCGGCGAGAAGGGCACCGCGAAGTCGACTGCGGTGCGCGGGCTGGCCAAGGTGCTCAGCGCGGTCGACGGCGCATCGCTTGTCGAATTGCCGATTGGCGCAACCGAAGACAGGGTGGTCGGATCCCTTGACCTGCAGAAGGTGCTGCGCGACGGTGAGCACGCGTTCTCACCCGGGCTGCTGGCCCGCGCGCACGGCGGCGTGCTCTACGTCGACGAGGTCAACCTGCTGCACGACCACCTTGTCGACGTGCTGCTCGACGCCGCGGCCATGGGGTGGGTGCACGTCGAGCGAGACGGCGTCTCGCACAGCCACGAGGCCAGGTTCGTACTGATCGGCACCATGAATCCCGAAGAGGGCGAACTGCGTCCGCAGCTGTTGGACCGGTTCGGACTGACCGTCGACGTCCACGCCTCCCGCGACGTCGACGTGCGGGTGGACGTCATCCGGCAGCGGATGGCGTTTGAAGCCGACCCGGACGGATTCGCCGAACGCTACGTCGAGGCCGACGCCGAACTGGCCGATCGCATCGCGGCGGCGCGTGCCGCAGTGGAATGGGTGGCTCTGCCCGACAGCGAGTTACGGCGTATCGCGGCATTGTGCGCGGCCTTCGACGTCGACGGCATGCGCGCCGATCTCGTCGTCGCCAGGACCGCGGTAGCGCACGCCGCGTGGCGTGGCGCCGACACCGTCACCGAGGAAGATGTACGCGTCGCGGCCGAACTGGCGTTGCCGCATCGTCGTCGCCGCGATCCGTTCGACGACCCCGGCCTCGACCCCGGCCAACTCGACGACGCGATGGAGCAGGCGGCCGAGGCCGCCGACTCCGACCCCGAGCCGGACCCGGACCCGGACCCGCCGGGCGGGGGCGGTTCGTCGTCTCCGGATGACGTACCGGATTCACCGGGGCCGCAGGGTGCTTCGAATTCCGCACCGCGACCCAGCGCCCCGCCGTCGGCGGTGTTCCGCACCCGCGCGCTGGTGGTGCCCGGTGTCGGGGAGGGGGCGCCCGGGCGTCGCTCGCGCGCACGCAACCGCACCGGAACGGTCATCTCGTCGACCACTGCGCACGACGAGGGGCACGGCCTGCACGTGTTCGGCACATTGTTGGCCACCGCGGGACGGCAACGTGAGAAGGGGCGGCCCAGGCCGTCGCCCGCCGACATCCGGCTGGCGGTTCGCGAAGGGCGCGAGGGCAACCTGGTGATCTTCGTGGTCGACGCGTCCGGTTCGATGGCGGCCCGCGACCGGATGTCGGCAGTCAGCGGCGCCACCCTGTCACTGCTGCGCGACGCCTATCAACGCCGAGACAAGGTCGCCGTGATCACGTTCCGCCAACAGGCCGCGCAGCTGCTGCTGCCGCCGACGTCGTCGGTACACATCGCGGGACGCCGACTGGCCCGGTTCGACACCGGCGGCAAGACCCCACTGGCGGAGGGCCTGCTGGCCGCGCGCGATGTGCTGGTTCGCGAGAAGGCGCGCGATCGGGCGCGCCGCGCTCTGGTGGTGGTGCTGACCGACGGGCGCGCCACCGGGGGGCCCGATCCATTGGGCCGCACCCGTGAGGCGGCCGCCCGTTTGGTCGCCGAGCACGCGGCTGCTGTCGTAGTGGACTGCGAAACATCGTATGTCCGATTGGGTTTGGCCGAACAGCTGGCCGCACAGCTGGGGGCTCCGGCCGTGCGGTTGGCGCATCTTCGGGCCGACAGTCTCACCGACGTGGTCCGCACGGCCGCCTGAGAGAGAGGGAGTCGCCGATGCCACAGGGTCAACCGCTGACCGTTCCCGATGACGGGTTGTCCACCCGCGCGCGCCGGAACGCTCCGCTGCTCGCGGTGCACACCGGGCCGGGCAAGGGCAAGTCGACCGCCGCGTTCGGGATGGCGCTTCGGGCCTGGAACCAGGGTTTCGACATCGGGGTGTTCCAGTTCGTCAAGAGCGCGAAGTGGAAGGTGGGCGAGGAGGCGGCGTTTCGGGAACTGGGCCGCCTGCACGACGAGCACGGCGTCGGCGGTCCGGTCGAGTGGCACAAGATGGGTGCGGGCTGGTCCTGGTCGCGCAAGCAGGGCAGCGAGGAAGACCACGCCGCCGCGGCCGCCGACGGTTGGGCGGAGATCACCCGGCGCCTGGCCGACGAGCGGCACCACTTCTATGTCCTCGACGAGTTCACCTATCCGCTGAAGTGGGGCTGGATCGACGTCGGTGAGGTGGTCTCGGTGCTCGCGGCCCGGCCGGGCACCCAGCACGTCGTCATCACCGGCCGCGACGCTCCGCAACCGCTGCTCGAGGCCGCCGATCTGGTCACCGAGATGACCAAGGTCAAGCATCCGATGGATGTGGGCCGCAAGGGGCAGAAGGGCATCGAGTGGTGACTCCTTGTTTCGTTTCTGCGCGAGCGTGCGTGTTTGCAGACGACACGCCGCAGTTTTTTCTGACTTTGCGCACGCTCGCGCGGCCGAAGACCTCAGCGATGACGGCTGGAGGTCGGCGATGACGTTGCGAGGCCGGCGATGACCGCGTTGCGGCGAGGGTGCGTGAACTCGGATGATTTCCCGGCGTGTCGCCCGCAAACACGCACGCTCGCGACAGTAGTAGTGACAGGCGGGCCGCGGTGAGCGTTCCTGCCGTCGTCATCGCCGCACCCGCATCGGGCAGCGGAAAGACCACGGTGGCAACGGGTTTGATGGGTGCGCTGCGCCGAGCCGGGCGGGCCGTCGCGCCGTTCAAGGTCGGCCCTGACTTCATCGATCCCGGCTACCACGCGCTGGCCGCGCACCGGCCGGGGCGCAACCTCGACCCGGTGCTGGTCGGCGAGCCATTGATCGGGCCGCTGTACGCGCACGGCGGCCACGGCGCCGACATCGCGGTCATCGAAGGCGTGATGGGTCTGTTCGACGGCCGCATCGGCGACCGCACCGCCGACGTGACCCTGACCGAGGGCTCCACCGCGCACGTGGCGGCGCTGTTGGGCGCACCGGTGATCCTCGTCGTCGACGCACGCGGACAGAGCCACAGCATCGCCGCGCTGCTGCACGGTTTCTCGACGTTCGACACCTCGATCCGGATCGCGGGAGTGATCCTCAACCGGGTGGGCTCCGCGCGGCATGAGGAGGTGCTGCGGCAGGCATGTCAGCAGGCCGGCCTCACCGTGTTCGGCGCGATCCCGCGAACCGACGAGTTGGCCGTCCCGTCACGACATCTGGGGCTGGTCACCGCGGTCGAATACGGTGCGCACGCCAGCGCCGCGGTGGAGGCGATGACCGCGTTGGTGGGCCGTCACGTCGACCTCGTCGGCATCATCGGCGTGGCGGCCAGCCGGGTCGTCGACGCCCCGTGGGAACCCGTGGTCGCCGAACCCGTCGCCCGTGACGTCACCGTCGCACTGGCGGCCGGTAGGGCCTTCAGCTTCGGCTACGCCGAACACCGCGAACAGTTGCGTGCCGCGGGCGCCGAGGTCGTCGAGTTCGACCCGCTGCGCGAAACGCTGCCGTCGCGCACCGCCGCACTGGTGCTGCCGGGCGGGTTCCCCGAACAGTTCGCCTCGGAACTGTCGGCCAACGACGCTCTGCGTCAACAGGTCAACGCCCTGGCCACGGCCGGCGCACCGGTGCACGCCGAATGCGCGGGCCTGACCTACCTCGTCGACGACCTCGACGGTCACCCGATGTGCGGGGTGTTGTCCGGTTCGGCCCGCTTCACCGACCGCCTGACGCTGGGCTACCGGCATGCGGTCGCGGTCGCCGACTCGCCGTTGCACCGTATCGGGGACCGCGTGCTCGGCCACGAATTCCACCGCACCAGGGTCGAATTCACCGACAGCTATCCACCCGCATGGGTCTACAGCGGCCGCCACGTCGACAGCGTGCGCGACGGCGCCGTGCACCGCGGCGTCCATGCCGGCTATCTGCACACCCATCCGGCCGCCGACCCGCAGGCGATCACGCGCTTCGTGGCGGCCGCCGCAACCTCTAGGCTCACCGGATGACGTGCGCGCGAGCAGAAATGAGCACCCATCGATGAGCACCGACACCGCCTACCTGGCCGGTCTGCGCCTGGCCGGGAGGAAGGTCGTCGTCGTCGGCGGCGGGACGGTGGCGCAGCGACGGCTGCCGCTGCTGGTGGCCAACGGCGCCGATGTCCACGTCATCACCCGAAGCGCCACCCCGGCCGTCGAGGCCCTGGGTAAGCAACAGCCCGGAATCACCCTGGAACTCAGGGAGTTCCGCGAGGGCGACCTCGAGGGCGCGTGGTATGTCATCGCTGCCACCGACGACCCCGACGTCAACGCCGCCGTGGTCGCCGAGGCCGATCGGCGCAGGATCTTCTGCGTGCGCGCCGACATCGCGCGCGAGGGCAGCGCGGTCACACCGGCGACGTTCGAGTACGAGGGGCTGTCGGTCGGTGTGCTGGCCGGCGGGGAACACCGCCGCTCGGCGGCCATCCGCTCGGCCATCCACGAGGGACTGCAGCAAGGGGTGATCACCACCGAGATGCGAGAGACGTCCGGCGCGCTGCCCGGCGGGGTCGCGCTCGTCGGCGGCGGTCCCGGCGACCCCGAGTTGATCACCGTGCGCGGTCGGCGCCTGCTGGCCCACGCCGACGTCGTCGTCGCCGACCGACTCGCCCCGCAGGACCTGCTGTCGGAGTTGCCGCCACACGTCGAGGTGATCGACGCGTCGAAGATCCCCTACGGGCGGGCGATGGCCCAGGACGCGATCAACGGCGTGCTCATCGACCGCGCCCGGGCGGGCAAGTTCGTGGTGCGTCTCAAGGGTGGCGACCCGTTCGTGTTCGCCCGCGGCTACGAGGAACTGCTCGCGTGCGCCGAGGCCGGGATTCCGGTGACGGTGGTGCCGGGTGTGACCAGTGCCATAGCGGTGCCCGCGCTGGCGGGTGTGCCGGTCACCCACCGGGGCATCACCCACGAGTTCGTGGTGGTCAGCGGCCATGTCTCACCCGGTGAGCCCGAATCGTTAGTCAATTGGGATGCGCTGGCCGCGATGTCGGGCACGATCGTGTTGCTGATGGCCGTCGAACGCATCGAGCAGTTCGCCACCGTTCTGCTCGAGGGGGGCCGACCAGCGGATACCCCGGTGCTGGTGGTCCAGCACGGTACGACGGCCTCGCAGCGGACTTTGCGAGCTACGCTGGCCGACGCGCCGGTGCGCATCCGGGAAGAAGGTATTCGACCGCCCGCGATCATCGTCATCGGGACGGTGGCGGGCTTCGACGGTTAAAGGATTTCTAAGATTACTGTAAGGTAACCAATCATGACCGCTCTGAATGATGCAGGGCGCGCAGCCATCGAACGTGAAACCAAAGCCAAGGCGAATCGAGCGCTACCAGTGCATGTGGGGAAGCCTATTTCCGAGCAAACCGGCAGCTCTCCGGTCTGGACACCGTCCCGGCGGTTTTTTGCCGCGGTCATCGCGATCGGCGGTATGCAGCTGCTCGCGACCATGGACAGCACCGTCGCCATCGTCGCGCTTCCTAAGATCCAGGACGAACTGAGCCTGTCCGACGCCGGCCGCAGCTGGGTCATCACCGCCTATGTGCTGACGTTCGGCGGGCTGATGCTGCTCGGCGGCCGGCTGGGCGACACCATCGGCCGAAAGCGCACCTTCATCGTCGGCGTCACGCTGTTCACCATCGCCTCGGTGCTGTGCGGCATCGCCTGGGACGAGGCCACCCTGGTGACCGCCCGGCTGCTGCAGGGCGTCGGCGCCGCGATCGCCTCGCCGACAGGGTTGGCGCTGATCGCGACGACGTTCCCCAAGGGCCCCGCGCGCAATGCCGCGACCGCGGTGTTCGCCGCGATGACCGGCGTCGGCTCGGTGATGGGCCTGGTCGTCGGCGGCGCGCTCACCGAGGTGTCGTGGCGCTGGGCGTTTCTGGTCAACGTCCCGATCGGGCTGGTGATGATCCACCTGGCCCGCAAGACCCTGCGCGAGACGCAACGCGAGCGGCTGAAGCTGGACGCCGCCGGCGCCATCCTGGCCACGCTGGGCTGCACGGCAGCGGTGTTCGGTTTCTCGATGGGACCCGAGCAGGGCTGGTTGTCGCCGGTGACGATCGGGTCGGGCATCGCCGCGCTGACCTTCCTGGTCGCGTTCCTCTACGTGGAGCGCACCGCGGAGAACCCCGTCGTGCCCTTCGAGCTGTTCAAGGACCGCAACCGGGTCGCGACATTCGCGGCGATCTTCTTGGCCGGTGGCGTGATGTTCACGCTGACCGTGCTGATCGGCCTGTATGTGCAGGACATCATGGGCTACACCCCGCTGCGCGCGGGTATCGGCTTCATCCCGTTCGTCATCGCCCTGGGCATCGGGCTGGGCCTGTCCTCGCAGCTGGTGTCGCTGTTCCCGCCCAGGCTGCTGGTGATCTCCGGCGGCGTGCTGGTGCTCGGCGCGATGATCTACGGCTCCACCCTGGACGCCGGCATCCCGTACTTCCCGAACCTGGTCCTGCCGATCACCGTCGGCGGCATGGGCATCGGGATGATCGTCGTGCCGTTGACCGTGTCGGCCATCGCCGGCGTCGGATTCGACCAGATCGGCCCGGTGTCGGCGATCGCGCTGATGCTGCAGAACCTCGGCGGGCCGCTGGTGTTGGCGGTCATCCAGGCCGTGATCACCTCGCGCACGCTGTATCTGGGCGGCACCACCGGCCCGGTCGCCGAAATGGACAGCGTGCAGTTGCACGCCCTCGACCAGGGCTACACCTATGGGCTGCTGTGGGTGGCCGCGGTCGCGGTGATCGTCGGCTGCGTGTCGCTGTTCATCGGCTACACCGCGGCGCAGGTGGCCCACGCGCAGGAAGTCAAGGGCGCGATCGAGCACGGCGAGCTCTGATTCGGGCGCGGTTGGCCGTCACGGCCGAACGTGAGCGCGCCGGCATCGCCGGTAGGCTGACTTGCCGTGTCAGCGGAGGACGATACGTCGGGGTCACCTGACCGATCCACCTCCGCACCGCTGTCCTCCAGCGTGCTCGGTGTCGCGATCGTCGCGATCACCGGCATGCAGTTGATGTCGACGCTCGACGGCACCATCGTCATCGTCGCGCTGCCGCGGATGCAGGCCGATCTCGACCTCTCCGACGCGGCCAAGAGTTGGGTCATCACCGCCTACGTGCTGGCGTTCGGCGGGCTGTTGTTGCTCGGCGGCCGCATCGGCGACGCGATCGGGCGCAAACGCGCGTTCTTGTCCGGCGTCGGGGTGTTCACCATCGCCTCGCTGGTGTGCGGACTGGCCACCGACGGTGTGACGCTGATCGTGGCGCGGGCGGTGCAGGGCACCGGCGCCGCGGTGGCCGCCCCCACCGGGCTGGCGCTGATCGCGACGACGTACGCCGTCGGGCACGCGCGCAACCGCGCGATGGCGGTCTCGGCGGCCATGCAGGGCATCGGCTCGGTGCTGGGTTTGGTGCTCGGCGGCGCGCTGACCGTCGTCTCCTGGCGGCTGGCGTTTTTGATCAACGTGCCGATCGGCATCGTCATCGTCGCGATCGCGGTCTACCGCATCGCCGAGACGCATCACGAACGGCTCAAGCTCGACATCGCCGGGGCGCTGCTGGCGACGCTGGGGTGTACCGCGGCGGTGCTGGTGTTCACCCAGGGCCCGCCGCGCGGCTGGATCGATCCGTGGGTGTTCGGTGGCGTCGTCGCCGCGGTCGGGTTCTTCGTCGCGTTCCTGCTCGTCGAGCGCACCGCGGACAACCCGCTGGTGCCGTTCTCGGTGTTCGACGAGCGCAACCGGGTGATGACGTTCGTGGCGCTGTTCATGGCCGGTGGCGTCATGCTGACGCTCAGCGTGATGGTCGGGCTGCTGGTCCAGGACGTGCTCGGCTACTCGCCGCTGCAGGCCGGGGTCTGCTTCATCCCGTTCGCGATCGCGTTCGGGCTGGGCACCGTGGTGGCCGCGCGGCTGGCGCCGCACATCGCCCCGCGCTGGCTGATCATCGGCGGCGGCGTGTTCGTGCTCGGGGCGATGCTGTACGGGTCGACGCTGACCCGCGACGTGCCGTACTTCCCGGACCTGTTCGGCCTCGTCGTCGTCGGCGGTTTCGGCATCGGCATGATCGCGGTGATCCTGCCGCTGTGCGCGGTCGCCGAGGTGGGCCCGCAGGAGATCGGCCCGGTCTCGGCGATCACGATGATGGTGCAGAACCTGGGCGGGCCGGTGGTGCTCGTCGTCATCCAGGCCGTGCAGACCTCCCGCACGCTGTATCTGGGCGGCACCACCGGACCGGTCAAGGACATGACGCCGGCCCAGCTCGACGCGCTGGGCTTCGGCTACACCTACTCGCTGCTGTGGGTGGCGGGCATCGCGGTGATCGTCGGCGTCGCCGCGTTCTGGATCCGATTCTCCGCCCGCCAGATCGCGCGGGCACAACACACCCTCGAAGCGGTGGAGGCCGGCGAGCTGTAGATCGGGCGGTCAGTAAGGTTGTCGGCTGTGATCACCCGCATGTCCACGCTGTTCCTGCGCACGCTGCGGGACGCCCCCGCCGACGCGGAGGTGCCCAGCCACAAGCTGCTGGTCCGGGCCGGCTACGTCCGGCCCGTCGGGCCCGGCCTGTACAGCTGGCTGCCGCTGGGCCTGCGGGTGCTGCGCAGGATCGAGCAGATCGTGCGCGAGGAGATCACCGCGATCGGCGGGCAGGAGATCCTGTTCCCCGCCCTGCTGCCGCGGGCGCCGTATGAGACCACCAACCGCTGGACCGAGTACGGCGACAACCTGTTTCGGCTGCAGGACCGTCGCCGCAACGACTATCTGCTCGGACCGACGCACGAAGAGTTGTTCGCGCTGACGGTCAAGGGGGAGTACAGCAGCTACAAGGACTTCCCGCTGCTGCTGTTCCAGATCCAGACCAAGTACCGCGACGAGGCCCGGCCGCGGGCGGGGATCCTGCGCGGGCGCGAGTTCGTGATGAAGGACTCCTACTCGTTCGACGTCGACGACGCCGGACTCGCCGTGCAGTACCAGGCCCACCGCGAGGCGTACCAACGGATCTTCGACCGGCTCGGTGTGCGCTACGTGATCGTCTCGGCGGTCTCCGGGGCGATGGGCGGCAGCGCGTCGGAGGAATTCCTCGCCGAGAGCGAGGTGGGCGAGGACACCTTCGTGCGCTGCGTGGAGTCCGGTTACGCGGCCAACGTCGAGGCGGTGACGACCACCGCGCCCGATCCGCTGCCGATCGACGGTCAGCCCGAGGCCAAGGTCTACGACACCGGCGACACCCCGACCATCGCGACACTGGTCGAGTGGGCCGACGGCGCCCTGGAGCGGCCGGTCACCGCCGCCGACACGCTGAAGAACGTGCTCGTCAAGACCCGACAACCCGGCGGAGAGTGGGAGCTGCTGGCCATCGGCGTGCCCGGCGACCGCGAGGTCGACGACAAACGGCTCGGCGCCGCACTGGAACCGGCCGAGTACGCGATGCTCGACGACGCCGACTTCGCCAAGTACCCGTTTTTGGTCCGGGGTTACATCGGTCCGAAAGCGTTGCTGGCCAACGGTGTCCGCTATCTCGTCGACCCCCGGGTGGTGGACGGCACGTCGTGGATCACCGGGGCCGACGCACCCGGTAAGCACGTGGTGGGCCTGGTGGCCGGCCGGGACTTCGTGCCCGACGGCACCATCGAGGCCGCCGAGGTGCGCGACGGCGACCCGTCGCCCGACGGTGCGGGTCCGCTGGTGTCGGCGCGCGGCATCGAGATCGGCCACATCTTCCAGCTCGGCCGCAAGTACACCGAGGCGTTCGAGGTCGACGTGCTCGGCGAGGACGGCAAGCCGGTGCGGTTGACGATGGGCTCCTACGGTATTGGGGTGTCGCGGCTGGTCGCGGTGATCGCCGAACAGCACCACGACGAGCTCGGGCTGCGCTGGCCGGCGTCGGTGTCGCCGTTCGACGTCCACCTGGTGATCGCCAACAAGGATGACGCCGCCCGCGACGGCGCCGAGCAGCTGGCCGCCGAACTCGACCGCGGCGGCATCGAGGTGCTGCTCGACGACCGAAAGTCCTCCCCGGGGGTGAAGTTCAAGGACGCCGAACTGCTCGGTGTGCCGTGGCTCGTGGTGGTCGGGCGCGGCTGGGCCGACGGCGTGGTCGAGCTGCGCAACCGGTTCACCGGCGAGACCCGCCAGGTCCCCGCCACCGGCGCGGCGGCCGACATCGCCGCGGCCATCGGGTAGGCACGGTCGCACGGTGCCGTCGGACGCGTCGAAGACCAGGGAGAAGCTGCTCGACTGCGCAGCGCGGGCCTTCGCGAGGGACGGGGTGTTCAACGCGTCGCTGATCGACATCACCCGGCAGGCCGGACAACGTAACCGGGCGGCGCTGCGCTACCACTTCGGCTCGCGCGACGGGATCCTGTGCGCGGTCATCGACCGCCACGCGGACTTCCTGGCGCGCCGCGAGCGCGATCTGCTCGACGTGGCGTTGCGCACCCCCGACGACGAACTCGCGCCCGTGCTCGAGGCTTTCGTGCGGCCGGCGGCGGAGTTGGCGGACAGCGGGTGGCGGGGCCGGTGCTGCCTGCTGATCATCGCCGAGCTGACCGGCGAGGACCGCGAATCCTACAGCGACCAACTGCGGGCGGTGCTGGACCGGACGGGTGGCAACGACGTCTACGAATTGCTCACGGTCCGAACGCCGTTCCTCACCGACGCGTTGCGCATCGAGCGCTTCGCCCTGGTGGTGATGTTCATCCTGCGCGCCATCGCCGACCGGGCCCGGCTGCTGGAACGGCGCGGGCGCCGCGGCAGGCCGCAGTTGGGGTACGAGCCGTTCGTGCAGAACCTCGTAGCCATGACTACGGCCGCGATGGCCGCACCGGCCCCGTTGACATAAGCACCCCTACTTACTACCGTGAGCCCGGTCCGGTGCGATCGGGAGGTCTGCGGTGAAGGCGGTTCAAGTCGTCCGTCACGGTGAACCCACGGAAGTGCTTGCCGTACAGGATGTTCCAGATCCTGATGTGGGGCCCGGCGAGGTGCGCGTGGCGGTCTCGGCCGCGTCGCTGAACTTCGGCGACATCGCCCGGTGTCGCGGCACCGTCGCCAGCGTCACCGGGGACCCGCCGTTCACCATCGGTATGGACGTGTGCGGTGTGGTGGACCGCGCCGGGGACGGCGCCACTGACTGGCTGGGCTGCAGGGTGGTCGCGATGACCAGTCAGTCGCTGGGTGGCATCGCCGAATTCGCGATCGCCCCGGTGGCGTCGGTGTTCGACGCGCCGCCGGAATTCGACGACGCCGAGGCCGCCGCGTTCACCTTGCCGTTCCACGTGAGCTATCTCGGGTTGTACCGGCGCGCACGACTGTCGGCGGGGGAGCGGTTGCTCGTGGTCGGCGGGGCCAGTGCGGTGGGCACCGCCGCGATCCAACTCGGTGTCGCGGCGGGCGCCGACGTACTCGCGGTCGCCGGCGGACCGGACAAGGTGCGGTTGTGTGCGGATCTGGGCGCGACGGGCATCGACCACACCGCCGCCGACCTCTTCGACGCGGTGATCGCCCACACCGACGGCCACGGCGCCGATGTTGCGTTCGACGTGGTGGGCGGCGAGCGCACCGAGGTCATCTGGACGTGTATGGCCCGGGAGGGCCGCTATCTGCCGATCGGCTTCAACGACGACCCGCAGTCGGGCATGACCGGGCGGCCGCTGCGCAGGGCGGCGATGGGCAACATCTCGGTGCTGGGAGTGATCCTGGCCTACGGCGAGATGCCTGTGGACTTCCGAAGATTCGGGCTCAACTTCTTCCCCGCCGAGGTCGGCCGAAAGGTGCACCGGGCGCTGCTCGACCTGGTGGCCAGCGGTGCGATCCGCCCGGTGATCGGGCGTCGCGTGACGTTGCCCGAGGTGGCCGACGCCCTGCGGGATCACGAACAGCGCGCCACCACCGGGCGCACCGTCGTCACAATCGAGCGCCGACAGGCCCGGCCGTGACGATCTTCGACGTCGACGACATCATCACCAGCGCAGTCGAACTCGCGGGATCCGACGATTTCGGGCCCGCCGGGTTCCGCGAGGGCTTGAGCGTGCTGTGCGCCTCGGCCGACGCCGAAGCCCGCCTCAACGACCTCGGCGCGATGGCGTTGCGGCAGAACATGATCGGCGGTCTGGTCAACCGCCTGAAGGTAATCGACTGGGTCCGTCGACACCCGGAGGTCGCGACCGAGAAGATCGAGGCGCCGCTGGTGGTCGTCGGGCTGTTCCGGGCCGGCACCACGTTCGTCAGCGAACTGCTCGACCAGGACCGCGCCAACCGGTCGCTGCTGCGCTGGGAGGCCGCCGACAGTGTCCCGCCGCCCTCGCGCGAGACGCTGCGATCCGGTCCGCGGGTCGCCGAGGCCGCGGCGGCCGTCGACATGCTCGAATCGCTCAACCCCAAGATCAAGGTGGTCCACCACGAGGACGCGGCCGGGCCGACGGAGTGCCTGACTCTGCTCAGCCAGGACTTCAAGAGCCTGACGTGGGAGGCGATCGCCAACGTGCCCGGATACAGCCACTGGCTGTTGGGCGCCGACCATCGCTCCGCCTACGAGTACCACCGCATGGTGCTGCAGGTGCTGCAGAGCAACGGCGCCCGCGGGCGCTGGACGCTCAAGAGCCCCCACCACGCGATCGCGCTGGAGGCGCTGACCACCGTCTACCCCGACGTCAATGTGGTGGTGCTGCACCGCGATCCGGCGGTGCTGTGCGCCTCGGCGTGCAGCCTGATCTCGACGCTGACCGGCACGTTCAGCGATGCCGACCACACCGCCTACATCGCCGAGCACTGGACCTCGATGTTGGAGGTGTCCATCGACCGGATCGAGGCGTTCCGTCGGGCCAACCCCGACCGCGCGGTCATCGACGTGCAATATGCCGACCTGACCGCCGATCCGGTGGACACCGTCGCGCGCATCTATGCGTCGTGCGGGCGGTCGCTCACCGCCTCCGCGCGCGCCGCGCTGCGCGGCTACGTCGACGCGAACCCCCGCGGCCGGTTCGGCGCGCACGGCTACCGACTCGAGGACTACGGGCTGTCCGCGGGTGATATCCGTGAGCGCTTCGGCGCCTACATCGACCGTTACGGCGTCCCGGTCTGAGCGCGAACCCCGGAATCACTCAGTGCCGCCGGGAAAGGCGACCGTCACCGGCGAGACACCCAGTACCCGCCTCCAGCGGGCCGCCCGGACCGCGCACTCGGTCAGCGCCGTCACCGCGAACGCGCGGTCCTGCGCGTTGTCGGTCTGCTCGATGACGGCGCGCCAGGCCACCGCGGCGTCCTCCTCCATCCGCAGCGCCAGCTTGTCCGCGTCGGTCGGGGTGTCGACGGTCATCGGCAACCGGTAGCCCGCGGCGGGCAGCGGCGCATCGACCGACCGGGACTCCAGGATCGCCAGCGCCGCCTCACGCCGCTTGCGATGCTCGGTCATCGACGACGCCACCAGCGGGTTGCGCTCGGGCGTGGAATGCGCCGACACGATGCCGTAGCCGTAGATGGTGGCGTGTTCGGTCGCCAGCGCGTCATACCACGCGGCGTCGCCCGCGGCGGCGGGCCGCGACGGGGTGGTGGGTTCGGCAGAGGTCATCGCGGCCTCTTCGGCAGGACCAATGCGACGGTGTGCGCCGCGGTGCAGGCCGCCGCGATCGACCCCAGCAGCCCGGCCCGGTAGCCCGACTGCGTGGCCGCCAGCTCGGCCGCGCTCTCCGCCGAGCGGCGCAGCGCCCCGATCACGTCCTCGACGGTCGGCGGTCCGGCGGCTTCGGCGGCGGTGGTGGACGTCGCCGAGGCAGTCGGTGCGTCGTCACCGCGCATGCGGACCAGTTCGTCCGACAGCGCCTGGGCGTGCGCGGACCGCTCCGACGCCACCGCGGTGAGCGCCGCGGCCATCGGCCCGCGGGCCCCCGCAGCGGCGTCGGTGGCCAGTTGGCTGTCGGCGCGGGCGCGCTGCAGCTGGGCGTGAAGTTCGTCGACCTCCGGTGACGGCGGTGACGAGCAGGCGGGTGCGGCCGCGCCGAGCAGCGCCAGCGTCGCCGCTCCGACCAGCACCTGCCGCCTGCTGACGGTCAGTGAGGGGCTCGGCACGTGCAACATCTTGCCATCGTCGCGGGCGGGTGCCCGCACCATGCGTTTACCGCTCACCACTGGCGCGCTGGCGTATCGTGGGTACTCGGTTCCAGTGCTTGTCGAGCGGTACGCCGAACCGGTGTCGGAGACAACTCAAGACGAGGAGCTCGTGGTGACGGAGCGGTCTGCGGGATTACCGTCGCAGAAGCAGGTGATCGAGCTGCTCGAGGGCGAGTTCGGCCGCGCCGGCTACGAAATCGAGGAAGTCGTCGTGAACGCGGGGGCGCGTCCCCCCAGGATCGCGGTGGTGGTCGACGCCGACGAGGGCCTCGATTTGGACTCATTGGCCGCGCTGTCGCGCACGGCCGCCGAACTGCTCGACCGTGTCGACGACAAGGCGGCGCCGTACGTGCTCGAGGTCACCTCGCGCGGAGTGGATCGACCGCTGACCGCGGTGAAGCACTACCGCCGAGCGCGCGGGCGCAAGGTCGAGGTCACGCTCGCCGACGGCACACTGCTCACCGGCCGACTGGGCGAAAGCGACGAACGCGTCGTGCGCCTGGTGGTGCGCGAGGGCCGCCAGGCCAAGTTCTCCGTGCGCGAACTGCCGATGGAAAGTATTACTAAAGCCGTTGTCCAGGTAGAGTTTTCACCTCCAAATGAGCGTGAGTTGGAGCTGGCCGGCCAGCCTGGGAAGGAGGCTCCGCGGTGAACATTGACATGGCGGCGTTACACGCCATCGAGGCCGACAAGGGCATCTCGGTCGATGTCGTCGTCGAGACCATCAAATCCGCGCTTCTCACCGCCTACCGCCACACCGAGGGCCACGAGGCCGACGCGCGCATCGAGATCGACCGCAAGACCGGTGCGGTGCAGGTGCTCGCCCGCGAGACCGACGAAGACGGCAACGTCATCTCCGAATGGGACGACACCCCAGAGGGTTTCGGCCGGATCGCGGCGACCACCGCACGTCAGGTGATCCTGCAGCGGCTGCGCGACGCGGAGAACGAGAAGAACTACGGCGAGTTCTCCGCGCGTGAGGGCGACATCGTGGCAGGCGTCATCCAGCGTGACGCGCGCGCCAACGCACGCGGGCTCGTCGTGGTGCGGGTGGGCAGCGAGACCAAGGGGTCCGAGGGCGTCATCCCTGCCGCCGAGCAGGTGCCCGGCGAGCGCTATGAGCACGGTGATCGGGTGCGCTGCTACGTCGTCGGAGTCACCCGCGGTGCGCGCGAACCGATGATCACGCTGTCGCGCACCCACCCCAACCTGGTGCGCAAGCTGTTCTCGTTGGAGGTTCCCGAGATCGCCGACGGGTCCGTGGAGATCGTCGCGGTCGCGCGCGAGGCCGGACACCGCTCGAAGATCGCGGTGGCCTCGCGGGTGCCTGGGCTCAACGCCAAGGGCGCGTGCATCGGGCCGATGGGGCAGCGGGTCCGCAATGTGATGAGTGAGTTGTCCGGCGAGAAGATCGACATCATCGACTACGACCCGGACCCGGCGAAATTCGTGGCCAACGCGTTGTCACCGGCCAAGGTGGTGTCGGTGAGCGTGATCGACGAGGCCGCCCGGGCCGCGCGGGTCGTCGTGCCGGACTTCCAGCTGTCACTGGCCATCGGCAAGGAGGGCCAGAACGCCCGGCTGGCCGCCCGGCTCACCGGTTGGCGAATCGACATCCGCAGCGACGCCGCGCCGGCGACCGGGCCCGAGTCCGATCCCGACGCCGCCCAGGGGGCGGTGCCCGACCACTGACCGGGTGAGCGCGGAGCCGCAGGCAGAGCCGGTTCTTTCCGGGGTGACGGGGGCGGTAGACTCAGCTGTGTTCCAGCGCGAGAATTCGGTTGCCGTGCCCCGACCCGCCACCGACCCCCAGGTCGGACCGGTTCGGACATGCATCGGCTGCCGAAAACGAGGGCTGGCCGTCGAACTGCTTCGAGTGGTCGCTGTCGACAACGGTGATGGGCCTGGGAACGGCGAAAGGGCCGTGACCGTTGACACAGCGAGAAGGCTGCCGGGGAGGGGTGCGTGGCTGCATCCCGATCGGCAGTGTCTGGAGGCAGCCATCCGGCGGCGGGCGTTCGCACGAGCGTTGCGAATCACCGGTTCACCGGACACCACCGTGGTGGTCGAGTACATATGTTCGGTAGCGTTCGACCACCCGGCAACAGAACAGGCAGCGAAGAACATGAGCACACCGTGAAGTCCCGATGACCATGCGTCATAGCTAACCCGAGGCGCAGCGCCTACCACCGCTGACGCCTCTAGAGATGGAGAAGTAGTGGCAGGTAAGGCTCGCGTACACGAGTTGGCGAAGGAACTCGGTGTTACCAGCAAGGAAGTTCTCGCCCGGCTGAGCGAACAGGGCGAATTCGTCAAGTCCGCGTCATCGACGGTGGAGCCACCCGTCGCACGTCGGCTGCGTGAATCCTTCGGCGGCGGGAAGGCCGCCAAGGAGAAGGCCGCGCAGGAGAAGGCGGCCAAGGAAAAGGCAGCTCAGGAGAAGGCCGCCAAGGAGAAGGCGGCCCAGGACAAGGCGGCCCAGGAGACGGCAAAGGTCGAGGCCAACGGGGCGGTCGACGCACCCGCCAAGCCCGGCCCGGCCGCCCCACAGTCGCCCGCGGAGGCGCCCAAGCCGGCCGCCCCGGCCGCGCCGCCGGCCGCTGCGGCTCCTCCGGCGTCCGCGCCCCCGGCCCGTCCGGGACCCACCCCGGGTCCGCGACCGGGCCCGACGCCGGGCGCACCGCGGCCCGCTGCGCGCACCCCGCGCGTGGGCAACAACCCGTTCTCCACGCAGCAGCCGGTTGACCGGCCCATTCCGCGTCCGCAGGCGCCCCGCCCGGGGATGCCTCGGCCCGGTACGCCGCGCCCCGGCATGTCGCCGAACAACATGCCGCCCCGGCCCGCCGGACCCCGTCCGGGCCCCGGTGGCCGTACCGGTGGGCCCCGGCCCGGCCCCGGCGGTCGTCCCGGCCCCGGTGGCGGTGGCCGTCCCGGTGCCGGTGGTGGCGGTGGCGGCTATCGCGGCGGTGGCGCCCCGGCGGGCGGCGGCTATCGCGGCCGTCCCGGCGGCGGTGGCCGTCCCGGCCAGCGCGGTGGCGCGGCAGGCGCGTTCGGCCGTCCCGGTGGCGCACCGAAGCGAGGTCGCAAGTCGAAGCGGCAGAAGCGCCAGGAATACGACTCGATGCAGGCGCCGGTCGTCGGCGGTGTGCGGCTACCGCACGGCAACGGCGAAACCATTCGGCTGGCCCGCGGCGCGTCGCTGAGCGACTTCGCCGAGAAGATCGACGCCAACCCGGCCGCGCTGGTGCAGGCGCTGTTCAACCTCGGTGAGATGGTGACCGCCACCCAGTCCGTCGGTGACGACACCCTCGAACTGCTGGGCAGCGAGATGAACTACAAGGTTCAGGTCGTCTCCCCCGAGGACGAGGACCGCGAACTGCTCGAATCGTTCGACCTGACCTACGGCGAGGACGAGGGCGGCGAAGAGGACCTGCAGGTGCGCCCGCCGGTCGTCACCGTCATGGGCCACGTCGACCACGGCAAGACGCGACTGCTCGACAGCATCCGCAAGGCCAACGTCGGCGAGGGCGAGGCCGGCGGCATCACCCAGCACATCGGCGCCTACCAGGTAGAGGTCGAACTCGACGGCGAGAAGCGCCCGATCACCTTCATCGACACCCCAGGTCACGAGGCGTTCACCGCCATGCGTGCCCGCGGCGCGAAGGCCACCGACATCGCGATCCTGGTGGTGGCCGCCGACGACGGTGTGATGCCGCAGACGGTCGAGGCGATCAACCACGCGCAGGCCGCCGACGTGCCGATCGTCGTCGCGGTCAACAAGATCGACAAGGAGGGTGCCGATCCCGCCAAGATCCGCGGCCAGTTGACCGAATACGGTTTGGTGCCAGAGGAATTCGGCGGCGACTCGATGTTCGTCGACATCTCCGCCAAGCAGGGCACCAACATCGACGCGTTGTTGGAGGCCGTCGTGCTGACCGCCGACGCCGCGCTGGACCTGCGGGCCAACCCCGACATGGAGGCCCAGGGTGTGGCGATCGAGGCACACCTGGACCGCGGGCGCGGCCCGGTGGCCACCGTGCTGGTGCAGCGCGGGACGCTGCGCGTCGGCGACTCGATCGTCGCGGGCGACGCCTACGGCCGGGTTCGGCGCATGGTCGACGAGCACGGCGAGGACGTCGAAGAGGCGCTGCCGTCGCGTCCGGTGCAGGTGCTGGGCTTCACGTCGGTTCCGGGTGCCGGTGACAACCTGCTGGTCGTCGACGAGGACCGCATCGCCCGGCAGATCGCCGACCGGCGCAATGCGCGCAAGCGCAACGCGCTGGCCGCCCGCAGCCGCAAGCGCATCAGCCTGGAAGACCTGGATTCGGCGCTGAAGGAAACCAGCCAGCTGAACCTGATCCTCAAGGGCGACAACGCGGGCACCGTCGAGGCGCTGGAGGAGGCCCTGCTGGGCATCCAGGTCGACGACGAGGTCGAACTGCGCGTCATCGACCGCGGCGTCGGCGGTGTCACCGAGACGAACGTCAACCTGGCCTCGGCGTCGGACGCGATCATCATCGGGTTCAACGTCCGCGCCGAGGGCAAGGCGACCGAGTTGGCCAACCGCGAAGGTGTGGAGATCCGTTACTACACGGTGATCTACCAGGCCATCGACGAGATCGAGAGCGCGCTCAAGGGCATGCTCAAGCCGATCTACGAGGAGAAGGACCTCGGCCGCGCCGAGATCCGCGCCATCTTCCGGTCGTCGAAGGTCGGCAACATCGCGGGCTGCATGGTCACCTCCGGAGTCGTGCGGCGCAACGCCAAGGCGAGGCTGCTGCGCGACAACGTCGTCGTGGCCGACAACCTCACCGTGTCCTCGCTGCGCCGGGAGAAGGACGACGTCACCGAGGTCCGTGAGGGCTTCGAATGCGGTCTGACGCTGACGTACTCCGACATCAAAGAGGGCGACATCATCGACACGTACGAGTTGGTCGAGAAAGAGCGCACCTGATGGCCGGCCAGTGCTCGGGTGAGGAGTGTCGTGGCTGATCCGGCACGGGCACGCCGGCTGGCCAAGCGCATCTCGACCCTCGTCGCGTCGGCGATCGAGTACGAGATCAAGGATCCGCGGCTGGCCGGTGTGACCATCACCGACGCGAAGGTGACCGCCGACCTGCACGACGCGACGCTGTTCTACACGGTGATGGGCCCGACGCTCGACGACGAGCCCGACTACGCGGGCGCGGCGGCCGCGCTGGAGAAGGCCAAGGGGGTGCTGCGCTCCAAGGTAGGCGCCAGCCTCGGCGTTCGCTTCACTCCGACCCTGGCGTTCGAGCGCGACACCGTGCCCGACGCCGCGGTCCGGATGGAGGAGCTGCTCGCCCGCGCCCGTGCCGCGGATGAGGATTTGGCCAGAGTTCGCCAGGGCGCCAAACACGCCGGCGACGAAGACCCGTACCGTGTATCCGGGGTGGAGGACGACGCATTTTCCGGGGGGCCGGACGACTCCGAGGACAGCGGTGACGGCGATCGACAGCGCGGCTGACACTCCCGAGGTAGGGGAGCTGATCGACGCGCGTCGGGCCGCGGAGCTGCTGTCCGCGGCGGCCACCGTCGACGTGGTCTGCCACGTCTATCCCGACGCCGACACGATCGGCGCCGGCCTGGCGTTGGCGCTGGTGCTCGACCGGGTGGGCAAGAGCGTGCAGGTCGGGTTCGCCACGCCCGCCGAACTTCCCGAGTCGCTGCAGTCGCTGCCCGGCGGGCATCTGCTCGTCGACCCCGCCGCGATGCGCCGCGGGGCCGACCTGGTGGTCACCGTCGACATCCCCAGCGTCAACCGGCTCGGGGCGTTGAGCGAGCTGGCCGAGACCGGGCGTGAGGTGTTGGTGATCGACCACCACGCGTCCAACCAGCTGTTCGGCACCGCCAACTACGTCGACGCCTCGGCGGACTCCACCACCATGCTGGTCGCCGAGCTTCTCGACGCGTGGGATCAGCCCATCGACACCGACGTCGCGCACTGCCTGTATGCCGGGTTGACCACCGACACCGGCTCGTTCCGCTGGGCCACCCCCAGGGCGCATCGGCTGGCCGCCCGGCTGGTCGATCTCGGCGTCGACAACGCGGCGGTCAGCCGCACGCTGCTCGACACCCACCCGTTCGCATGGCTGCCGATGCTCTCGCGGGTGCTGGCCTCGGCCCAGCTGTCCCCGGACGCCGCCGGCGGCCGCGGCCTGGTGTATGCCGTGGTGGGACACCAGGAATGGGCCAAGGCGCGCCCGGAGGAAGTCGAGAGCATCGTCGACATCGTGCGCACCACCCAGCAGGCCGAGGTGGCCGCGGTGTTCAAGGAGATCGAGCCGATGCACTGGTCGGTGTCGATGCGCGCCAAGTCCTACAACCTCACCCCGGTCGCCAGCGCGTTCGGCGGCGGTGGGCACCCCCATGCCGCCGGTTACTCGGCGACCGGGCAGATCGACGACGTGATCCGGGCTCTGCACGGTGCCCTGGGCTGACGAGCACCACCACGAACCTTGGCCGAATCCGACGCCAACCCCGCGCTGACACCTGCGACCGGCAGGCGCATCGCCGCGCTGGCGGTGCCCGCGCTGGGGGTGCTGGCGGCCGAACCGCTCTATCTGCTCTACGACATCGCCGTGGTCGGCAGGCTGGGCGCGTTGGCGCTGGCGGGTCTGGCGATCGGCGGGTTGGTGCTGGTCACGCTCAGTTCCCAGATGACGTTTTTGTCCTACGGGACGACCGCGCGCTCGGCGCGCTTCTACGGAGTCGGCGACCGACCGGCCGCGGTGCAGGAAGGGGTGCAGGCCACCTGGCTGGCGTTGGGGCTCGGCGCGCTGATTGTGGCGGCGGTGCAGGTCGCCGCGGTGCCGCTGGTCTCGGTGCTGGCCGGCGACTCCGAGGGCGGGGCGATCGCCGACGAGGCGCTGCCGTGGGTGCGCGTCGCGATCTGCGGGGTGCCCGCGATCCTGGTGTCCGCGGCCGGCAACGGATGGATGCGTGGTGTGCAGGACACCATGCGTCCACTGCGCTATGTCGTCACGGGCTTCGCGGTGTCGGCGGTGTTGTGCCCGCTGCTGGTGTACGGCTGGCTCGGCATGCCCCGGCTCGAACTGGCCGGGTCGGCGGTGGCGAACCTGGTGGGGCAGTGGATCGCCGGGCTGTTGTTCCTGCGCGCGCTGGTCGTCGAGCGGGTGCCGGTGGGTGTGCAGCCCGCGGTGTTGCGTGCGCAGGTGGTGATGGGTCGCGATCTGGTGCTGCGCACGATGGCGTTCCAGGCGTGCTTCGTGTCCGCCGGTGCGGTGGCGGCCCGGTTCGGCGCGGCGTCGGTGGCCGCCCATCAGGTGGTGCTGCAGCTGTGGAATTTCCTTGCGCTGGTGCTGGATTCGCTGGCGATCGCCGCGCAGTCACTGGTGGGCGCGGCGCTGGGGGCCGGTCAGCTCTCGCACGCCAAGTCGGTGGCGTGGCGGGTGACCATCTTCTCGACGGTGGCGGCGTCGGTGCTGGCCGCGACGCTGGCTGTCGGTTCCTCGGTGGTGCCCAACGCGTTCACCGACGACCGCTCGGTGCTCGACGCGATCGGGGTGCCCTGGTGGTTCATGGTGGCCCAATTACCGGTCGCGGGCGTGGTTTTCGCGCTCGACGGGGTGCTGCTGGGTGCCGGCGACGCGAAGTTCATGCGCAACGCGACATTGATCAGCGCCATGACCGGGTTCCTGCCGCTGATCTGGATGTCGTTGGCATTCGGCTGGGGTCTGTTGGGCATCTGGTCGGGGCTCTCCACGTTCATGGTGTTGCGGCTGGCCTTCGTCGGCTGGCGCGCGTTCTCCGGACGCTGGCTGGTGCCCGGTACGGGCTAGTGGCGGCTACCGGCGCCGCCGAGAATCGCCGCCCTCGTCGCCTCCGACGTCGGGACCGGGCGGGGGAGGTGCCACCACCGACGGGGTGAACGACATCGGGGGTTCCTCGGCGGGTGCGTCCGGCACCGGTTCCTCGGGCGCCGGTTCGGTATCGACGGGGGCGGGCAGAGCCGGCGGCGTCTGGGACGCGGGCGGCGGGGTCTGCTGCGGCGGCGCGCCGGACGGCGGCGGGGCGTTGCGCGGCGTCCCGGGCTGCGACGGCGGCGCGGCAGGCGGCGGGCCGACCGGTGCGGCCGGCGGGCCGGTCGGGCCCGGTTCGGTGTCGCCGACCTCGACCGGCGCGAGCTCCACCGGTTCGCCAAGCAGCGAGCCGAGGAGCAGAGCCCCGGAGACGCCCAGCAGCGAGATCAACAACGCCGCCACCAAAGCCCTGCTGGGCCGGCGCTTTTCGGGGCCCTTTCCCGGGCCCGGGGTATCGGCCATCGCGCTGCCGTGGCTGGTGAGTTGAACCTCGCCGAGTGTGCGTTCGCGGAGCTCGGCCGGCGCCGGAATGAAGATCGGCGCGCCGAGCAGCGCCGCGGGACTCACCAGCCCTTTGCGTTCCTGCTCGCACACGTCGCACGATTCGATGTGCCGTGTGACGCGTTTGCGCAACAGGATCGTGAAAGTCCCGTCCCAGCCCGCGAGGATCTCGCGCAGCTGCGCGCACGCGTCTTCGCGGTGGTGCGCCCGCCGCGACACCAACAATGCGCCGAGCGAGCGTTCGATGGTCCGCTTGAGCCGCTGCACCATCGTGTTGGCGTTGCTGTGGCTGACCCCGAGAGCCTCGGCGAGGTCCGGGCCGTTCAGTCCGTGGCGGAACGCCAGGTCGAGCACCGCCTGGTCGCGGTCGGACAATCCGCCGGCGACGTCGGCGACGAGGTCGGCGAGCTCGGTGCGCGCTGACAGCGCGTCCGGCGCCTCGTCGGCAGACTCCAGCTCGGGCAGCGCGTCTGACGGTGTCTCGCGGCGCCGGTCGCGGAGCCGTCGAAGCGCCTCATGCCGGGCAACCGAATACAGCCACGGGCGCAGCCTGTCCGGCTCACGCAGTTGGTGCAGCCGGGTCGCGGCGATGCAGAACGTGTCCTGGACGCAATCGGCGGCGCCGTCGCGGTCGCGCAGCATTCCCACGCAGAAGTCGTACAGTCGATCGGCGTAGCGGTCGTAGATGTCAGCGAAGGCGGCTCGGTCCCCGGCCAGCGAGCCGCGCACCAGCTCCGCGTCGGACGCGCGCGGTTCGGCGACATCCCAGTCAGGTACCGCGGTCATAGTGACTCCCGCCAGCGGTTTCTGATATTGGAGCAGCTGGCGATGACACACCGCAAGGCCGAACTGTTTGCGGCACCTATCGCGGTCACTGCGGCACGCTCGAATCGGGCGGCAGACTGCCGAAGTCTGACGGTCCGGTGAACTGACTGCCCGGTGTGGGTCCCGGGCCGCCGGGGTCGGGACCGGTGCCGCCGGGCCACGGCGGCAGTTGCGGCCACCGTGGCAGTTCCGGCCATGCCGGCAGCTCCGGCCACTGCGGGACCGGTGGCGCCGGCGGTGGCGGCGGCGGCGGTTCCGGTGACGGTGGTTCGGCCGCGGGGTGGGGCGCGGCGGGCGTGGCCGGCGCAGCGGTGCTCGGTCGGATTGGCGGAACGGGTTCGGCAGACCTCACCGGCGCGGCGCCGGCGGGCGGCGGCGCTGGTGACGGTGCTGGCGGCACGAGGCCTGACGAGGTCGGCGTTGCCGCCGGCGCCGTCTGGCTCACCTCGATCGGCAACGGAATGCCCGGCTGCTGCATCGTCGTCCAGGCCAGGGTGGCGCCCAGCGCGGCGATGAGCGCGGTGACGAACGCGATCACCGGCAGCGCCGAGCTGCGGGTGGGGCGGTCGACACCGGCTCCGAGACCGAGACCGAGACCGACACCGAGGCCGGCGCCGTCGGCCGGTTGCCGGGGCATCGGCGTGGCCGACGAGGTCAGTTGGATCTCGCTCAGCGTCTGTTCGCGCAGCCACGCCGGCGCCGGCAGGAACACCGGAGCCGCGCCGAGCAGCGCAACCGGGCTGACCAGCCGTCGGCGCTGCTCCTCACAGTCGAGGCAGGAGTCAATGTGCCGTGAAATGCGTTTGCGCATAAGCACATTCATCTGACCGTCCCAGCCGGCGAGGATCGCCGCCAGTTCGGGGCAGCCACCGCTGCGGCGGGCACGGCGGGATACCAGCAGCGCGCCGAGCGACCGCTCGATGGTGTCGCGTAGCCGGTGCACGAGGGTGTTGGCGTTGGTCGGGGTGACCCCCAGCGCCTCGGCGAGCTCGGGTCCGCCCAGGCCGTGCCGGAACGCCAACTCCAACACCGCCCGGTCCCGGTCGGACAGCCCGCCGGCCGCATCGGAGATCAGTTCGGCCAGCTCCAGGCGCGCGGCGAGCGTGTCGGGACCGGGGTCGCCGGATGCGGTGTCGGGCAACTCTTCGGACGGGGTCTCCCTGCGGCGCTGCCGGATTCGGCGCAGCGCCTCGTTGCGGGCGATCGAGTACAGCCACGGCCGCAGCTTGTCGGGGTCGCGGAGTCGGGGCAGTTCGGTTGCCGCGATACAGAACACGTCCTGCACACAGTCCGCGGCACCGTCACGGTCGGCAAGCATGCCGACGCAGAAGTCGTGCAACCGGTCGGCGTAGCGGTCGTAGACGGCCGCGAACGCGCGCTTGTCGCCGGCTGCGGACGCACGGGCCAACTCCGCATCGCTGTCGGCGCGGCCCGTGACGTCCCAGTTCGGTGCGGCGGTCATGACGTGGCTCCTCATGGCCCGTGAGGCGGATGCTACGAGCCGAGTCCGGCCGAGATGTCCAGATCCGGTTTCGGCGGCTGCGGTTTGGGCGGCTGCGGTTTCGGCACTGCGATATCGCCCGGCCCCTGCACTGGCGGCGGAGGGGGTTCCGGCCCCGGATCGCCCGGGTCGAAACCCAGATCGTCGGGCGTCGGGTGCGGCGGTAACGGCGGCAGCGGCGGCTCCGGCTCCGGCGGGGCCTCCGGTTCTACGCCCGGGTCCGCCGGCGCTTGATCCTGCGGAGCGGGTGGCTCGGCCGGCGCGGGGGCCTGCGCCGTAGGGGCTTCGGTGGGGACTGCGACCGCGACAGGCTCCCCGGTCGGCGCGAGCGGGGTGCCGACACCGGCGCTGCTCGGCCCGTTCGCCGGTGCCGGTGCGACCGGCGGCGCCTGCGGCGGGCGACCGCCGTCGGGGGTGACGGCGACGGTCTGCGACGGCGTGGAGACGATGCCGGGGGCCACGGTCTGCTGACCCGGGGTGAGGTCGACGAAGAACAGGCCCAGCGCCGCGCCCGCCCCGATGCCGCCGGCCAGCGCCAACGCGATCAGGGCGTGCCTGGCGACCGGCCGCCGGGCCTCGACGTCGGGTACGCCGACAGGCTGGGTCGGCTCGGCGAAGCCCAGGCGGCGCTCGTCATCAGGTTGACCGAGCGCGCTCGACGCCCATGCGGCCGCGACGGTGGCGGTCTGGGGTTCGGTGTCATACGTGGTGCTCATGGCGGTTCCTAGCTGTGCGCTGCGACCCCGGTTGGGTCGCGGTTAGCTGTAGGAGCGCCCGCCACGGGCTACTCGCACACTTTTCTGCGAACTATTTCGCCGCCCGGGCGATCGCGGCCCAACCGAAGGGGTTGGTGCGCACCTCGACGTCGTCGAAACCGGCCGCGGCCAGCCGCGCGGGCAGCGACGCGGGGTCGACGGGGTTGTAGGTGTCGCCGTCGTGGTGGGCCTTCAACTCGTCACTGGCCAGGCTGTCGCTGGCGACCAGCGCGGCACCCGGCCGCAGCACCCGGGCGATCTCGGCGAACACCCGGTCCTGGAGGTCGGCGGTCGCGACGTGATGGAGCATGGTGAAGCACGCCGCGCCGGTGAACCGATTCGCTTCGAACCCCAACGCAGTGGCGTCACCGCGCACGATCTGCACCGAGGACCGGCCGGCGTAGCGATCCGTCAGCATCGCCGCGAGCTCGTCGTCGATCTCGACCGAGGTGAGCCGGGGGACCGTTTCGCTCAGCACGTCTGTGGTGGCCCCGTAGCCGGGCCCGACTTCGAGCACGTCGTCGCCGAGGTCGGTCTGGCCCAGCGCCCACGGGAGGATGGTCTCGCGGATGATCTGGCGCCACTCGTCGCTGCCGCACCGCTGGTGTGCTTCGTTCACGCCGTCAGCCTACGAGCGTGCGCAACCTCGGAAACCTCGACGGCGTGTCGCCCTCTGACATGCACGCTCGCGCCAGAAGGGACCAGAAACCTACCGGACCTGCGCGCGGCCCCGTTCGAAGACCGCGGCGCGGCTGGCGGCGATGTCGTCGCCGGTCGCGGTGCTCATCCAATGCCGGGCCGAGGCCGCCTCGATCCACAGGCCCTCGTTGGTCTGCGCCTCGTCGATGCGGTGATACGACGCCAGCAGTGCCCGCACCGCCATCTGGTTGTTGCCGACGATCGACGCGGCCACCTCACCCGCCGCTGCGAGCAGCCGCTCGTGCGCCACCACCTCGGTGACCAGCCCGGCCCGCAGCGCATCGGTCGCCGAGAGGTAGTCGCCGGTCAGGCTCATCCGGCGGGCCAGCCCGACGCCGACCTTCTGCGGCAGCCGCACCGAGAGCCCCCAGGTGGGCAGCAGGCCGACGCGGGCATGCGTATCGGCGAAGCGGGCGTGCTCGGAGGCGATCAGGATGTCGCAGTACAGCGCGAGCTCGAGCCCGCCGGTCACCGCGGCGCCGTTGATCGCCCCGATCACCGGCTTGACCATCGGCGGCCACTTCGGCGAGATGTCGGGCAGTTCGGTGGAGTCGCCCAGTTCCTTGAGGTCCAACCCGGCGCAGAACACCGGATCGGCGCCGGTGACGATGACGACGTCGACGCCGGCGTCGGCCTCGGCCTCGCGCAGTGCGGCGAAGAAGCGGTTGCGCAGCGCCGCCGACAGCGCGTTGCGCGCCTGCGGGCGGTTCAGCGTCAGAGTGCGCACCCGGTCCCGGGTGTCGACGAGCAGGATGTCTGCGGATTCTGTGCCGGCCATGTCGATCAACCTATCGTGGAGGCATGTGCCGAAATATCACGGAGCTGCGGGGACTGGAACCGGCGGCGACCGGCGAGGAGATCGAGGCGGCCGCACGCCAGTACGTCCGCAAGGTCAGCGGCATCACCCGGCCGTCGGCCGCCAACGTCGAGGCGTTCGAGGCCGCGGTCGCCGAGGTGACCGCGACGACGACCCGGCTGTTGGGCCGTCTTCCCGAGCGCCGGCAGCCGCCCAAGACGGTGCCGCCGCTGCGTCGGCCCGAGGTGCGCGCCCGGCTGAATCTGGCATGACCGCGACGCTGACCCGGCCCGCGCTCAAGGAGTGGGGCGCGGCGGTGCGCGCGCTGCTCGACGGCAGGCAGACGGTCCTGCTGCGCAAGGGCGGCATCCACGAGAAGCGGTTCGCCGTCGCGGCGCAGCGCTTCCTGTTGTTCCCGACCGTCGCTCACAGCCACGCCGAGCGGGTGCGTCCCGAACACCGCGATCTGCTGAACCCCTCGGCGCAAGACAGCACCGAGGACGCCGTGGTGATCCGCGCCGGCGCCCGCATTGTCGCGGCCGTCGAGGTGAACCGGCCAGATGAGCTGGAATCGATTGCGCCACTGCATATCTGGACCGCCGATTCGGTGCGCCGGGATCGGCTGGACTTCCGGCCGAAGCATCGACTCACCGTGCTGGTCGTGCAGGCCACACCGCTGCGTGAGCCGCTGCGGCTGGTCCGCACACCCGACTACGCCGGCTGCGCCAGTTGGGTGCAGTTGCCGGTCGACCCCGGATGGGGGCGGTCGGTGCACGACGACACCACCTTGGGTGAGATCGCCGACCGGGTGCGTCGCTCAGTCGGCTGACGGGGGACGCTGGTCCGCGGGCAGCAACAGCCGGGACGCGCCGTCGCCCAGGTGCACGGTGTGGGTGGCCGGCACCAGCCGACGTCCGGTGCCCAACGGTTCACCGGTACCCAGATTGCGGGCGAACCGCGGATGGGATCCGCCCGCCACCAGCACCCGGATCCGCGATCCGGCCCGGAACCGGTGTGCGACACCGTCCAGTTCGACCCGGACCGTCCCCGAATCGGCTGCGCTGGCGACATAGCCGTCGCTGACGTTGCGGGACCGGCCCTTGGCGTCGACCTCGCTGAGCCGCACGAACAGGTCGTTGTGCGGGTTGTCGCACGAATGCGCCAGTTCCACGACCGGCGATCCGGCCACGTACAGGTCGGTGGGCAGCGCGTCGCCGGTGAAGCACAGCACGTCGGGTCGCTGCGCCAAACTGTCGTCCTTGCGGTAGCCGCCCGCCGGTGACAGCACCCGCCCGCCCACGGTCGGTGTCGGGTGGGCCGGGTGGTAGGTGAACGTCGACGGCGCCGCCGTGTCGGGTGGTACCGCATCGCCGAGTCGGCCGCCGGGCTGTAGATAGCGGACCTGCTCGGGCATCGTGGGCGGCCAGTGCGGCAGGTCGATCCAGTCGCTGCCGTTGACGAAGACGCGCACCGGCTGACGGCGGGCGCCGGCGCGGCCGCCGAGGTGCGTGCCGAGCCAGTCCAGGGATTCGCGGATGACGGTTGGCACGGCCTTCGTCATGAGGTGGGTGTGCGTCCACGGCCCCACGGTCAGTCCGACCGCCACGTCGCGCTCGTGCAGGCGCTGGTACTGGACGAGCGTCTGCTCGAGAAACACGTCCTGCCAGCCGCCGATCAGCAGCACCGGGATCTCGGTGCGGTCCAACGCCCGACCGAGGTTGAGCGAGGTCCAGAACGGGTCGTCGGCCTGCGGATGGTCCAGCCACGACTCCCACCACGGCGCGCCCGCGCCGAGCAGCGCGCGCCCGGACTCGCCGGCGGGCAACCCGCTGGTCGCGCGGGCCAGTGCGCGTCGGGCGCGCAGTTGGCGCAGAAGCGCGCGGGCCCGGTTGCGGTCTTCCTGGTTGGCCACCAGGTGGCTCCAGCCCAGAAAGTCGTCGAGCGCGAACGAGCCGGTGCCCCACCGCGGTCCGCTGACGTCGTGCGGGCCGACGATGACGACGGCGGCCGTCATCTCCGGCGGGGGGTCGGTCAGCAGCGCCCACTGGGTGAAGCCCAGATACGACAGCCCGATGGTGGCGAAGCTGCCGGTGAACCACGGCTGGTCGCGCAGCCACTGCGCGGTGTCGGCGCCGTCGGCGATCTCGTTGACCATCGGGTCGAACTCACCGCCGGAGCCGAAGGTGCCACGCACGCTTTGAAACACCACGTGATAGCCCCGCGCCGCGTAGACGCCCGCGTAGAGCGCGGCGATCGGGAAACGTCGGCCGTACGGGCAGCGCACCAGCAGGGTGCCGGCCGGATCGGCCGTCGCCGGGGCGTAGTGGTCGGCGATCAGCTCGACCCCGTCGCGCATCGGCACCGCCACCCGGGTCACCGAGAAGTCCGTGGTGCGCGGTGGCAGGCGCAACAGGCGCGACGCGGTCCGACCGGTGATCCGGTGGAGGTTCGAGCGGGACGGCGCGGATCCGGGTGCGGAGGAAACTGCAGTCACGTCACCGAGGCTACGCAGCCTCAGAAAACGTAGTGCGGGATCAGTTCGTGTGCGCGCTGCAGGTTGGTCTGCATGCAGTCGGGGTCGGGCTCGGAGTAGATCGGCGAATAGAACAGCGACTGCTGCAGGACGCCGTAGCTGGTGTCGAAGGCGATCATGCAGGTGATCCACCAGCGGTTGTTCCAGTCGGTCGGCTTCATGATCCAGTACTGGGCCGCGCGATGGCCGTCGATGTCGAGCTGGACGGCGTCGGCGGGCAGCGTCTGCTCGTAGGTGCGCCAGACGATCGCCTCGACCGCCATCTGGTAGTTGCCCGCGTCGTACTTGCAGCGCAGCTGGTCCTCGGGGATCGGCGGTGTGTAGGCCAGCCCGAGGCCTTGCACCACGTCGAGCGGGATGTCCTTGCACGGGTTGAACGGCGACGGGTCGGTGGTCTCGATGACCGGCCACTTGATGCTGGTGGTGACGTTGGTCATGGGGATGTCGGCCGCGTCCACCTGCGGTCGGTGCGTTGGGCCGGCCTGCCACACCACCACCACGGCGGCGACCAGCGCGCTCAGCGCCGACAGCACACGCAGCTTGGCGACCATCACGCCCCTTCCTGTCGGGCGGCTGCGCCGCCGGCTACCTCCGACCCTGCCCGGGCAGTGTAGCGGCCCGCCGTCGGCGGTCGCGGGGGAAACGAGAACCTGTTCTAGTCGGCCTGCGGGCCCTTCACCGCGGCTTAAGTAGGCTGGTCGGCTGTGACACGTGATGGCCGACGACCCACCCTCTGGGCGATCAGCGACCTCCACACCGGTCACACCGGCAACAAGCCGGTCACCGAGTCGCTGTATCCGGCCAGCCCCGACGACTGGTTGATCGTCGCCGGCGACATCGCCGAGCGCACCGACGAGATCCATTGGGCGCTGGACCTGCTGCGCAAACGGTTCGCGAAGGTCATCTGGGTGCCGGGCAACCACGAGTTGTGGACCACCAACCGCGACCCGATGCAGATCTTCGGCAAGGCCCGCTACGACTACCTGGTCAACATCTGCGACGAGATGGGCGTGGTCACCCCCGAGCATCCGTTCCCGGTGTGGACCGAGGAGGGCGGACCGGCCACGATCGTGCCGATGTTCCTGCTCTACGACTACTCGTTTCTGCCGCAGGGCGCGGCCACCAAGGCCGAGGGCCTGGCCATCGCGCGCGAGCGAAACATCGTGGGCACCGACGAGTTTTTGCTGTCCGCCGAGCCCTACGCCACCCGTGACGCCTGGTGCCGCGACCGGGTGGCCTACACCCGCAAACGGCTCGAGGATCTGGACTGGATGACGCCGACCGTGCTGGTCAACCACTTCCCGCTGGTCCGCGAACCCTGCGAGGCGATGTTCTATCCGGAGTTCGCGATGTGGTGTGGCACCACCGCCACCGCCGACTGGCACACCCGTTACAACGCGATCTGTTCGGTGTACGGGCATCTGCACATCCCGCGCACCACCTGGTACGACGGTGTGCGGTTCGAGGAGGTCTCGGTCGGCTACCCGCGAGAATGGCGGCGCCGCAAGCCGTATCGATGGCTGCGGCAGGTGCTGCCCGACCCGCGCTACGCGCCGGGTTATCTCAACGAGTTCGGCGGCCACTTTCAGATCACCCAGGAGATGCGCGACCACGCCGAGAAGATGCAGCAGCGCATCCGGGCCAGGCAGCCATGACGACCGTGGCCAGAATGCTCGGCGACATTCTGCCCGGCTCGCGGTCCCTCGCGGCCGCCGAGATGTACACCGACCCACCGGAACTGGCGCCGCTGCCCGAGGAGGAACCGCTGATTGCGCGGTCGGTGGCCAAGCGGCGCAATGAGTTCATCACCGTGCGGCACTGCGCACGCGAAGCGTTGCGGCAGTTGGGCCTGGCGCCCGTGCCGATCCTGAAAGGGGAGAAGGGTGAACCGCGCTGGCCCGACGGCGTCGTCGGCAGCCTCACCCACTGCGAGGGCTACCGCGGGGCGGTGGTGGGCAGACAGCACGAGGTGCGCTCGGTGGGCATCGACGCCGAACCTCACGACGTATTGCCCAACGGTGTGCTCGACGCCATCAGCCTGCCCGCTGAGCGGCGAGAGCTGGGTGCGCTGCCCGAGGGCTTGCACTGGGACCGAATCCTGTTCTGCGCGAAGGAAGCGACCTACAAGGCGTGGTTTCCGGTGACGCGGCGGTGGCTGGGGTTCGAGGACGCGCACATCAGCTTCGAGATCGACGACACCGGCACCTCTGGCCGGTTCGAGTCGCGCATCCTGATCGATCCCGCCGCGCCGTCCGGGCCACCGCTGAAGGCGCTGGCCGGACGCTGGTCGGTGCGCGGCGGTCTGGCGCTGACGGCGATCGTCCTATGACCGAGGCGGGTCTGGTCATCGTCGACAAGCCGGCGGGGATCACCAGCCACGACGTGGTGTCTCGGTGCCGTCGCATCTTCGGCACGAGAAAGGTCGGTCACGCCGGGACGCTGGACCCGATGGCCACCGGCGTGTTGGTCATCGGTGTCGAACGAGCCACCAAGATCCTGGGCCTGCTGACCGCCGCCGACAAGTCCTATGCGGCCACCATCCGTCTCGGTCAGACCACCTCGACCGAAGACGCCGAAGGTGATGTGCTGCAGACCGTTTCGGCTGACGCCCTCACCGTCGAGCAGATCGCGAGCGCGGTGTCGGCGCTGCGTGGTGAGATCGACCAGGTGCCGTCGGCGGTCAGCGCGATCAAGGTCGGCGGTCAACGCGCGTACAAACTCGCCCGCGAGGGGCGGGCCGTCGAGTTGGCGCCGCGGCGGGTGCGCGTGCACCGCTTCGATGTGCTGGAGGTCCGGCGGCAGGCCGGGTTGATCGACGTCGACGTCGAGGTGGACTGCTCCAGCGGCACCTATATCCGCGCGCTGGCCCGCGACGTCGGCGCCGCCCTGGGGGTGGGCGGGCATCTCATCGCGTTGCGCCGCACCCGAGTCGGCGAGTTCGGGCTCGACGAGGCGCACACCCTCGACGAGTTGGCCGACGGCCCCGCACTGTCCTACACCCTCGACGCGGCGTGTCTTCTGGCGTTCCCGCGGCGGGACGTGACCCTCGAGGAGGCCGAGCACGTGCGCCACGGACGGCCGCTGACACCGGCCGGTATCGACGGCACCTACGCGGCGACGGCGCCGGACGGGCAGGTCATCGCGCTGCTGCAGGACCGGGCCTCGCGCACCAAATCCGTCGTGGTGCTACGCCCGGCGACCCTGTAGGCGCATACTGATTCGGCGTTCTCGCCGAAGGGAGCCCACGATGCCGTCGCCGTACAAGCTTCTCCAGATCGCACTCGTCGTGTTCGGTCTGATCGCGCTGTGCCTGTACCCGCTGTCGGCGGTGTGGCCGGCGGGGTGGGCATGGCATGCGGGGCCGCCGCATCATTCCGACTACTTCATGATGATCGTGGGCATCTACGCGACCCTCGGCGTCTTTTTGTTGATCGCCGCCCGCGACCCGCGGGCCCATCTCAGCCTGATCTGGTTCACGGTCTGGTCCAGCGTCGTGCACGCGGCGATCATGGCGGTGCAGTCGGTGCGCGGCCACCACCAGCTGGGACACCTGGCGGGCGATGTGCCCGCGCTGCTGGTGGGCGCGATCGTGCTGGCCGCGCTCGTGCGGGCGTCCGGCCTTCACCAACCCGAAGCGGCGGTTAGGGAGAGTCGGCGCTGAGGTGCTGATCGAGCCAGCCTCCTAGCTGGGCGAGCGGCACTGCGCCGGTGAGCCGCGCGACCTCGCGGCCGTCGCGAGTGAGCACCAGCAGCGGGATGCCCGCGACGTCGAAGCGCGCGGCGGTAGCCGGGTTCTCGTCGACGTTGACCTTGACCACCTTGAGCCGTCCGGCGCGCTGACGCGCCAGCTGTTCGAGCACCGGCGCCACGGCGCGACACGGACCGCACCACGGCGCCCAGAAGTCGACCAGCACCGGCACCGACGACTGCATCTCCTGGTCGAAGGTGGCGGCGTCGGCGTCGACGAGCCAGGGCAGCGCCTCACGACACGTGCCGCAGCGCGGTGTCCCGCGTGGGGTCGGGCGCACCCGGTTGCCTTTGCCGCACCCGGGGCAGGAAATGATCGACACCGCCTGGGCGGTGGTCGCGTTCGGGTCGCCGGTCATCGCCGACCGCCTCGTCGCAGCGCCCACTGCAGTTCACCGATGCTCGGCTGAACCAGCAGCTCACCGCCGACGTTGACCACCGGGTTGCGGACGCGGCCGCCGGTCATCCACGCCAGCCTTGAGTACACGCCCGGATTGTCGTCGAGATCGACGTACTCGTAGGGGATTCCGCTGCGGTCGAGGTGGCGACGCACCATCTGGGTCAATGCGCACCAGCGTCGGCCGTAGACGACGACGGGTGCGACCGAGGGCGCCGACATGCGACCGCGTCGGGGAACGGTGGATAACATCGTCATTGCGTCAATCCTCCTCTCACGCTGTCAATTTGGCCGGTCGGGGCGAACGGGCGGCGTCGACGGCCTCGAGCAACTCGTAGATGTCCGGAACGTGGTGCAGATACGGCGAGATGTGGCCGTAGGCGATTCGGCCGTCCCGGTCGATCACGTAGAGCGCCCGCTCGCTGAAACCGTCGTCGTCGCGCCAAGCCTGGTAGCGGCGCGCCACCTCGCCCTTGGGGTGGAAGTCCGACAGCAGCGGGATGTCCAGGCCGCGTACCGCCGCCCACGCGCCGTGGCTGTAGACGCTGTCGACCGAGATGCCGAGCACCTGCGCGTCCCTGGCCTCGAACTCGCCGATCTCCTGTTGGTAGAGGTCGAGTTGCTGGCTGCAGCCGGGGCTCCAGTCCAGCGGGTAGAACACCAACACGACCGGGCGGCCCCGGAAGTCGCTGAGCCGCACCATGTTCCCCGACGTGTCCGGTAGCGCGAAGTCGGGGGCCTGGCTGCCGACGGGCAGCGGTTGGTTGACGGCCTCGCCTTCCATCGGGGGTGCCTGCTGCCACAGGTCGGCGATGTCACGGATCGACACGTCGGAGGCCATCCCGGCGGCCGACGCACGATCGCGCTCGATGCTGCGCCACATCTCCATGACGATTCCGTGCAGCACCGAAAGCGCCTTCTTGTGCGCACCCTCGGGGATGTCGGGTGCCAACTGGGCGAACTCCTGCTCGAGTTCATGCAGCGCTTGGGGCAAGTCGTTGCCGCGCATGCTCATCACTCCCTCGCAAAAGTCAGTTTCCGTCAGTGCAGGCTATGGGGGTGTCGGCACGGTGATGCCACGCCGAAGCAGGCACCTCGACAGCCGTGTCCGACACGCATTCACTGTGACGATTGTCGGCCTGTGCTTATTCCCGATTGGAGTCCGTGACTCGGTCTTCGCCGGCCCCGTCGACTAGCCGGCGACCACCCAGATCGCTTCCGCGGCAGGGCTGCCCAGATCGACGGTGACGCCAGGATGATCCTCCCTGGCATCGGCCGGTCTGACAGCCACCGAGATCATGCCCGCGAAGTCGCGGCGGGCCAGCACCAGCAACCGCGCGTCCAGCGTGATGCCGACACTGTCGAAATAGCGCAGCATCTCGGGGTCCGCGTCGGAAATGCGCGCGACCATCCCGGAGTCGCCGTCGTGGCAGACCGACAGTTGCCGGGCATCGGGGGTGGGCACCCGACCGTCGGCGGCCGGAATCGGATCGCCGTGCGGATCGCGGGTGGGATAGCCGAGCTTGGCGTCGATGCGGTCGAGCATCTGGTCGGACACCGCGTGTTCGAGCACCTCGGCCTCGTCGTGCACCTCGTCCCAGCTGTAGCCGAGTTCGCGCATCAGAAACGTTTCCATCAACCGATGCCGGCGCACCATCGCCAGCGCCGCCGCACGACCGGCATCGGTCAGCGTCACCGCGCCGTACTTCTGGTGGTCGACCAGACCCTGATCGGCGAGCTTGCGGATGGACTCCGAGGCCGTGCTGGCCGAAACCCCGAGCCGCTCGGCGAGCATCTTGGTGCTGACCTTTTCGTGCGACCACTCCTGCGCGGTCCAGATCACCTTCAGGTAATCCTGGGCGACCATGGACAGGTCGCGGGGGTTACCGTTTGGGCTCACGCTTACTAAGTTTAGGCAATCTTCACTGATCTGGGGGATCCAGCGGCGTCGCACGCGTCGCGCGGGTCGTAGGCTGACGCTGTGCAGCGCTGGCGGGGACAAGACGAGATCCCGACGGACTGGGGCCGATGTGTCGTCACGATCGGCGTGTTCGACGGGGTGCACCGCGGGCACCAGGAGCTGATCAGCCACGCCGTGAAGGCGGGTCGCTCTCGGGGCGTTCCGACGGTGGTGATGACGTTTGATCCGCATCCGATGGAGGTCGTCTTCCCGGGCAACCATCCCGCGCAACTGACCACACTGACCCGGCGCGCCGAACTCGTCGAGGAACTCGGCGTCGACGTGTTCCTGGTGATGCCGTTCACCGCCGACTTCATGAAGCTGACCCCCGAGCGCTACATCCACGAACTGCTCGTCGAGCGGTTGCACGTGGTCGAGGTGGTGGTCGGGGAGAACTTCACCTTCGGCAAGAAGGCCGCGGGCAACGTCGACCTGCTGCGCAAGGCCGGCGAGCGGTTCGGCTTCGCGGTGGAGGCCATGACCCTGGTCTCCGACGTCACCGAGCACGACAACGACGAGACCGTCACGTTCTCGTCGACCTACATCCGCTCCTGTGTGGACGCCGGCGACGTGGTCGCGGCCGCGGAGGCGCTGGGCCGGCCCCACCGCGTGGAAGGTGTGGTGGTGCGCGGCGACGGGCGCGGCCGGGTGCTGGGCTTTCCGACCGCCAACGTGGCGCCGCCGATGCATTCGGCGATCCCCGCCGACGGCGTCTACGCCGCGTGGTTCACCGTGCTGGGTCACGGACCGGTGGCCGGCGCCGTCGTCCCGGGGGAGCGCTACCAGGCCGCGGTGTCGGTGGGCACCAACCCGACCTTCTCCGGGCGCACCCGCACCGTGGAGGCGTTCGTGCTGGACACCTCCGCCGACCTGTACGGACAGCACGTCGCCCTGGACTTCGTCGCGCGCATCCGCGGCCAGGAGAAGTTCGCCAAGGTGGAGGACCTGGTGGCCACGATGGGCGACGACACCGAACGGGCGCGCTCGATCCTGGCCGCCCAGTAGCCCACCCCGCGCTGATTCGTGGCCGGGGCGCCTGCGCTGCTAAACTGCCAGCCGACCCGGCGTGCGCTGCAGTTCGCGGCGGCCGCGCCTTGACAAGAGTTCCCACGCGGACTGAAAAAATTGGAGTTGTTTCGTGGCGCTCACTGCCCAAGAGAAGAAGACCATCCTGGCCGAGTACGGCCTTCACGAGACCGACACCGGTTCGCCGGAAGCCCAGGTCGCCCTGCTGACCAAGCGGATCACGGACCTGACCGAGCATCTCAAGACCCACAAGCACGACCACCACTCGCGCCGTGGCCTGCTGCTGCTGGTCGGCCGCAGGCGCCGGCTGCTCAAGTACGTCGCGCAGGTCGACGTGGCGCGCTACCGCACCCTGATCGAGCGCCTCGGCCTGCGGCGCTGACGCCGCGCCGTGCGGATGGGGCGTCGGATCTCGACGGGATTCGGTTGGCGTTCCTGGCCCACGGTACGATGGCTCTGTTCGACAGCCGGTACGGCTGGAACACCCGGGTGCGGTCTTCGCATATCCGCGAGCACCGCTCCCGCGCGTCATATCGGTACCCGCCTGATCGGGCGGTCTTCGGTAGTGGCTGCCGGGGGATTATCTCCCGGCCGCTTCGATCGACGGCCGTAGCCGCATCAAGGCCGGTGGTTCGCACGCTGTGACGACGCGAAACAGCTGAACAAAAATCAGAGAGGCCATACGGACGCCCATGTCTGTAGTTGAGATTGAAGACGGTGTGTACGAGACCACCGCCGTGATCGACAACGGGAGCTTCGGCACCCGCACCATTCGTTTCGAGACCGGGCGGCTCGCCCAGCAGGCCGCCGGCGCCGCCGTGGCCTACCTCGACGACGAGACCATGCTGCTGTCGGCGACGACCGCCAGCAAGAACCCCAAGGACCACTTCGACTTCTTCCCGTTGACGATCGACGTCGAGGAAAGGATGTACGCCGCGGGCCGGATCCCCGGATCGTTCTTCCGCCGCGAGGGCCGCCCGTCCACCGATGCGATCCTGACCTGCCGGTTGACCGACCGCCCGCTGCGCCCGTCGTTCGTGTCGGGCCTGCGCAACGAGATCCAGGTCGTCGTCACCGTGCTGTCCCTGGACCCCAAGGACCTGTACGACGTGGTGGCCATCAACGCCGCCTCGGCGTCCACCCAGCTCGCGGGGCTGCCGTTCTCCGGGCCCGTCGGCGCCGTGCGCGTCGCGCTGATCGACGGCACCTGGGTCGCGTTCCCGACCGTCGAGCAGCTCGAACGCGCCGTGTTCGACATGGTGGTGGCGGGCCGCGCGCTGGAGGACAACGACGTCGCGATCATGATGGTCGAGGCCGAGGCCACCGACAACGTCATCGAACTGATCGCCGGCGGCGCACAGGCGCCGACGGAAGCCGTTGTCGCCGAGGGCCTCGAGGCCGCCAAGCCGTTCATCAAGACGCTCGTCGACGCGCAGCAGCAGCTGGCCGAGCGCGCCGCCAAGCCGGCCGGTGAATACCCGGTGTTCCCGGACTACACCGAGGACGTGTACTACGCGGTGTCCTCGGTGGCGACCGAAGCCCTCTCCGAGGCGCTGACCATCGCAGGTAAGCAGGAGCGCAACGACCGCACCGACGAGATCAAGGTCGAGGTGCTCGAACGGCTCGCCGAGCAATTCGCCGGCCGTGAGAAGGAAGTGTCGGCGGCTTTCCGGTCGCTGACAAAAAAGCTTGTCCGCCAGCGCATCCTGACCGACCATTTCCGCATCGACGGCCGCGGTGTCACCGACATCCGCGCGTTGGGCGCCGAGGTGGCCGTGGTGCCACGCGCGCACGGCAGCGCGCTGTTCGAGCGCGGCGAGACCCAGATCCTGGGCATCACCACGCTGGACATGATGAAGATGTCGCAGCAGATCGACTCGCTGGGCCCCGAAACCACCAAGCGCTACATGCACCACTACAACTTCCCGCCGTATTCGACCGGTGAGACCGGTCGGGTCGGTTCGCCCAAGCGCCGCGAGATCGGCCACGGCGCGCTGGCCGAGCGGGCGTTGATGCCGGTGCTGCCCAGCGTCGAGGAGTTCCCGTACGCGATTCGCCAGGTCTCAGAGGCGTTGAGCTCCAACGGGTCGACCTCGATGGGATCGGTGTGCGCGTCGACGCTGTCACTGCTCAACGCCGGGGTGCCGCTGAAGGCGCCGGTCGCCGGCATCGCCATGGGTCTGGTGTCAGACGACGTGGAGAGCGAAGGCGGTAACACCGAGCGCCGGTTCGTCGCGCTGACCGACATCCTCGGCGCCGAGGACGCCTTCGGTGACATGGACTTCAAGGTCGCGGGCACCAGGGAATTCGTCACCGCGCTGCAGCTGGACACCAAGCTCGACGGCATCCCGTCGCAGGTGCTGGCCTCGGCGCTGGCGCAGGCCAAGGACGCGCGGCTGACCATTCTCGACGTGATGGCCGAAGCGATCGACCAGCCCGACGAGATGAGCCCGTACGCGCCGCGGATCACCACGATCAAGGTGCCGGTCGACAAGATCGGCGAGGTGATCGGGCCCAAGGGCAAGGTCATCAACCAGATCACCGAGGAGACCGGCGCGCAGATCTCCATCGAGGACGACGGCACCGTGTTCGTCGGCGCCACCGACGGGCCGTCCGCGCAGGCCGCCATCGACAAGATCAACGCGATCGCCAATCCGCAGCTACCCAAGGTCGGGGAGCGGTTCCTCGGAACCGTTGTCAAGACAACGGATTTCGGAGCGTTCGTGTCGCTGCTTCCGGGTCGCGACGGGCTGGTGCACATCTCCAAGCTGGGTCGCGGCAAGCGCATCGCGAAGGTCGAAGACGTGGTCAATGTGGGCGAGAAGCTGCGTGTGGAGATCGCCGACATCGACAACCGCGGCAAGATCTCGCTGGTTCTGGTCGCCGAGGATGCCGAGGGTGAGACGGCGGACTCGAGCGCGCCGTCGGCAGATGCCGCGACGGCCGGCAGTTAGGGAATTGCGCCGCCCCACACGCGGTGGCGCCTCGTCGACACGAGACAACTCGATGGTGCGCCGCACCGTGCTACCCGGCGGTCTGCGGGTGGTCACCGAGCACATCCCGACGGTGCATTCGGCGTCGGTGGGTGTCTGGGTGAACGTGGGCTCACGCGACGAGGGCCCCAGCGTCGCCGGTGCCGCGCACTTTCTCGAGCATCTGCTGTTCAAGTCGACACCGACGCGGACCGCGGTGCAGATCGCCCAGGCGGTCGACGCCGTCGGCGGTGAGCTGAACGCGTTCACCGCCAGGGAGCACACCTGCTATTACGCCCACGTGCTCGACAGCGATCTGGAGTTGGCCGTGGACCTGGTCGCCGATGTGGTGCTGCGTGGCCGGTGCGCCGCCGACGACGTCGAGATCGAGCGCGACGTGGTGCTCGAAGAGATCGCCATGCGCGACGACGATCCGGAGGACACCCTCGGCGACGTGTTCCTGGCGGCGATGTTCGGTGCGCACCCGGTCGGCCGCCCGGTGATCGGCACCGTCGAGTCGATCTCGAACATGACGCGGGCGCAACTGCATTCGTTTCACGTGCGTCGGTACCGGCCGGATCGGATGGTCGTCGCGGTCGCGGGCAACGTCGACCACGACGAGGTCGTCGCACTGGTGCGCGAGCACTTCGGCCCGCACCTGCTGCGCGGTGCCAAGCCGATGCCGCCGCGCAAGGGCGCCGGACGGGTGACGGGCCGGCCGAGCCTGCAACTCATCACGCGCGACGCCGAACAGAACCACCTGTCGATCGGGGTGCGCACGCCCGGTCGGTACTGGAAGCACCGGTGGGCGCTGTCGGTGCTCAACACCGCCCTGGGCGGCGGTCTCAGTTCGCGGCTGTTCCAACAGGTTCGGGAATCGCGCGGGCTGGCCTACTCGGTGTACTCGACGCTGGACACCTTCGCCGACAGCGGCGCGTTGTCCGTCTACGCGGCGTGTCTGCCCGAGCGATTCCCCGAAGTCACCAAGGTCACCATCGACGTGCTGCAAGAGGTCGCGCGCGACGGCATCACCGACGCCGAATGCCGGATCGCGAAGGGTTCACTGCGCGGGGGTCTGGTGCTGGGCCTCGAGGACTCCGGTTCGCGGATGAACCGCATCGGCCGCAGCGAGCTGAGCTTCGGTGAGCACCGCAGCATCACACACACCCTCGCCCAGATCGACTCGGTGACGCTGGACGAGGTCAACTTCGTCGCGCGCAAACTGCTCAACCGTCCGTACGGTGCCGCTGTCCTGGGTCCGCAAACTTCGAAAAGGTCGCTGCCGCAGCCCCTTCGAGCCTTGACGGCCTGATCGTTACGCTGAGTCGATGACTCGTATCTCACGACGCCACGCGATGGTGGGCGGTCTGACGCTCGCCGCGGTGGCCGTCGCCGCCGGAAAACCCGCTCTCGCCGATCCGGGGCAGGCGATCGGGGACCGGATCGGGCAGCTGGAGCAGCAGCACAAGGCCCGCATCGGGGTGTTCGCGACCAACCTGCAAACCGGTGAGACCGTCGCGCACCGCGCGCAGGACTCGTTCGCGATGTGCTCGACGTTCAAGGTCTACGCCTCGGCGCGGATCCTGCAGATGGCCGAACGCCTGGAGTTGACCCTCGAGGATCGGATGGTCGTGGACCCGGCGGCGATCGTGGCGAACTCCCCGGTGACCGAGCCCAGGGCCGGCGGCGAGATGACGCTGGCCGAACTGTGCCAGGCGGCGTTGCAACGCAGCGACAACACCGCCGCCAACATGCTGCTGCACCGCATCGGCGGGCCGCAGGCCATCACCGCGTTCGCCCGCAGCATCGGCGACCCTCGGTCGCGCCTGGACCGGTGGGAGACCGAGTTGAACGCGGCAGTGCCGGGCGACCCGCGGGACACCAGCGCACCCGAACCGCTGGGCAATGGCTATCGGGCGCTGCTCACCGAAGACGCGCTCGCCCCGGCACACCGCGGGTTGCTCGAGGACTGGATGCGCGCCAACCAGACATCGAGCATGCGGGCCGGGTTGCCGCCCGGGTGGACGACCGCCGACAAGACCGGCAGCGGCGACTACGGCTCCACCAACGACGTCGGCATCGCCTACGGGCCCGCCGGCCAGCGAATCCTGTTGGCGTTGATGACCCGGTCGCGAACCGACGACCCGGGCGCCGAGAACCTGCGTCCGTTGATCGGCGAGTTGACCAGCGTCTTGCTGCCGGTGCTGACGCACTGATGCCGGTTAGTGGCCACCAGGCCACGCGTTGACCAGGCTCCCGGTCACCCCTCAGAACCGGAAGCGACTGGTCAGCCGCGTGGTCCATGCACATCGGCGCAGGTAAAAACGCTAACGCGGCCCCGTCGCGGAGGAATCGGGTGTTTCCCTACTTTTTTGGTACAGACGTCCCTACGTGTTCACCGGGCGGGTGAGCGATCAGGCCAGCACGGTGGCCGGATCGGTGTAGGGCAACCGCAGATCGGTCGCGACCTGGGCGCACAGCAGCGCGCCGTCGTGCGTGGACAGTCCCCTGGCCAGGGCCGGATCGGCCAGGCAGGCGGCCTTCCAACCACGGTCGGCCAGAGCCAGCACGTACGGCATGGTGGCGTTGGTCAACGCGAACGTGGAGGTGCGCGGCACCGCGCCCGGCATGTTGGCCACGCAGTAGAACAGCGTGTCGTGCACGGCGTAGGTGGGCTCGTCGTGGGTGGTCGGCCGGGAGTCTTCGAAGCAACCGCCCTGATCGATCGCGATGTCGACCAGTACGGCGCCGGGCCGCATGTGAGCGACCGTCGAGTTCGCCACCAGCTTGGGTGCCTTCGCACCGGCCACCAGCACTGCGCCGACGACGAGGTCGGCGTGTTTGACGGCGTCCTCGAGGTCCAGGGCCGACGCGTACCGGGTCTCGATGCGGCCACCGAATTCCGCGTCGATCGCGCGGAGTCTGGCGATGTTGACGTCGAAAACCGTGACCCGTGCGCCCATTCCGGCGGCCACGCGGGCGGCGTGGTATCCGGCCGTGCCGCCGCCGATCACCACCACCTCGGCGGGTGCGACACCGGGAACGCCGCCCATCAGCACCCCGCGCCCGCCGTGGCTGCGCATCAGGTGGTAGGCGCCGACCTGCGCCGACAGGCGGCCCGCGACCTCACTCATCGGCGCGAGCAGTGGAAGTGACCCGTCCGGGCTCTGGACGGTTTCGTAGGCGATCGACGTGGCGCCCGACGCCAGCAGGGCCTCGGTGCATGCGCGGGAGGCGGCCAGATGCAGGTAGGTGAACAGCGTCTGGCCCCGACGCAGACGCGGGTACTCGGCGGCGATCGGTTCCTTGACCTTGAGCAGCAGGTCGGCTTCGGCCCATACCTGTTCGGCGCCGCTGATCATCTGCGCGCCGGCGCGCTTGAAGTCGGCGTCGCAGATCGACGAGCCCTCGCCGGCACCGGACTGAATGATCACCTCGTGTCCGTGGTGGACCAGTTCGGCGACCCCGGCCGGCGTGATCGCCACCCGGAATTCGTTGTTCTTGATCTCGGTGGGGACGCCGACGCGCATGACCACTCCTGCCGCTGAATCGCTATCTAAATTGTGAAGAATATTCGGTATCAGAGCAATAAATATGTGAAAGATTCGCTAGAGTGCATTTATGGCCGTAGAGCAGTCGAGACTTCGGGCAGATCGTGCACCGCGGCCGAAGAATGTTCAGCCGGTCGACCTCGATGACGTGGACCGGCGCATCCTGACCGCCCTGCACGCCGACGCGCGGATCTCGAACAGTGCGCTGGCGCAGCTTGTCGGCATCGCGGCGTCGACATGCCACGGGCGGGTCCGGCGGCTACAGCAACTCGGCGTGATCCGCGGCTTCTACACCGACATCGACCCAGCCGCGATCGGCCTGACGCTTCAGGCGATGATCTCGGTGAGCCTGCAGTCGAACTCGCGTGGCAAGATCCGCAGTTTCATCGATCAGATCCGGCGCAAGCCGCAGGTGATGGACGTCTACTTCCTGGCAGGCGCCGACGATTTCATCCTCCACGTCGCCACCCGCGACACCGATGACCTGCGCTCGTTCGTGGTGGAGAACCTCAACGCCGACGCCGACGTGGCGGGTACGCAGACCTCGCTGATCTTCGAGCATCTGCGGGGTGCTTCGCCGCTGTGATCGCGCCGGGCAGCACCGGAACCGCGCGCAGCGGTGAGTAGGCTGCCAGCCATGCGAGTCGGAGTGCTGGGCGCCAAGGGCAAGGTCGGTGCGACCATGGTCAACGCCGTGGAAGCCGCCGAGGATCTGACGTTCTCCGCCGGGGTGGACGCGGGCGATCCGCTCAGCGAACTGGTGGACACCGAGACCGACGTCGTCATCGACTTCACCCATCCCGATGTGGTCATGGACAACCTGAAGTTCTTGATCGACAACGGAATCCACGCCGTCGTCGGTACCACCGGGTTCACCGACGACCGCCTGGAGCAGGTGAAGAGCTGGCTGGCCGCCAAACCCGAGACGGCCGTGCTCATCGCGCCGAACTTCGCGATCGGGGCGGTGCTGTCGATGCACTTCGCCCAGCAGGCCGCCCGGTTCTTCGAGTCCGTCGAGGTGGTCGAACTGCACCACCCGCACAAGGCCGACGCCCCGTCGGGCACCGCGGTGCGCACCGCGCGGCTCATCGCCGAAGCGCGAAAAGAACTGCCGCCCAACCCCGATGCCACCAGTACCGCGCTGGACGGCGCGCGCGGCGCAGACGTCGACGGCGTCCCGGTGCATTCGGTGCGGTTGGCGGGGCTCGTCGCACACCAGGAGGTGCTGTTCGGCACCGAGGGGGAGACGTTGACCATCCGCCACGACAGCATCGACCGCACCTCCTTCGTGCCCGGGGTGTTGCTGGCCGTCCGGGGGGTCGCCGAGCGGCCCGGGCTGACCATCGGCATCGAGCCACTGCTCGACCTGGAATGAGCGAGGGCGGGGGTGCACTGCGCACTCAGCTGCTGATCGGCTTCATGTGCCTGGCGCTGGTGGTGTACTTCGTCCTGCTCGGCCGCATCGCGATGGCGTTCGTCACGACCGGCGAACCCGCGGCGGTCGGGCTGGGTCTGGCCCTGATGGTCTTCCCGCTCGTCGGGGTCTGGGTCATGGTCAGCACGCTGCGGGCGGGGCTGGCCCACCAGCGGCTGGCCCGCATCGCCAAGGCCGACGGTATGGAACTCGACATCGCCTCGTTGCCGCGGATGCCGTCGGGGCGCGTCCAGCGCGACGCCGCCGACGCGTTGTTCGAGACCGTACGGGACGAGTTGGCACGCGATCCGGACAACTGGCGACGCTGGTACCGACTGGCTCGGGCCTACGACTACGCCGGGGACCGCCGCCGCGCGCGGGAAGCCATGAGAAAGGCCGTGGAGATGGAGGAGCGCAGGTGAGCAAAACGTTGCTGGTCGTGCACCACACGCCGTCGCCGGGCACGCGGGAACTGCTCGAGGCGGTGCTGGGCGGCGCGCGGGATCCCGACATCACCGGGGTCGACGTGGTGGTCCGGCCCGCATTGGCGGGCACCGTCTCCGACATGCTCGACGCCGACGGCTACCTGTTCGGCACCACCGCCAACTTCGGATACATGAGCGGGGCGCTCAAACACTTCTTCGACACGGTGTACTACCCGAGCCTCGATCACGTCGCCGGCCGACCCTACGGGCTGTGGGTGCACGGCAATAACGACACCGTCGGCGCGGTCAACGCGGTAGAAAAGCTTGCGACCGGGCTCGCGCTGAGCAAGGCCGCCGACGTTCTGGACGTGATCGGCGGGCTGGATGCGGCGGTGCGCCAACAAGCCCACGAATTGGGTGGCACGCTGGCCGCCACGCTGATGGAGGACTAGCAATGCCGGGTATCGCCGAACTGGCCTTGGGTGCGGCGCCGATCGCGGGCGGTGCGCTGCTCGGCATCGCCGCCGGCAACCTGCGGGGCCCCGATTTTCGCGGGATGATCGCCAAGGACTTGGATCTGCTGGACCGGATCCCCGACGACCGGCCCGAACTGAAAGCCCGCCTGCGAGAAAGCATCTACCAGCGCATCGACGATCTGGTCACCTCCGGCGAACGCACCCGGGAGATGCGCGCGGCGGCGATGTCCTACCGCGGCAACTGGCGCGACATCGTGGTGTTCATCAGCGCCGTCCTGTTCACGATCGTCTGGTGGAACGTCGACCACGACCGCACCAACTGGCTGGTGATGTTCATCGTGATGATCCTCGCGTCGGTGGTCGCAGGCATCTACGCGGCACGGGGCCTGTTGCATGCGGTGCGCGTGACGTTTGGCCGCAGCAACCGTCGATCTCAGTAGTGGTAGGTGTCCGACGGCGCCGGAATGTGAGCGGGGTCGTCGACGTCGTCGAACTCCGAGACCTCGATCCCGTAAGAACGGGCCAGATCGAGAATCTTGTTCGCCCTGGCGATGCGAGGCAGGTCCGAGCCGTTTCGGATCTCGCCACCGTCGCGATCGAACTCGACGAAGAACTCTTTGGCCCAGGCGATTTCGGCTACCGACGGGGACAGTCCCTCGTTCACCGCCGAGCACTGCTCCGGCGTCAGGCAGATCTTGCCGGTCATGCCGAACTCCGCGGAGACCGCGGTCGCCTCGGCGAGCACCAGCGCGCTGTGCCCGACGGTCGGCCCGTCGATGGCGCTGGGCAGGTGGGCGGCCTTGGCGGCGATGGTGAACCGCGACCGGGCGTAGGCCAGTGTGGCGGGGTTCTCGCCGAATCCGGTGTCGCGGCGGAAGTCGCCGATGCCGAACGCCAACCGGAAGGTGCCCTTGGCCGCGGCGATCTCGGTGATGCGCTCCAGACCGCGTGCGGTCTCGACCAGCGCGACGATCGGCACGTTGGGCAACCGCTTGGCGGTCTCGGTGACGTGATCGACGGATTCGACCATCGCCAGCATCACCCCGCCCACTGACGACGCGGCCAACGCGTCGATGTCGTCGGCCCACCAGGGGGTGCCGAACCCGTTGATGCGGACCCAGTCGCTGTTGCCCTGGCCGAGCCAGCGGATCACGTTGTCGCGCGCGAGGACCTTGTCCTTGGGCGCGACCGCGTCCTCGATGTCCAGCACGACGATGTCGGCGTGCGATTCTGCGGCCGGACCGAACCGGTCGTACTGGGCGCCGTTGACAAGTAGCCAACTGCGCGCGAGCACCGGATCGATGCGCGACCCGACATCGCTGGAGGTGTGCTGGTCGGCGCCGCCACGCTGGGTCATCGCTTTATCGTCGCGCACCGACGCGTTCCGACGCGAGCGGGGCACCGAAATCAGTCCAGCGCGGTGGCGAACAGTTGCTGCATGGCCAGCCAGTGCCGCTCGGCGGCCTCCTCGTCGTACGGCGGGTTGTCGGGCACCGCGTAGCCGTGGCCGGCCGGGTAGATCTCGATCGTGTGCGAGACGTTCGCCGCGGTCAGCACCGCGCCGAGGGTCTCGGCGTGCTTGTCGGTGAACGAGTTGTCCTTCTCGGCGCCCCCGACGTAGACCGTCGCCTCGATCCGGTCCGCCAGCAGATGCGGGCTGGTGTCGTCGTCGGTGACCACCCCGCCGGCGTGAAACACCCCGGCGGCCGCGACGCGGTGCGGAACCCGGCCGGCGACGACCAGCGACGTGCGACCCCCCATGCAGTATCCGCACACCCCGAAACGGTCTCCCTTGACCTCGGGGCGCCCGGCGAGGAAGTCGAAGAACGCGGCGGCGTCGTCGGCCATCATGTCCGGCGTGATGCTCGAGATCATCTTGAACAGGCGGCCGCGCTGGGCGGGGTCGGTGAACGCGGTCGCCATGTCGAACGGCTCCCAGTCGCCATGCCGGTAGTACACGTCGGGCAGCAGCACGGCGTAGCCGAAGCCGGCCAATCGGGCGGCCATCTCCTGGAAGGTGTCGCGCACCCCGCCGGCGTCGACGTACATGACCACGCCCGCCCACGGCCCGGGTCCGTTGGGGGTGTGAAGGGTGACGGGGCAACTGCCGTCGGCAGTGGTGACGGTCGCGGCGATGTTCGGCATGGCTTCCGTTCTACTCGTCGCCGCCGACGTAAGCTGACCGACGTGCCGATCGTGACCCCCTACGAGGATCTGCTGCGCCTGGTGCTCGAGCGCGGCACCCCGAAATCGGACCGCACCGGCACCGGCACCCGAAGTCTGTTCGGCCATCAGATGCGCTACGACCTGTCCGCCGGTTTTCCGTTGATCACCACCAAGAAGGTGCACACCAAGTCGATCGTCTACGAGCTGCTGTGGTTTCTGCGCGGCGACTCCAACGTGCGCTGGCTGCAGGAGCACGGGGTGACGATCTGGGACGAATGGGCCAGCGAGACCGGCGACCTCGGACCGGTCTACGGGGTGCAGTGGCGCTCATGGCCCACGCCGTCGGGCGAGCACGTCGATCAGATCAGCGCGGCGCTACAGATGCTGCGGGCAGACCCGGATTCGCGGCGCAACATCGTGTCGGCCTGGAACGTCGGGGAGATCCCGCAGATGGCGTTGCCGCCGTGTCATGCGTTCTTCCAGTTCTACGTCGCCGACGGCCGGTTGTCGTGTCAGCTCTATCAGCGCAGCGCCGACCTGTTCCTCGGCGTTCCGTTCAACATCGCCAGCTACGCGTTGTTGACGCACATGATGGCGGCGCAGGTCGGCCTCGACGTCGGCGAGTTCATCTGGACCGGCGGGGACTGCCACATCTATGACAACCACGTCGAGCAGGTCAGGCTGCAGTTGTCCCGCGAACCGCGGCCGTACCCCGAACTCGTTCTGGCGCCGCGGGATTCGATCTTCGACTACACCTACGAGGACGTCGTCGTCAAGAACTACGACCCGCACCCGCCGATCAAGGCGCCTGTGGCGGTATAGGGCCGGATGAGCGTCGGGCTGATCTGGGCTCAGTCAACCTCGGGGGTGATCGGCCGCGCGGGCGGTATTCCGTGGCGGCTGCCCGAGGATCAAGCCCGGTTCAAGGAGATCACCATGGGCCACACCGTGGTGATGGGCCGGCTGACCTGGGAGTCGCTGCCCGCCAAGGTGCGTCCGCTGCCGGGCCGAAAAAATGTGGTGCTGACCCGGCAAGCTGGCTACATCGCCGACGGCGCGACCGTGGTGGGAACCCTCGACGACGCCCTGAGCGATGACCAGACCTGGGTGATCGGCGGTGAACAGATCTATGCGCTGGCGCTGCCGATCGCGACCCGATGCGAGGTCACCGAGGTGGAGATCGACCTGCCCCGCGACGACGGCGATGCGATGGCGCCCGTGTTGGACGAGTCATGGGTGGGCTCCGAGGGGGAGTGGCTCACGAGTTCGTCGGGGCTGCGCTACCGGTTTTTGCGCTACGTGCGCCGGTGAGCACCTCAAGCCCTCGCGAGCGCTCAGCCAGGTACGCATTTGGCCCCGATTTGCGTACGTAACTGAGCGTCAGCCAAGGGTATATCGGTGGCATCCGGCAGGATGGCGTCGTGCCGACCAGACTCACGGCTGCACAGGCGCGACGGATCGCCGTCGCCGCGCAGGGCTTCGCGGACGGCCGGCCGAAGGGGCCGGTGACGCGCGCGCACCTGCGGCGGCTGATCGGGCGCCTGCAGGTGCTCCAACTCGATTCGGTGTCGGTGGCCGTGCGTGCGCACTACGCGCCGGTGTTCAGCCGACTGGGGCCTTACGACCGCGACGTGCTCGACCGCGCGGCGTGGAGCCACACGGCGCGCTCACCGCGGTTGCTGGTCGAGTACTGGGCGCACGAGGCCGCGCTGATGGCCGTCGACGACTGGCCGCTGCTGCGCTGGCGGATGCGCGAGTACGCCCACGGCCGGTGGGGCACCCACATCGTCAAGAAGAACCAGAAGCTGGCGGCCCAGATCGTCGCCGCGGTGACGGAGTTGGGGCCGTCGACGGCCGGACAGATCGAGGCGCACCTGGGCGCGGGCCGCCGGGGCAAGAAGGGGCCGTGGTGGGACCGCAGCGACACCAAGTGGGTGACCGAGGCGCTGTTCGCCTCCGGGGTGCTGACGACGGCCACCCGCGTCGGCTTCGCCCGCCACTACGACCTCACCGAACGCGTCCTGCCTGCGGAGGTGGTCGCCCGGGAGGTCGACGACGACGCCGCGTTGCGTGAGCTGACGCTGCGGGCGGCCGGTGCGCTGGGCGTGGGCACCGAGGCCGACATCCGCGACTACTTCCGGCTCTCGCCGAAACAGACGAAGCCGACGATCGCCAAGCTGGTCGCCGACGGCGAACTCGAACCGGTCGAGGTGGCCGGTTGGACCGCCCCGGCGTACCTTCGGGCCGGTCAGATCGTGCCCCGCCGCGACCGGGGCACCGCGCTGTTGTGCCCGTTCGACCCGTTGATCTTCTTCCGGCCGCGGGTACAGCGGCTGTTCGACTTTCACTACCGCATCGAGATCTACACCCCAGCCGCCAAGCGACAGTACGGCTACTACGTCTGGCCGTTTCTGCTGGACGGCCACCTGGTCGGACGGGTCGACCTCAAGGCCGACCGCGCCGCGGGCGCGCTACACGTCATCGGGGCGTTCGCCGAACCGGGTCAGTGCTCGCCGCAAGTGGCCACCGCGCTGGCCGAGCAGTTGCGGTCGATGGCGACGTGGCTGGGGCTCTCCGACGTCACAGTCGGCGAGCGGGGCGATTTGGCGCCGCCGCTGCGCCGGGCGTCGCGATGAACCCCCGTCGGTCGAGGACGACGCTCAGACGCAGTCCGAGCACACCATCCGGTCGCCGGACCGCAACGCGAGCCGGCTGTGGTGGTGCACCAGGAAACAACTCGAACAGGTGAACTCGTCGGCCTGCTTCGGGATGACGCGCACGGTCAGTTCCTCGCCGGACAAATCGCCGTCGGGCAGGACGAGGGTCTCGCCCGCGTCGTCGTCGTCTTCGAGCACCGCCACGTCGGCCTGGCCGCGTCGCCGGACGGCGAGCGCTTCCAGCGACTCGTCGACGACGTCTTCGGTGTCTTTGGTGCGGGGTGCGTCGTAATCGGTGGACATCTCTCACACTCCCTGTCTGCGATCAGTGCGCTTCGATAACGCCGGCCGGGATCCGCTTTGTTCCCGCCGTGGCGCCGGTTGAAACACCACCGCTGGGCGCGCAGCCGGCCGCAGGCGTCGCGTTAGGGTGAGCCGTGGCCGAGACCACCCCGCTGCGCGTGCAGCTCATCGCCAAAACCGAGTTCCTGGCGCCTCCGGACGTGCCGTGGAGCACCGACGCCGACGGCGGCCCGGCGCTGGTCGAATTCGCCGGCCGGGCGTGCTATCAGAGCTGGTCGAAACCCAATCCGCGGACCGCGACCAACGCCGCCTACATCCGCCACATCATCGACGTCGGGCACTACTCGGTGCTCGAGCACGCCTCCGTGTCGTTCTACATCACCGGGATCAGCCGGTCGTGCACCCACGAATTGGTGCGGCATCGACATTTCTCCTACTCGCAGCTGTCGCAGCGGTTCGTTCCCGAACACGACTCGCAGGTGGTCGCGCCGCCGACGATCGAGGACGATCCCGAACTGCGGGAGATCTTCACCGCGGCGGCCGACGCCAGCCGGGCCGCCTACACCGAGCTGCTGGAGCGGCTCGAGGCGAAGTTGCTCGGCGATCAGCCCGGTGACGGCCGGGCGGTGCTGCGGCGCAAACAGGCCAGGCAGGCGGCCCGTGCGGTACTGCCCAACGCCACCGAGACCCGCATCGTGGTCACCGGCAACTACCGCGCCTGGCGCCATTTCATCGCGGTTCGGGCCAGCGAGCACGCCGACGTGGAGATGCGCCGGCTGGCCGTCGAATGCCTGCGTCGGCTGGTCGACATCGCCCCGCAGGTGTTCGCCGATTTCGAGATCACGACGCTGGCGGACGGCACCGAGGTGGCCACCAGCCCACTAGCCACAGAAGCGTGAGGTCGAGCGGGTAATCTTGGTGTCCGTGAGTTCCAGCGGAATCGACGTGACCGCCCGGTTGGGCACCGTGCTCACCGCAATGGTGACGCCGTTCAAGCCCGACGGGTCGCTGGACACTGCCGCCGCCGCCCGGCTCGCCACCCATCTGGTCGACGCCGGATGTGACGGTCTGGTGCTGTCGGGCACCACCGGCGAATCGCCGACCACCACCGACGAGGAGAAGCTCGCGTTGCTGCGGGCCGTGCTGGAGGCTGTCGGGGACCGCGCGCGGATCGTCGCCGGCGCGGGCACCTACGACACCGCGCACAGCGTGCGGCTGGCCGAGGCCTGCGCGGCCGAGGGCGCCCACGGGCTGCTGGTGGTGACGCCCTACTACTCGCGCCCGCCGCAGTCCGGCCTGCTGGCGCATTTCACCGCGGTGGCCGACGCCACACCACTTCCGGTGGTGCTCTACGACATTCCGCCGCGGTCGGTCGTGCCGATCGACTGGCCCACCATCCGCAAGCTGGCCGAACACCCCAACATCGTGGCGATCAAGGACGCCAAGGGAGACCTGCACGGCGGGGGACAGATCATCGCCGAGACGGGGTTGGCGTATTACTCCGGCGACGACGCGCTGAACCTGCCCTGGCTGGCGATGGGCGCCGTCGGGTTCATCAGCGTGTGGGGCCATATGGCGGCCAGCCAGCTACGAGAGATGTTGTCGGCGTTCACCTCCGGCGACGTGGCGACCGCACGCAAGATCAACGTCACCCTCGGCCCGCTCAACGCCGCCCAGAACCGGCTGGGCGGTGTGACGCTGGCCAAGTCCGGGCTGCGGCTGCTGGGCATCGAGATGGGCGACCCACGGTTGCCGCAGGTGCCCGCCACACCGGAGCAACTCGAGGCGCTCGCGGCAGATATGCGCGCCGCTGCGGTGTTGCGATAGTGACCGAACATCTGACGCCACCGGGACCACTGGCCCCGGGCGGACTGCGGGTCACCGCGCTGGGCGGGATCAGCGAAATCGGCCGCAACATGACCGTTTTCGAGCATCTCGGCCGGCTGCTGATCGTCGACTGCGGAGTGCTGTTCCCCACCCACGACGAGCCCGGTGTCGACCTGATCCTGCCCGATCTGCGTCTGGTCGAGGATCGTCTCGACGACGTCGAGGCGTTGGTGCTCACCCACGCCCACGAGGACCACATCGGTGCGATTCCGTTCCTGCTCAAGCTGCGGCCCGACATCCCGATCGTGGGTTCGAAGTTCACGCTCGCGCTGGTCGCCGAGAAATGCCGTGAGCACCGGATCAAGCCGGCGTTCATCGAGGTGGAGGCGGGCTCGAGCAGCGTCCACGGCGTCTTCGAGTGCGAGTATTTCCACGTCAACCATTCGATTCCCGGGTGTATGGCGATCGCGATCCACACGGGCGCCGGCACTGTGCTGCACACCGGCGACATCAAACTCGACCAGTTGCCGCTCGACGACAAGCCGACGGATCTGCCGGGCATGTCGCGCCTCGGCGACGCCGGGGTGGACCTTTTGTTGTGCGATTCGACGAACTCCGAGATCCCCGGAGTCGGACCGTCGGAAAGCGAAATCGGACCCACGCTGCACCGGTTGATCCGCGGCGCCTCGGGCCGGGTGATCGTCGCGTGCTTCGCCTCGAACGTGGACCGGGTGCAACAGATCATCGATGCGGCGGTCGCGCTCGGGCGGCGGGTGTCGTTCGTCGGCCGGTCGATGGTGCGCAACATGGGCATCGCGCGCGAACTCGGATATCTGAAGGTCGACGACTCCGACGTGCTCGACATCGGCGCGGCCGAGATGATGCCCGCCGATCGGGTGGTGCTCATCACGACGGGTACGCAGGGCGAACCGATGTCGGCGCTGTCGCGGATGTCGCGCGGAGAGCATCGCAGCATCACGTTGACCGGCGGTGACCTGATCATCCTGTCCTCGTCGCTGATACCGGGCAACGAGGAGGCCGTGTACGGTGTCATCGACGCGCTGGCCAAGATCGGTGCCCGCGTGGTCACCAATCAGCAGGCGCGGGTGCACGTTTCGGGCCACGCCTATGCGGGCGAACTGCTGTTCCTGTACAACGCGGTGCGCCCGCGCAACGTCATGCCGGTGCACGGCACCTGGCGGATGCTGCGCGCGAACGCCACGCTGGCCGAACGCACCGGCGTCGCACCCGATTCGATCGTGTTGGCGGAGAACGGCGTCAGCGTGGACCTGGTGGCGGGTCGGGCCGGAATCGCCGGCGCGGTCCCGACCGGAAAGATGTTCGTCGACGGCCTGGTCACCGGCGATGTCGGAGACGCCACGCTCGGCGAACGCCTCATCCTGTCTTCGGGTTTCGTCGCGGTGACCGTCGTCGTGCACCGCGGCACCGGCAGGCCCGCCGCACCCGCACACCTGCATTCGCGCGGCTTCTCCGAAGACCCCAAGGCGCTGGAACCCGTCGCGCGCAAGGTCGAGCAGGAGTTGGAATCCCTTGCGTCACAGAATGTCACGGAGGTGGCCCGGATCGCCCAGGCGGTGCGCCGCACCGTCGGAAAGTGGGTGGGCGACACCTACCGGCGCCAACCGATGATCGTGCCGACGGTCATCGAGATCTAAGGCGCCGCCTCAGCGTTTGTTGACCGAACCAGCGTCCACCGGCAGCGCCACACCGGTCACGTAGCGGGCCTCGTCGGAAACCAGCCACGCCACCGCGTTGGCGATGTCCTCGGGCTGCAACACCTGAACCGGCAGCGCGTTACCCATCTCCTGCGGAGTCTTCTCGGCGATGCTGCCCAGCCACGCGCGGGTGGCGTCGTTGTTGATCATCGGGGTGTCCACGCCGGTCGGATGCACCGAGTTCACCCGAATGCTGTGTGGTGCGAGAAGATTGGCGTAGATGCGCATCAATCCGACGATGCCGTGTTTGGCGGCGACATAGCCGAGCGCGCCGGGGTCGTCGCTGCCGACGCCGATCAGGCCGGCCACCGAACTGGTGAGCACCACCGACCCGCCACTGCCCTGCTCGACAAGGGTCGGGATCGCGACCTCGACGGTGTGGTGCACGCCGGTGAGGTTGACGTCGATGACGTCGCGCCAGCCGTTCGAACCCGACTGCATCGGGGCGATGCCGGCGTTGGCGATCACGATGTCGAGCCTGCCGAATTCGTCGAGACCGGCGCGCAGTGCCGTCGCCAACGCGTCCTGATCGCGGACATCGGCCTGCTGCGCGACAATTCGCGCCCCGGTCTCCTCGACCATCTTCACCGTGGCGGCCAGGTCGTCGGCCGTGGCCAGCGGGTAGGGGACCGACTCGATCTGATCGCAGATGTCGACTGCGATGACATCGGCGCCGTCGGCGGCCAGTCGGACCGCCTCCGCGCGGCCCTGCCCCCGCGCGGCCCCGGTGATGAACGCGACCTTGCCAGTGAGTGCGCTCATCAGGCCCGCAGTTGGCCCTTCGCCGGGTCGCCCGCCACCACGGGTTGCAGCATCTTGATGTCCGGCGCTCCGTCGAGATGCTCGCCGATCGTGCCGAACAGCGTCGCGACCGCGGGTGCGGTGCTGTGCGTCTGCAGCGCGTCGGCATCGGCCCACTGCTCGACGAACACGAAGGTGCCGTCGGCCTCGTGCAGCGCATACAGCTCGCACCCGGGCTCCTGGTGCACGGCCTCGATCGCCTTCTTGCACGCGTCGCGCACGAGATCCACGGACTCGGGTTTGGCGGTCATGGTGGCAACGACGACGACGGGCATAGGTGGGGCTCCTCGGTGGCGACCTGATGGACGAGTGCACAGCCTACTGCCCGGCGTTCACAGCACGTCGACCCAGATGACCATGGCCGCGATCACAAGCCCGACGACGGTCAGAGCGGCGAGATCGAACGGGCGAAACCGTGTCTTGTCCGAATCGGCAAGCCGCAATTCGCGCGCGATCAGGAACAGCGGAAAGGTGATGCTGACGGCGGTGAACGCCGACGCCACGATGTAGGCCCAGACGAACCTGACCGAGTGCTTGCGCGCCTCGGCCACCATCCAGATGGCCACCGGCAGGCTGAACAGGAACAGGTCGACCGTGATCGATCGGGCCGCCGGGTTGGCCTTGGTGTCGGTGAAGAACGCGACCAGGGGGTTCGCGTCGTCGAAGTAGGCCAGGTTCTGACTCCAGGTGGCCACCACTGCGGCGATCGCGATCGACGCGTACACCGCGCACAGCACCTTGCTCGAGGTCCGCAGGCCTTCTGCCTGCTCCGATGCGGTCATTGGGGCAGGTTACGGAAAGAATGCTCCCCAATCGGTACCTTTCTGTGACCCGTGTGGCAGATGGTGAATTTGGGGCGGTTGCGACTAGGCTTACCGGTATGGCTAGTAAGACCGTCGCCCGATCCGGTGCCCGTTCGAGCAGGTCAAAGGCCGGTTCCCGAGGCGGCCGCGGCGCAAGCCGAGCGCCCCGGCGCAGGCCCGCGTCGCGGCGCCAGTCCTCGGCGATCTCGTCGGCCGGCGCCACCGTCGGCCGCGGAGTGCGTGCGGGCTGGCTGATGCTGGCCAGGGGTGCTGGTACGACGGCCCGTTCCGTCGGCCGGGCACGCGACCTGGAACCCGGGCATCGCCGCGACGGGATCGCCCTGGCCCTGCTCGGCATCGCGGTGGTGATCGGCGCAAGTTCGTGGTTCGCCGCGGCCGGACCCGTCGGTGACTGGATCGACACGTTCCTGCGCAGCGTCATCGGCGCGTCGGTGGTGCTGGTGCCGATCGCACTCGTCGCCGTCGCGATCGTGCTGATGCGCACCGAACCCGACCCCGACGCCCGGCCGCGACTGATTCTCGGCACCGCGATGGTGGTGCTGCCCGCGCTCGGCCTGTGGCACCTGTGGGCGGGATCGCCGGAAGCCCCGTCCGCTCGCCAGCACGCCGCGGGCTTTGTCGGCTTCGCGATCGGCGGACCGCTCTCGGACGGGCTGACCGCGTGGATCGCCGCGCCACTGTTGTTCATCGGGGTGCTGTTCGGGGTGCTCCTGGTGACCGGCACCACGATTCGCGAGGTACCCGCCACCGTGCGGGCCATGTTCTCCACGCGCGGTTTCCGCGATCACGACGAGTACTACGACGACGAGCAGTACGCCGACCAGACCGACGACTTCTCCGACGGCTACTACGACGACCCGTCGGGCTACGGCGACGACGAGGCCCAGGCGTGGCCCACCAAGACGCCGATGGAGAACTATCCGATCGACGACGAAGCGCCCACAGTTCCCGAGCCGACCGCGCGCACCCGCAAGAAGAAGCCCGCCAAGAAGATGCAGGCGCTCGACCGCGTGGTGGAGGGCCCCTACACGCTGCCGTCGCTGGACCTGCTGGTCAACGGCGAGCCGCCGAAGCGCTATACCGCCACCAATGACCGGATGTCCGAAGCGATCTCGGAGGTGCTGCAGCAGTTCAAGGTCGACGCCGGCGTGACGGGCTGCACCCGCGGCCCGACCGTCACCCGCTACGAAGTGGAGCTCGGGCCCGGCGTGAAGGTGGAGAAGATCACCGCGCTGCAGAAGAACATCGCGTATGCGGTGGCCACCGACAGCGTGCGGATGCTCGCCCCGATCCCCGGCAAGTCCGCCGTCGGCATCGAGGTGCCCAATGTCGACCGGGAGATGGTGCGGCTGGCCGACGTGCTCACCGACCCGTCGACGCGGGCCGATCACCATCCGCTGGTGATCGCGTTGGGCAAAGACATTGAGGGCGAGTACATCTCGTGGAACCTCGCGAAGATGCCGCACCTGCTGGTGGCCGGCTCGACGGGTTCGGGCAAGTCGAGTTTCGTGAACTCGATGCTGATCTCGCTGTTGGCCCGCGCGACGCCCGAAGAGGTCAGGATGATCCTGATCGACCCGAAGATGGTGGAACTCACGCCGTATGAGGGCGTGCCGCATTTGATCACGCCGATCGTCACGCAGCCCAAGAAGGCGGCCGCCGCGTTGGCGTGGCTGGTCGAGGAGATGGAGCAGCGCTACCAGGACATGCAGGCCAGCCGGGTGCGTCACATCGACGACTTCAACGCGAAGGTGCGTTCCGGCGAGATCACCACTCCGCTGGGCAGTGAGCGCGAATACCGTCCGTACCCCTACATCGTCGCCATCGTCGACGAGCTGGCCGACCTGATGATGACCGCGCCGCGCGATGTGGAGGACGCCGTGGTGCGGATCACCCAGAAGGCCCGCGCCGCCGGCATCCACCTCGTGCTGGCCACGCAGCGGCCGTCGGTGGACGTCGTCACCGGGCTGATCAAGACGAACGTGCCGTCGCGGCTGGCGTTCGCCACCTCGTCACTGACCGACAGCCGGGTGATCCTCGACCAGCAAGGCGCCGAGCGGCTGATCGGCATGGGCGACGGGCTGTTCATCCCGATGGGCGCCAACCGGCCGATCCGGCTGCAGGGCGCCTACGTCAGCGACGAGGAGATCCACGCCGTCGTCAGCGCCTGCAAGGACCAGGCCGAACCCGACTACAACGAGGGCGTCACCGCGACGAAGACCACCAGTGACCGCTCCGACGTCGACCCCGACATCGGCGACGATATGGACGTCCTCCTGCAGGCGGTGGAATTGGTGGTGTCCAGCCAGTTCGGGTCGACGTCGATGCTGCAGCGCAAACTGCGTGTCGGCTTCGCCAAGGCCGGGCGGCTGATGGACCTGATGGAGACCCGCGGCATCGTCGGCCCCAGCGAGGGCTCCAAGGCGCGCGAGGTGTTGGTCAAGCCCGACGAGTTGGCGGCGACGCTGGCATCGATCCGGGGCGTCGAGTCGTAGCGATTTGTGTGCGTCTTGTTGCGCTGACTGCTCCTGAACGCACACAAATCGCTATAGCGTCAACAGCATTCGGGTGTTGCCGAGGATGTTGGGCTTGACGAAGGACAGGTCGAGGAATTCGGCGACGCCGGTGTCGTAGGACCGGCACATCTCCTCGTAGACCTCCGCGGTCACCGGGGTGCCGTCGATCTCCTCGAAGCCGTGCCGACGGAAGAAGTCGACCTCGAAGGTGAGCACGAAGATGCGTTCCAGACGCAACTCCCTGGCCACGTCCAGCAACCGTTGCACGATCGCGCCCCCGACGCCGCGGCCCTTGACCTTCGGATGCACCGCCACGGTGCGCACCTCGCCGAGATCCGACCACATCACGTGCAGCGCGCCGCAGCCGATGACTTCGCTGTCGAGTTCGGCGACCCAGAATTCCTGGACCGCTTCGTAGAGCGTCACCAGGTTCTTCTCCAGCAGGATTCGGCCGGCGTAGATGTCGACGAGCGACTTGATCGCGGGCACGTCGGAGGTGCGGGCACGCCGCACCACGACTTCGGCTGGTCTCACAGGTGCGACAGTATCGGTTTGAGCAACCGATATTCTGTTGCGGTGTCGGGCCAACCTCATATCGATCCGCTGGTCCCGCGCGCCCGCGTGGCGAACATCGCCAACTTCCTCACCGGCGTGCGGATGGCGTTGGTCCCCGTGTTCCTGGTTCTGCTGTTCGTCGGCGACGGTCACGAAACCTTCTGGCGGATAGCCGCATTCATCGTGTTCGCGATCGCGGTCATCACCGATCGGTTCGACGGTGCGCTTGCCCGCAGCTACGGCATGGTCACCGAGTTCGGGACACTGGCCGATCCCATCGCCGACAAGGCGCTGATCGGCGCGGCGCTGGTGGGACTCTCGCTGCTCGGCGACCTGCCGTGGTGGGTGACGGTGGTGATCATGGTCCGCGAGATCGGCATCACGGTCCTGCGGTTCGCGGTGCTGCGCCGCGGGGTCATCCCGGCCAGTCGCGGCGGCAAGCTCAAGACGCTTCTGCAGGCGGTCGCGATCGGGCTGTTCGTGCTGCCGCTGCACGCGCTACCGGGCCCGTGGCTGATCAGCGCGTGGGTGATCATGTGGGCGGCCCTGGTGCTGACGGTGATCACCGGGGTGGATTACGTCGTCTCGGCGATCCGCGACGCGCGCGAACCCGCGGCCGGCCGATGAGTCGAACCCGCAGCTCGAGGGGCCGATCTCGGCGATGTGGTCGATCCGGGAACCATTGCGGGCGCGGATAGCGTTGCCCTATTACGAGCCCGCGAGGACTGAAGGAGGCCACGATGACGGCATTGCTGCGCGAGGTGATCGGCGACGTGCTTCGTCGGGCCCGCACCGAACAGGGGCGCACCCTGCGCGAGGTGTCCGACACCGCCCGCGTCAGCCTGGGCTACCTCTCGGAGGTCGAGCGTGGCCGCAAGGAGGCCTCCAGCGAACTGCTCAGCGCGATCTGCGGGGCGCTGGACATCCCGCTCTCGCAGGTGCTCAGCGACGCCGGTGACGAGTTGGCGCGTGCCGAACACGCCGCGGCCACCCACGAGGCGGCCAGCGCCGCCCACATCGACGAGGCCACCAAGGTCGTCATTCCGCAGGTCGTGTCGATGGCGATGGCCTGAGCCCGCATCGAGCCGGTTGTGGGTGCGACGGTCCGCACTGAACCGATAGATTGGGCAGCACGGGAAGCCGCGGCCGGCAGGCCGACACACATACCGATACGAAGGCTGGAGTGAACCCATGGCCAATCCGTTCGTGAAGGCGTGGCGCTACCTGATGGCGCTGTTCAGCTCGAAGGTCGACGAGTACGCCGATCCGAAGGTGCAGATCCAGCAGGCCATCGAGGAGGCCCAGCGCCAGCATCAGGCGCTCACCCAGCAGGCCGCCCAGGTGATCGGCAACCAGCGCCAGCTCGAGATGCGCCTGAACCGTCAGCTCGCCGACATCGAGAAGCTCCAGGTCAATGTGCGCCAGGCGTTGACGCTGGCCGACCAGGCCACCGCGGCCGGCGACACCGCCAAGGCCACCGAGTACAACAACGCCGCCGAGGCGTTCGCCGCGCAGTTGGTCACCGCCGAGCAGAGCGTCGAGGACCTCAAGGTCCTGCACGACCAGTCGCTGCAGGCCGCGGTGCAGGCCAAGAAGGCCGTCGAGCAGAACGCGATGATGCTGCAGCAGAAGATCGCCGAGCGCACCAAGCTGCTCTCCCAGCTCGAGCAGGCCAAGATGCAGGAGCAGGTGAGCGCCTCGCTGCGGTCGATGAGCGACCTCGCCGCGCCGGGCAACACCCCGAGCCTCGACGAGGTGCGCGACAAGATCGAGCGCCGCTACGCCAACGCGATGGGTTCGGCCGAGCTGGCCCAGAACTCGGTGCAGGGCCGGATGCTCGAGGTGCAACAGGCCAGCGTCCAGATGGCGGGCCACTCGCGGCTGGAGCAGATCCGCGCGTCCATGCGCGGGGAGCAGCTGCCCGCGGGCGACAACCAGGCGGCGACGCCGGCCAGCCCGGCCACCAATCAGGCGACACCGGAAAACCCGCTGTCGCAATGACTTTGACATTGGACTTGTAGGTATCAGTCGTGGGTGCGCGTACGGGTCGGCCGGAAGCCTGGCGGTCGCTGGTGCAACGTGGGGTCGACACCGCCGCGGAGTGGTCCGACGTGCTGGCCGAGAAGCTGAACGCCGCAGCCGACCCGCGGGCGAAGCTGCTCCGTAAACGGCGCTGGGCGCTGCGGCTCGCAGTGTTCTTCACGGTCTCGTGCGTGTTCTGGATCGGGGTGACCGGCCTGCTGTCGACCTGGGAGCTGCCGTTCTGGGCGCTGTTCATCCCCGCGCCGATCGCTGTCGGTGCGGCCTTCCTGGCGACGCTGACATTCCTGCGCTACCGGTGGCTGCGCCGCGAACCGCTGCCGCCGCCGCGGTCGCGGGCCACCCGTCGGCTGCCGCCGTGGGGCTCGGCGGCCCGCCAGCCGATGGCGGCGCTGGCCACCTCCGAACGCGGGCTGTTCTCGTTGCTGGGCGTGATGGAGCGCGGACGTCTGCTGCCCGCCGACGAGATTCGTGAGCTGACCGCGGCGGCCAACCAGACCGCGGCGACCATGGCCGCCACCGCCGACGAGGTGGTGTCGATGGAACGCGCTGTGCGCGCCGCACCGCAGTCAAGCGCCCATCTGACGCCCACCATCGGCGCCTTCGCCGCGCAACTCGAGCACGGCGCCCGTCAGTACAACCAGATGGTCACCGCCGCGGCGCAACTGGTGTCGGCGGCCAACGCCGGGCCGATGTCGAGTTCACCGATGTCGCAGCAGCGCTGTCGCGACGAACTGACCACCGCCACCGATCGGCTGATGGGATGGGCGCAGGCGTTCGGTGAGTTGAGCCACATCCGCGGCGCCTGACCCGTCGGCTCAGATGTCGTGCGAGCTCGGCGGCCCCGTGCGTGGGCCGAAGCGTTCGATGTAGGCCTGGTGCACCTGGGCCTTCTTCTGCCGCGGGATCTCGTCGACCAGGGCCGGGTCGAGTCCGTGTTTGGCCAGCATGTGGCGCCGCCACACCTTGTTGAGTGCGTGTGAGAAGTAGACGAACGGGATCAGGATCGGCAGCGTCATCGACAGGTGCACGTACAGCGACGTCGGAATCAACCAGAGCGGGGCCACCACCACGAACGCCGGGATGAAGACCCGGACCATCATGCGGATGGTTGCGCCCTTGCCGGCCAGATCCTCGCGGACCCAGTCGCGCATCGAGTCCGGCAACCGTTTTCCGAAGCAGTAACCGATGTATTGCCACGGGTTGGGGCGTGTACGTGTGCCGCTCATGCCCTACATGGTAGGTCGCAGCGAAGGGAACACCGTTGCCGCTATCCCGCGCACCGTGGCCTTGAGGAAGTCGAACATGTCGAAATAATCCCGCCACAACGTGATCCGTCCGGCGTGCACTTCGAACACCCCGCACACCCAGAACTGGATCCGCACCGGGCCGAAGACCAGCGCGTCGGTGCGTTCGGTCAGCACGTGGTTGCCCTCGGCGGCGATGCGGTGGAACTTCACCTCGAAGTCGTATCGGCCCTGTGCGCGCCGCACCATGTCCACGATGCGTTGGCGCCCGCGGATTGTGGGCAAGCCCACGTTCTGCCACGCGATGTCGTCGGCCATCAGCCGGTCGAAGGTCTCGAAATCCTCGTCCTGCAGGGCGTAGAGAAAGGTCTCCACCGTCCGCACGTTTTCCACGTCTGTTCTCAGCCCCGAAGCCTGGTCGGTCATGGCCTTCAGCCTAGTGCGCCGGCGCTGTGGCAGGGTAGACGCAATGCGCGTCGCGGTGGTTGCCGGCCCCGATCCCGGGCACGCGTTCCCGGCGATCGCGCTGTGTCTTCGCTTCCTGGCCGCCGGTGACGTCCCGACGTTGTTCACCGGGGTGGAATGGCTGGACACCGCGAAGGCGGCCGGCGTCGCGGCCGCGGAGCTTCTGGGCCTCGATCCCACCGATATCGACGACGACGCCGACGCCGGGGCCAAGATTCATCAGCGGGCGGCCCGGATGGCGGTGCTCAACGCGCCGCTGATCGCCGATCTGGCCCCCGACCTGGTGGTTTCGGATGTGATCACCGCGGCGGGCGGACTGGCCGCCGAACTGCTGGGCATCGGGTGGATCGAGCTCAGTCCCCATCCGCTCTATCTCCCGTCCAGGGGGCTGCCCCCGATCGGCAGCGGGTTGGCGCTGGGCGTGGGCGTCGGCGGCCGACTGCGTGACATGACGATGCGCGCGCTGACCGCCCGTTCGTGGCGGCAGGGGCTGCGGCAGAGGGCGACCGCCCGCGTCGGCATCGGTTTGCCCGCCGACGATCCCGGCCCGCTGCGACGGCTGATCGCCACCCTGCCCGCGCTGGAGGTGCCGCGCCCGGACTGGCCGGCGGAGGCCGTGGTGGTGGGTCCGCTGCATTTCGAGCCGACGGCCTCGCAGCTCGACGTCCCCGCCGGCGAGGGTCCGGTGGTGCTCATCGCGCCGTCGACGGCGACCACCGGCGCCCGCGGTGTGGTCGAGGTCGCGCTCGAGGCGCTCACACCGGGGCGGACGCTGCCTTCGGGATCTCGGCTGGTGGTGTCGCGGCTGCACGGTCCCGACGTGGCGGTGCCGCCGTGGGCAGTGGTCGGCCTGGGTCGTCAGGACGACTTGCTGAAAACGGCCGACGTGGTGATCTGCGGCGGCGGGCACGGCATCGTGTCCAAGTCGCTGCTCGCCGGTGTGCCGCTGGTCGTGGTGCCCGGCGGCGGGGATCAATGGGAGATCTCGAATCGCGTGGTGCGACAAGGTAGTGCGCAGCTCGTGCGGCCGTTGACCGCGTCGACGTTGACGGCGGCGGTGGGGGAGGTGTTGTCGTCGCCTCGTCACCGGGAGGCCGCCCGCGCGGCGGGCGCGTCGGTGACGCAGGTGGCAGATCCGGTACGGGTGTGCCACGAAGCGGTCGGGGCGCCCGCGTAGGTTGGCGCTGTGCGGTTGACGGAATTCCACGAACTCGTCGAGACGCAGTTCGGGCCGATGCGAGCGGCGTCGTTGCTGGTCGACTACGTTCTCACCGAACTGGGCGGGCGCACCGCGGCCCAGGCCATCGAAGACGGCGTGGACCCACGTGCCGTGTGGCGGGCGCTGTGCAGGGATTTCGACGTGCCGCGCGACCAGTGGTAGCCCCGAGTGTGCTGCAGTTTCGAAGCGCTGCTAACCCTGCCGCAGCAACTGGGCGGTTTCCCGGTGGAGTCGGCCGAAGTTGTAGTAGGCGGCGCACGCGCCCTCCGACGACACCATGCAGGTGCCGATCGGCGTCTCCGGCGTGCAGGCGGTGCCGAACACCTTGCACTCCCACGGTTTGATCACGCCCTTGAGCACCTCACCGCACTGGCAGGCCTTCGGGTCGGCGACCCGCACCCCCGGCATCTCGAAGAGGCGCTCGGCGTCGAACTCGGCATAGTCGGGGTGGATCCGCAGCGCACTCTGTGAGATGAACCCCAGCCCGCGCCATTCGAAATGCGGGCGCAGTTCGAAGGTCTCGGCCATCAGCTTCAACGCCTGTGTGTTGCCCTCCGGCCGCACCACCCGGGTGTACTGGTTCTCCACCTCGCAGCGGCCGTCGCGGATCTGCCGCAGCAGCATGTGTACCGACGCGAGGATGTCGAGTGGTTCGAATCCCGCCACCACCAACGGTTTTGCGTACACCTCGGGCACGAATCGGTAGGGCCGCAGTCCGACCACGGTGGAGACATGGCCGGGTCCGAGGAACCCGGACAGCCGCAGATCGGGGGACTCCAGTATCGCCTTGATCGGCGGGACGATCGTGACATGATTGCAGAACACGCTGAAGTTCGTCACACCGAGACGGCGGGCACGCACCAGCGTCACCGCGGTCGACGGCGCCGTGGTCTCGAACCCGACCGCGAAGAACACCACATGGCGGTCGGGGTTGTCGACGGCCAGTTTGAGCGCGTCCAGCGGTGAGTAGACGAACCGCACATCGGCGCCGCGGGCCTTGGCCTCGATCAGGTTGCCCTTCGATCCGGGCACCCGCATCATGTCGCCGAACGTGGTGAACGTGACGCCGGGTTGCTCGGCCAGCCACATCGCGTCGTCGACGCGGCCCATCGGGATCACACACACCGGGCAGCCGGGGCCGTGCACCAACTCGACCGATGCGGGCAGCAGATGTTCGATGCCGTGGCGATAGATGGTGTGGGTGTGGCCGCCGCAGACCTCCATGAACTTGAACTCGTCGGTGCCGGCGAGTTCGGTGATGGATCTCACCAGCGCCCGCGCGGCGGCCGGATCGCGGAATTCGTCAACGAATCTCATTGTGTGTCATCCGATCTCCGAGGCGTTGAACGCCTCGATCTCGTTGAAGTAGTCGGCGCCCATCTTCTGCACCTGGTCGAGGGTGATCGCCGCCTCGCGTTCGTCGATCTTTGCCATCGCGAACCCGACATGGACCAGCACCCAGTCGCCGACGTGCAGGCCGTCGTCGGCCAGCAGGCGCACGCTGATGTTGCGGCGTACACCGTTGACGTCGACCTTGGCCAGATGTGCTTCCGCGTCGACGATGTCGACGACCTGACCCGGAATGCCAAGACACATCGCGGTTCTCCTCTCAGCAGATTCGTGGCAGCGGATCGCCGACCAGCATGTCGACGATCCGGCTGCCCCCGAACGACGTACGCAGCGCGACGATCCCGGCCGGCTCGGGGACGATGTCACCGACGACGGCGGCCCGCGTGCCCAGTCGATGGCTGCGCATCGCGGCGACGGCGTCATCAGCCTCCTGGGCGGCGACGATCGCGACGAACTTGCCCTCGTTGGCGACGTACAGCGGGTCGATACCGAGCAGGTCGCACGCCCCGAGCACCTGCGGTTGCACCGGTAGTCGGTCCTCGTCGAGGATCAGCGCGAACGGTGCGTCACGGACCAGTTCGTTGCACACTGTGCCGACTCCGCCGCGGGTGGCGTCGCGCATCCACCGTGTCGACGGCGCCGCCGCCAGTAACACCTCGACGAGCCCGTTGACCGGTGCGGTGTCCGAGGCGATGTCGGCGTCGATGGCGAGGTCGCCGCGCGCCAGCATGACCGCCATGCCGTGCTCACCGATGCTGCCGGACACCAGCACCTTGTCGCCGGGCCCGACCCGATCACGCGCCAGTCGGCGGCCGTCGGGAATCACCCCGACGCCGGTGGTGGTGATGTAGAGGCCGTCGGCCGCGCCCCTGCCCACCACCTTGGTGTCGCCGGTGACGATCTGCACGCCGGCGTGGGCCGCGGATTCGCCCATGTCGGCGACGATCTCGCGCAGTTCGGCGATCGGGAAGCCCTCCTCGATGACGAACCCGGCCGACAGCCACCGCGGCAGGGCCCCGCAGACCGCCAGGTCGTTGACCGTGCCGTGAACCGCCAGCTGCCCGATCGAACCACCCGGGAAGCGCAGTGGCTGAACGACATACGAATCAGTGGAGAACGCCAGCCGATCACCTGACGGGGTCTGCAGCGCCGCGGCGTCGCCGAGCTGCTCGAGCTGCTCGTTGCGGAACGCCTCGAGGAACACCGCGTCCACCAGTGCGGCCGACGTCTTGCCGCCCGCGCCGTGGGCCAGGGTCACCACCTCGTCGAGCAGTCGTGGGCGGCGCTGCCGGAACTTGTCGATGCGGTCCAGGACGCGGTCTTCGCGCGCGGTGTCGGCGGTCATGACGCCGCCGCGTCGGGCTGACGGGTCATGTGCTGCTGAACCACCGACCACAGCCGGTATCCGAGGATCGCGTGGCTTTCCTGAATGCGGTGGATGCTCTGAGAACGCACCGTGAAGCAATGGTCCAGCTCGTCGGCGGCGGCCATCCGGCCCCCGTCGTGTCCGGAGAACCCGATGCTCAACAGGCCGCGCCGGTGGGCCTCGGCGATCGCGGTCATCAGGTCCTCGGAGTTGCCGGAGGTCGACAACGCGATCACCACATCGCGCTCACGCGCGTGAGCGATGATCTGGCGTTTGAAGATCAGGTCGAACCCGACGTCGTTGCCCAGTGCGGTCACCACGGCCTCGTCGGCCGCCAGCGACCACGCCGGGACCGGTCGGCCCCGTGCCGGACGGCTGAACAGTGACGCGAGCGTGGCGGCGTCGGTGGAACTGCCGCCGTTACCCAGCGTGTAGAGGCGTCCGCCGGTGCGGAACCGGTCGGCCATCGCGGTGCCGGCCGCGGTCAGCGCGTCGGCGTATTCGGCCAGCGACTCCCGTTGCAGGCGGGCGCTTTCGGCGGCCTTGGCCCGCGCGGAGGCGGCCAGGTCGTCCAGCAGGGCCGCCGCGTCGGTCTCCTCGGATTCGATGAACGGGTAGAGAAACCCGGTGGATTCGGTGTCGTCGCCGGTCATCGGTTCGTCTCCAGTCGCGTCAGCGCCGCCCCGGCGTGCACCACCACCAGGTCGCCGGGGGACACGTCGCCGAGGATTGTCACGTCGACCCACTCCTCGCCGGCGGCCGTGCGCACCAGTGCCGGTGCCGTCGGCTCCGTCGGGCCGCAGAGGACTTCGCCCAGCCTGCCCTCGTCGCTGCATGTCACGCACGTGTCCTGCGCGCAGTCCTCGACACCGGTCTTGAGCAGCCCGGGGTGCTCGAAGCAGACATGGGTGAGCTCCCAGAGCAGGTGATAGAGCAACACGAACCTGCCGGTCGCCGGCACCATCGGGTCATCGGAGTCGATCCACAGCACGTGGTCGGCCGCGCCGGCGGGCGGGCGCGGTCCCGACCCGATCCACAGCGTGCGCACACCCCACGCCGGCGCCCGCCGCATCGCGTCGATCACCGCGGGCTCGTCGGCGGAGGCCACCGCGAGCAGCAGATCGCCGCTACTGCCGGCGACGCGGGCCTGCGCGACCGGATCGGGTTCGACGAGCGCGACCGACGGCAGCGCGCGTTTACCCACGATCACCGGATGAACGAACTCGACCGCGACGTGGTGGGCGTGCGGCTCCCACTGCGGCGAGATCACCCACAGGGTCGCGCCGCGGTGAAAGCGGCGGGCCAGATCCAGTGCGGCCGAGGCGAGATCGCCGGCCAGATCGGCGTCGAGAACCGCCTGACCGGGCTGCGCCGAGACGGTCATCAACCGCCCCCTTTGTCTTCGTCGGGGTCGGCGCCGCCGTGCGCACTGTGGTCGGGCACGGTCTCGTCGCCGCGGTAGGTTCCCGACGGTCGGTCGGCGGGGCCGCCGGAGGGTTGGTCGGAACCGGTGTCGCGGGAACCTGGCGCGCCCCGCTCTTCCTGGGGCTCCTGGGACGGGTTGTCGCCGGACGTGGTCATGAGATCTCCTGTGGATCGGGGGGATGTGGGGTCGTTCGCGGTTGTCGCAACCTGGTCTCCTTTCGGGCGGCATTGATCAGGTCCAAGGTCGCCTGCGTCGCGGTCGCGAGCGCCTCGGTCTCCGTGTCGGTCAGGCGGTCACACAGCCAGTCCCAGTGCGCGGCCACCAGGTCGCCGGGCCGTGGATCGGCGACCAATGCCACCCCGTCCCTGCGCCATCGCACGTGTTCGACGACCGGGTCGGCAAGTGCGAGCGCGCCGCCGGTGAACCTCAGTGGCGCCGAGATCAGCGCGGCGTGGTCTCCGGCCACCGATTCGACGGTGCCCCAACGGATCCGGCACTGGTGCAATACGCCCATCGCGGTCGTGGCGTCACGGTCGAGGAACCGCACCCACGGGTAGACCGCGAAGACGTGAAAACTGTGGTGGGCCAGCACTCCGGCCGCCGGTGCCAGGTCGGCGAGTGCCCCGGTGACCTGGCCGGTGAATGCCCGGCGCAGCGTGTGCAGCAGCGTCGCCGGGTCGACGTCGGCCAGCAGTGCCCCACCGACCCAGTAGTTGCGCACCACGTCGGCGTCGAGCGGGTCGGTGACGCCCGCGGCGGTGGCCAGCGCGCTGAGGTAGGGCCAGGTGCCGTCGAACTCGCGTGCGTGTGCGGCGACCTCGCCGGGGTTGTCGCCACGCAGCAGCACCGAGGCGTCGGCCGGCCCGCAGTAGCCGAGTTCGTTGGGTGGGTACGCGTAGCGGGCGAACATCGCGTGGCCGGCGGGCAGTCGCTGTACGGGGGTCACGGTCATCGTCCTCACCCCGCGTTCCCGATCAGCAACTGGCCCAGCGCGATGCCGCCGTCGTTGGGCGGAACCCGACGGTGACTGAGCGCCTCGAACCCGGCGCCCCGCAGCCCGGCCAGCGTCGACCTCAGCAGCAGCGTGTTCTGAAACACCCCGCCCGACAACGCCACCCGATGTGTGCCGGCGTCGGCGACGGCAAGTTCGACGATCAGCGCGGCGACGGCGTGGTGGAACCGGGCGCCGATGACGGCCTGCGGCACGTCTGCGGCCAGATCGGCCAGAATGGCGGCCAGCACCGGGGCCGGATCGATCAGGGCGGGCAGCGCGCGGTCGTCGATCTCGAACGCGTAGGCGCCCACCCCGCGGCCCGTGTCGCGGCAGATGCCCTCGAGTTCGATGGCGGCCTGGGCCTCGTAGTCCACCACCTGACGGACACCGACCAGCGCCGACACGGCGTCGAACAAGCGCCCCATGCTGGAGGTCGACACGCAACCGATCCCCGTCTCGAGTTGGCTTCGCAGCGCGCGACGTTCGTCGCCGGGGCAGGCCCGCACCGGGGCCAGCCCCTCGCGCCACGGCAGGCCCGCCGCCCACAGGTGCGAGAGCGCCATCCGGTACGGCCGGATGATGCTGGTGTCGCCGCCCGCCATCGGTACGTACTTCAGGTGCGCGATCCGCTCGAAGCCCTTGTAGTCGGCCAGCAGCACCTCGCCGCCCCAGACCGCGCCGTCGGTGCCGAAACCCGTACCGTCGAACGCGAACCCGAGCACCCGCTCGGCCCCGTCCAGGCCGTGCTCGGCCATCACGGCGGCGATGTGGGCGTGGTGGTGGGCGACCTCGCGGACAGGACGCCCGGCCGCGTGGCGGTACGCCCAGCCAGTCGACCGGTAGTGCGGATGGGCGTCGACCACAAGCACTTCGGGCTCGACCCCGGTCAGCTCCCGCAGATGCCGCTGGGCAGAGTCGAACGCGGACACGGTGGCCAGGTCGTCCATGTCGCCGATGTGCTGGCTGAGCCAGGCGTATCCGCCCTCGCCGACGGCCATGGTGTTCTTCAGGTCAGCGCCGACCGCCAGCGTCGGCGGCACCGAGACCGGTAGGGCGATCGGCAGCGGGGCGTAGCCGCGGGAACGCCGGATCGGCTGCTCGTCGCCGTTCACACCGACCCGCACGACCGAGTCGTCACAGGGCACCCGGATCTGCCTGTCGTGCATCAACCAGCCGTCGGCCAGCCGCGAGAGCCGCTGCAACGCGTCGTCATCGGTGAAGCAGATCGGTTCGCCGCCCAGGTTGCCCGACGTCATCACCGTCACCTGCGGGCCTGGCGGATCATCGGGCAGGCCGAACAACAGCGCGTGCAGCGGCGTGTAGGCCAGCATGACGCCGAGGTCGGGATTGTGCGGCGCGACCTCCTCGACGACCGGGGCGTCGGCACGGCGCGGCAACAACACGATCGGCCGCTGCGGTCCGGACAGCACCCGCGCGGCGGCGTCGTCAACCTCGACGATGCTCTGCGCCGTGGCGAGGTCGGGCACCATCACCGCGAACGGCTTGTCGCCACGGCGCTTTCGGGTGCGCAGGACGGTCACCGCGTGGGCATCAGCGGCGTCACAGGCGAGGTGGTATCCGCCGACACCCTTGACCGCCAGCACGCCGCCCTCGCGTAGCAGCAGGCGGGCCGCGGTCAGGCCGGCCTCTCCGTCGACGGTCTGACCCGCCCGGTCCCGATAGCGCAGGGTCGGCCCGCAGTGCGGACAGCACACCGGTTGGGCGTGGAAGCGGCGATCGGCCGGGTCGGCGTATTCGCGGGCGCATTCGGCGCACATCGCGAACGGCGCCATCGTGGTGGTGTCGCGGTCATAGGGCAGCGCGGTGATGATGGTGAACCGGGGGCCGCAGTTGGTGCAGTTGACGAACGCGTGCCGGAACCGCCGGTCGGCCGGATCCCGCTGTTCGGCCGCGCATTGGGCGCACATCGCCACATCGGGCGACGCCATGGTGCGGCCGCCGCCCGTGTGCGACGTGTCGGCGATGCTGAAGCCGGTGCCGCCGGCCGGCGGGATCTCGTGGCACCGGACTTCGTCGACCACGGCCAGCGGCGGCGGGTCGTCGCCCAGCCGGCGCAGGAACTCGTCGATATCCGTTTGGGCGCCCTCGATCTCGATGATCGCACCGGTGCTGTCGTTGCGGACCGACCCGGACAGGCCGAGCGCGGCCGCCGTCGTGTACACGAAGGGCCTGAACCCGACGCCCTGGACGACGCCGCGCACGCAGACCCGCAGCCTGCGTCTGGTCACGGCGGATCCTCGCGGTGCAGGCCCCTGCCGAGCAGTTCGAGCCCGGCCATGGCGGCCTCGGCGCCGGCCCTGTCGGTCTTCTCGACCACGAAGCCCATGTGGATGATCACCCAGTCGCCGGGGGAGAAGGTCTGTCCGTCCAGCATGCCGACGTTGACCTTGCGCTGTTCGCCCGCGACGTCGACCAGCGCGAGTTGGTCGCCGTAGCCGGCGAGCATCCCCACGACCTGACCGGGTATTCCCAGACACATCGCTCAGCCCGCCTTCGCGGGTTGGGTCAGCAGGTCGGCGACCACCTCTTGGACCGCGCGCACCGCGCCGGGCACCGCCGCGGCCACCGGTGCGGACAGCCCGATGCCCTCCTCGACGGTGGCGGCCTGACAGCCGATCACGACGGTGCGCGGCGGTGCGCCACCCAGCGCGGTCAGGCTCGCGAACACCGCGGCCGGATCCATCGCGTGCGCGTCCAGTCCGGCAACCCGCGACAGGCGGTCGTGGTCGGCCTCGAAGACGCGCAGCGCGCCCGGGGTGCCACGGTTCGGCAACGCGTCGACGAGCACCAGCGCGTGGCAACCGTCGAGCAGGTCGTATGCCAGATGAACGCCGCGAATTCCATAGTCGCGCAGTCTGACTCGTTCAGAACCAAGCTCCGGTGGCACACGACGCATGACCTCGGGGCCGAAGCCGTCGTCGCCGAGGAAGATGTTGCCGATACCGGCTACCAGGATGTCGGACGTGATGATCTCCTCTCGTCGCTACATGCGCCGGATCTGCATGTAGCGCCGAAGATCGGGAAGCGACCGCGCGCCGAGCACGACCGCGCCGAGCACAATCACACCCGCCAGCACGGTGGCGGCCCAACCTACTGCTTGCATGATGCATTCCTTTCCTCGAGCGGTTCGATCTCGTCGGGCGAGAAGTACAGGTACCGCCCGTACCAGTCGTGCAGGTCGGCGGCCGGATCGTCGGCGAGCACCACGCCCACCTGTCGGTCACCGTCGACGGTTTCGTGCACCGAGGTCACTTCGGCGACTCGGTCGGCGAAGAACAGGTCCTGCGCGTCCGCCCGCCGCGACGGGCGCAGCCTGACCCGGCTGCCGCGCCGGACCGCGACACCGTTGACCAGCACCGCGTCGATTTCCGGCCGGACAGCGTTGTCCGCCTGGGGTTCCCACCAACCGACGCCGTCGGGCACCTCCGGAATCAACCCGTGGGGGTCTCGCAGCACGCCGTGAAGGTCCAGCATCGCTTCCGGTGTCATCGCGTCGCAGCGGTCGATGATCTGCGCGGCCAGCGCATCGGTGGCCCGTGCGGCGGCCTTCTCCGCGTCGGTCATCGTCATCACCCGCAGGGTCAGGATCTCGTCGATCTCGGTCGAGTCGTACAGCGCGCCCTTGCTCTGTGCGGCGATCTCGGGGTGGTCGTAGAGGATGATCGGGGAGACCAGGACCAGATTGGTCGCCCCTGCGGGCCCCGTGAGCACCGGGAAGCACCGGTGCTGGCAGCAGTTGGCCGCCGCGGCGGCCGCGGACGGCGGCGGCTCCAACAGCGAGACGAACTCACCGTCGCCGACCTCGAGCAGCAGGTGCGTGCCGATCAACGAGGAGGCGATCGCGCCGTACTTGTCGGCGGCCGGTCGCCCGGTGTTGCGTACCGTCGCGGACAGGCGCAGCAGCCCGTCTGCGGGGGTGACGGACACGCCGAGTTCGGCGTGCAGGGCGCGGCGGGTTCGCACCAGCCTGCCTCCACTGACCCTCTCGACCTCGCTGCCGTCGCCGACAGCGACCGGAATGATGTGTGGTTCAACCAGGTTGGCCATCGGGACCGGGCCGAAGGCAATCTCACACTCCACGGCCTCGTCCCAACTCAGCCACGACTGTCCCGCCGAGGTGAGTTCGTCGACCGGTGCGTAGCGGCCGCCGCCGAGGTCGCGTTCGACGCTGCGGTGCTGCAACTGCAGGAACCTCACCACACCGCGGATCGTCGCGGCCCCGTGCGCACGCACGAGCAGCTGCGACGACAGGGTGTCGCTCTCGCCGATCCCCGCGGCTTCGGCACCCTCGGGCCCGAGCACGCCGAATTGCCAGCGGGACTGGTTCTTTCCCGACGTAGCCCGGTACGGGTACAGGAGATACCCCTCGTAGAGCACCGCGTCGGCGACCGCGCGGGCCTGCGCCCAGTCGGCGCTCACCGGAGTTCCCCCGCGGTGTGGTCGGCCAGCATCGAGGTGATCGCGTCGTCGAAGGACAGCAGTCCACGCGCCGAGCGGTAAGCGGCCAGCGCTTCGACGGTGTCGCGGTGCAACCGCAGCCACCCTGCGTTCGGGTAGTGCTGCTGCATCAGCGCACGCCACACGGCCACCGGGAGGTCGTAGCGGTCCTCGCGGTCCCACGGCACCTGTTCGACCGCGAAGCCGCGCGCGCCCCGGGTGAACACCGTTCCGCTGAACAGGAACTGCAGCGGCACGGCGCCGTCCCGCAACGCGTGCAGATACTTCGCCGAGGCCACCTCGAAGTCGTAGGTGCACTCCAGCGGCAGGTTCACCTCGGTGGTGCCGGAGAAACCGGGCACCATCGCGCCGGTGTGTTGCCACAGGAAGGTGTGCTGACTGTTCGCCCAGCGCTCGCGCGCGCCGAACAGATCGATGAGCCCGTCGGCCTCGCCATCGGAGTAGCCCCGCCGCAGCGGGTCGATGCGGACCTGGCAGCGCAGCGCGATGGCGTGCACCGGATCGTCGCCGACCGCGGCCACGCCGATGCGGGCGGTGAGCAACGGCGTCACCGCGTACGGCTCCGGTGCCACCTCCAGCACGGCGAACGTCACTTCGGTCATCGCGGTATCACCTTTGCGCGGTCGTCGAGCGCGGTGAAGAACTCCGCCATGAAGTCGGCCGCGTCGCGGCCCCCGTCGAAGCCCCGCCACAGCATCCGCAGCCTGCCGACGAATTCGTAGCAGGCGTCGATCGGCAGCAGGTGACACGTCGGTGCGCCGGCGCGGTCCTCGGGCACCCGGATGAGAAGCGCCTCGGTGTCGTCGGTGAGCATGTCGATCCGCGGGTCCGTGGCGCGAACGTCGCTCCACGCGGCCAGGTCCAGTTCGGATTCGGTGGCGCCGGCCGGGCCCGGATAGAACGCCACCGTCCGGTCGAGCGCGGAGTTGCGGAAGAAGAACGCCAGCCCGACCGGTATCTGAAGGGTTTCCCACCGTCGCCGGTCGACGGCGAAGTCGGCGAACGCCAGATAGCGGTCGGGCACCGCGCGGTAGCGCAGTTCGGCGTGCGCGTCGGTGAACAACAGATAGCAGCCGCGGCACACACACATCAGTTGGCGGCCCTCGACGTTGACCACGTGCTGGTGCTCGTCGCCGATCGGTTCGGAGCACATCTCGCACCGCTCACCGGGTTCCGGCTCGACGCGATTGGCGCGGATCCGGGCGAGGACGTCGTAGGCGTTGGTCATGCCATCTCCGCGCGTTCCTCGATGGCCACCGCCATCGCCGGCACGCCGTCGCGGGTGAGAAGCGGCACCGGTTCCAGGCGTCCGGCACCGTCCAGTCCGACGCCCGCGCGCACCACGTCGTAGCGGGACCCGCAGCGCGGGCAGGCCAACTCGTGGTGGCGCAGCACCGCGCCCGCCATCGACACCGTGCAGGCCGGGCACCGGTCGCGGTAGGCGTAGAACTCGTCGCCCACCCGAGCGGCCAGCACCGCGCTGCCCGCGACCAGGAACCCGCCGACCCCACCCGGGTCGAGATCGGCCAGTTCGGGCACCGGGGTCCACGGGGTGGAGTGACTGCCGTCGGTGTGCAGCCGACGGAACAACGCCTGCGCCGGAATCAGTTCCGCCGCCGGTGCCGCCGCGACCACCTCGATCGAACTGATCTCCGGGGCGGCGGCGCGCAGCGCATCCTCGACCGCCAGCTCCAACGTAACCGCCGAGGACGGGCAGGACTTGCAGCTGCCGTCGAACCGCAGCCGCACCACCGGGTTGTCCGGGTCGCCGGCGATCTCGAGCAGTTCGATATCGCCGCCGTGCGACCCGAGGTAGGGCCGTACGGTGTCGAGCGCATCGGCGACGCGCCGCTGCACACTGTGCGGGTGCAGGCCGTGCACAACAAGCATGCTGGCGACGAGATCGTCGGCGATCAGCCGGTCCTCGACCCCTGTCCCGGTCTCCTGGCAGATCCGCAGGATACGTTGCAGCGCAGCGCCGTAGAGATCGGTGACCTCACGCACCAGTTGTTCGGCACGCGCACGCGCCGTCGCGCCCGCCGATGAGCTGGCGTCGAGCAGGGTCTGGATCCGATCGCCCGCCGTGCGCCATTGCGTGTCGTCTTCGAGGTGGTCCGGCGCGGGCGGCATGTGCTATTCCCCGGTGAGCGACTGGGTCGGTGAGTGCAGCAGATCCAGCGACTTGCCCTTGCCGAGGTACATGTGCACCCCGCACGGCAGACACGGGTCGAAGCTGCGCACGGTGCGCATGATGTCGATGCCCTTGAAATCCTCGCGGCCGTTCTCCTCGAAGATCGGCTGGCCCTGCACCGCATCCTCATACGGACCCGGAGTGCCGTAGCTGTCCCGCGGGTTGGCGTTCCACGGCGTGGGCGGATACGGATGGTAATTGGCGATCTTGCCGTCGCGGATCACCATGTGGTGGCTGAGCACCCCGCGCACCGCCTCGGTGAAACCGCAACCGATGCCCTCGTCGGGCACCTCGAAGCGCTCCCAGGTCTTGGTGTTGCCCGCCCGGATCTCGGTGAGCGCCTTCTCGGCGAAGTGCAGCGCGCACGCCGCGGCGTAGGCCTGGAAGTAGGTGCGGGCGCGGTTGCGCTCGATGGTGTTGCTGCCGTATTGCGGGATCTTCCACTCGAGTTCGACCGGGCCCTTCAGCGCGGTCTTGGGCAGATTGATCTGCACGCTGTGACCGGTCGACTTGACGTAGCCGATGTCGACGAGATTGGCCAGCGCGGTCGACCACAGCCGCGCCAGCGGACCGCCGCCGGTGTCCAGCGCCAGATGGTCGCTGCCGTCGAACCATCGTGGCGACATCACCCAGCTGTAGTTCTCGTCGAAGTCGCGCTTCTGCGGCTTGGGGTTGGTGTGCTGGTTCCACGGGTGGCGCCGATCCACCGGGTTGCCCAGCGGATCGGTCTTGACGAACATCTCCTGATCGGTCCAGTCGTCGTAGTAGCTGTGGCCCAACAGGATCCGGATGCCGAGGTTGATGTCGACCAGCGATGTCGTCACCAGCTTGCCGTCGACGACGACACCGGGTGTGACGAACATCTTGCGGCCCCAGTCCGCCATGTCCTGATAGGCGAAGTTGCAATGCTCGGGGTCCTGGAACGAACCCCAGCAGCCCAGCAGGGTGCGGCGCAGCCCGACCTGGTCGTAGCCGGGCAGCGCCTCGTAGAAGAAGTCGAACAGGTCGTCGTGCATCGGGACGACCTTCTTCATGAACTCGACGTAGCGCATCAGCCGCGTCATGTAGTCGGTCATCAGCTGCACGGTGGCGGTCACCCCGATGCCGCCCGGATACAGCGTCGAGGGGTGCACGTGCCGACCCTCCATGAGGCAGAACATCTCCCGGGTCCACCTGCTGACCTGCAACGCCTCCCGGTAGAACTCCCCGGTGAACGGGTTGAGCGCGCGCATGATGTCGGCGATGGTGCGGTAACCGTGCATGTCGGCGTGCGGGGCCTCGGTGTTCTCCGCCTTGGCCAGCACGCTCGGGTTGGTCTCGGAGACCATCTTCTCGCAGTAGTCCACACCGACCAGGTTCTCCTGGAAGATGTTGTGGTCGAACATGTATTCCGCGGCCTCGCCGAGATTGATCAGCCACTCACCCAGATGCGGTGGGCGCACACCGTAGGCCATGTTCTGCGTGTAGCACGAGCAGGTGGCGTGGTTGTCACCGCAGATGCCGCAGATGCGGCTGGTGATGAAATGCGCGTCGCGCGGGTCCTTGCCCTTCATGAAGATCGAGTAGCCGCGGAAGATCGACGACGTGCTGTGGCACTGCACGACTTCGCGGTTGTCGAAGTCGATCTTGGTGTAGATGCCGAGGCTGCCCACGATGCGGGTGATGGGATCCCACGCCATTTCCACGAGTTGGCCGGGGTCGCGCTTGACGTGGGACGGCTCGGGGATGGTGGTTGTCATCGATCTTCTTCTCTCTGGGGTTGATGCACTGCGCCACTGGGCGATACGAGGCTTGGTCGACGATCGCCGGGCGTAGGGAACCGCCCGCCCCTACCAGGTGCGGGTGGCTCCGGTTTCGAGTTTGGTGCCCGGATGCCGCCAGCGCGGCTCCTTGTCGACGGTGCGGCCGGTGACGTTTCGCAGACCGCGGATCACCGAGCCGTACAGTCCGGACACGGTCGAGGAGACCAGTGCGCCGGGGGGTTCGTCCATGAACGGCATGAACTTGTCCGGGAAGCCCGGCATGGTGCAGCCGATGCAGATCCCGCCGACGTTCGGGCAGCCGCCGACGCCGTTGATCCAGCCTCGTTTCGGCACATTGCACTTCACCACCGGACCCCAACAGCCCAGTTTCACAATGCATTTCGGCGATCCGTATTCGGTCGCGAAATCGCCCTGCTCGTAGTAGCCGGCCCGGTCACACCCCTCGTGTACGGACTGACCGAACAGCCACTTCGGGCGAAGCGCATCGTCGAGCGGAATCATCGGCGCCTGCTCGGTCGCCATGTAGAGCAGGTAGGTGAGGGTCTCGGCGAGGTTGTCCGGATGTATCGGGCAACCGGGCACGCAGACGATCGGGATGCCCGCCTTGCTCTTCCAGTCCCACCCGAGATAGTCGGGCACGCCCATGGCGCCGGTGGGATTGCCTGCCATGGCGTGGATTCCGCCGTAGGTGGCGCAGGTGCCGACGGCGACCACCGCGGTGGCCTTGGGGGTCAACCGGTCGAGCCATTCACTGGTGGTCATCGGCTGACCGGTGGCGGGATCGTTGCCGAAACCGCACCAGTACCCCTCGTTCTTGATCTGCTCGTTGGGAATCGAACCCTCCACAACCAGCACGAACGGCTCCAACTCCCCGCGATCGGCCTTGAAGAACCACTCCAGGAAGTCGTCGGCGCCCCCGTTCGGTCCGCACTCGAAATCGATCAGGGGCCAATGGACGGCGATCTTGGGTAGACCGGGAAGCGCGCCGAGCGCGATCTCCTCGATGCTGGGCTGTGTGGCGGCAGTCAGCGCCACAGAATCACCGTCACAACTTAAACCGGCATTGATCCACAGAACGTGGATCAACGTCTCTTCTGCTTTGACTGCGGCCTCCGTCGGCATGTGTCACAGCTTTCCGGGGTCGGGGCTGGCGACCCCCGGTTGAGACTCAACCATCTGCGCCCGCTTCTCCAGCGCTAGTTTCTGGGTTTACTCCCGCGGCAATGTCTTGTCAACGGTCTTGTCGGCGAATCCGCTGATTAACCGCTGTTTGACAGTTCGGCTGCCCGCCGATTGATCCAGTCGTACCATGCCTGCACACCGTCACCGGTCTTGGCCGACATCGGCAGGATCTCCACGCGCGGGTTGACGGACCGCGCGAATCGCGCACACGCGTCGAGGTCGAAGTCGACATGGGGCGCGAGATCGAGTTTGTTGACGAGTACCAGACCGGCCGCGGCGAACATGTGCGGATACTTCAGCGGTTTGTCGGCGCCCTCGGTCACCGAGATCACCACGACCTTGGTGTGCTCGCCGAGATCGAACAGCGCCGGGCACACCAGGTTGCCGACGTTCTCGATGAACAGCAACGAATCCGGTTCGGGCGTCAGGACATCCAGCGCGCGCCGGACCATCTCGGAGTCGAGGTGACAGCCGGCGCCGGTGTTGACCTGGACGGCGTGGGCGCCCGCCGCCCGGATCCGCTCGGCGTCCAGCAGCGTCTCCTGGTCGCCCTCGACGACCGCGACCGGACGGGTGCCCCCGAGTTCCCGGATGGTCCGTTCCAGCAGCGTGGTCTTGCCCGCCCCCGGCGAGCTGGTGAGGTTGAGCGTGAGGACGCGCCGGTCGGCCAGCCATCGACGATTCTGTTCGGCGATCGAGTCGTTTTTGGCCAGTACCTTCTGCTCGAGCGTGACCGTCTGGGTGTGGTGGTGAGGGTGGGGATGGTCGTGAGGTGGGGATGTTCGTGGGGGTGGTGGTGCTCCCCACCGGCCACCGTCACCACCGCGCCGTCCTCACCGCATCCGCACGTTGCGCACATGTCAGTCCACCTCCATCGAGAGGATCTTCAGCTCGCGCCCGGACAGCACTTCGACGTCGGCGCTTCCGCATGGGCACAGCAGGATCGGATCGGGTAGCGCGAAGGCCGTGCCGCAGGACCGGCAGTGCGCGGTGGCGGGTTGGACGGCAAGATCCAGACGCGCGCCGTCGGCGACGGTGCCCTCGGTGGCCAACTCGAAGCAGAACCGCATGGCGTCAGGAACCACCGCGCACAGGGTGCCCACCTCGACCCGGACGCTGTGCACCCGGCGGCCGGCGGCGTGCTCACACACCGCATCGACCACGCTCTGGGTAATCGCCATCTCGTGCACGCGGGTCCCCGTTCCGCCGGGATACCGCCACGATATCGCCAACGGGCGACGCGCACGGCGTGTCACGCTTGAGTCGAACAGGTGTTCGTCTACTGTGGGCAGTGTTCGACGGCTAGCTGCTGGTCAAGCTGACTTGTCGGTGGCGGCCTCTAGCGTCACGGCCAACCGATCGAAAACGATCACCGAACACCAGAGGACGGAGACCAAGATGGCCCAGCAGGCCCCCGATCGCGAGAAAGCCCTCGAACTGGCGCTCGCGCAGATTGAGAAGAGCCACGGCAAGGGTGCGGTGATGCGCCTCGGCGAGGAGACGCGTCAGCCGATCTCGGTCATTCCCACCGGTTCGATCGCGCTGGATGTCGCGCTCGGCATCGGCGGGCTGCCGCGCGGCCGGATCATCGAGATCTACGGCCCGGAGTCCTCGGGTAAGACCACCGTCGCACTGCACGCGGTGGCCAACGCCCAGGCCGCGGGCGGCATCGCGGCGTTCATCGACGCCGAGCACGCGCTGGATCCCGACTACGCCAAGAAGCTCGGCGTGGACACCGACTCGCTGTTGGTGAGCCAGCCCGACACCGGTGAGCAGGCGCTGGAGATCGCCGACATGCTGATCCGCTCCGGCGCGGTCGACATCCTGGTGATCGACTCGGTGGCCGCGCTGGTGCCGCGCGCCGAGATCGAAGGCGAGATGGGCGACAGCCACGTCGGCCTGCAGGCCCGGCTGATGAGCCAGGCGCTGCGCAAGATCACCGGCGCGCTGAGCAATTCCGGCACCACCGCGATCTTCATCAACCAGCTGCGGGAGAAGATCGGCGTGATGTTCGGCTCGCCCGAGACCACCACGGGCGGAAAGGCTTTGAAGTTCTACGCCTCGGTGCGTATCGACGTGCGGCGGATCGAGACGCTCAAGGACGGAACCGACGCGGTCGGCAACCGCACCAGGGCCAAGGTGGTCAAGAACAAGGTCGCCCCGCCGTTCAAACAAGCGGAGTTCGACATCCTCTACGGCAAGGGCATCAGCAGGGAAGGTTCGTTGATCGACATGGGTGTCGAACACGGCTTCATCCGCAAGTCCGGGTCCTGGTTCACCTACGAGGGCGAGCAACTCGGCCAGGGTAAGGAGAACGCCCGCACGTTCCTGCTGGAGAACGCCGATGTGACCAACGAGATCGAGAAGAAGATCAAGGAAAAGCTCGGCATCGGTGCCGTCGTGACCGCGGATGTGGCTGATGGCGAAGTCCTTCCCGCCCCCGTCGACTTCTGAGGCGCCCCGCGAGGAGCAGGCGAAGTCACTGTGTCTGCGCCTGCTCACCGCGAGGGCACGCACCCGCGCCGAACTCGAGGAACAGCTGAGCAAGCGGGGTTATCCCGAGGATGTCACCGCCCGGGTGCTCGACCGGCTGACGCAGGTCGGCTTGGTCGACGACGCTGACTTCGCTGAGCAGTGGGTCCGCTCGCGGCGCGTCAACGCCGGCAAGGGTAAGCGCGCGCTGGCCGCCGAGTTGCGCAAGAAGGGCGTCGACGACGAGGTGATCGCCGAGGCGCTGGCCGGCATCGACGCGGCTGCCGAGCGGGAGCGCGCCGAGCAACTGGTCCGCGCCAAGCTCCGGCGCGAGAGACTGGACGGCGACGACGAGGTCAAGGTGGTGCGCAGACTGGTCGGGATGCTGGCCCGCCGCGGCTACCACCAGACGATGGCATTCGACGTCGTCTCCGTCGAGTTGGCCGCCGAGCGCGAACGGCGCCGCGTCTAGTTGCGATGAAAACCGCGACAGCGTAAGCATTTTGCATGCGGTTGTCTGTGAAACTCGCGCCGACGTTCGACTACGCCACCATGGAGCGGTTTTGGCGCACCGCGGACGAAATCGGCTTTCCGGCGGTGTGGAATTACGACCACTTCTACGGCCTCGTCGACCCGACCACGCCGACGCTGGAGGGGTGGACATCGCTGGCGGCGATGGCCGTCGTGGTGCGCCGGGCGCGGGTGGGCTGTCTGGTCAGCGGCGTGACGTACCGCAACCCGGCGGTGTTGGCGAAGATGGCGGTGACCGTCGACCACATCTGCGGCGGGCGGATGGACTTCGGCATCGGCGCGGGTTGGCATGCGGCCGAGCATCGCGGCTACGGCATCGCGTTTCCCGGCGCGGGGGAGCGGGTCGCCATGGTCGACGAGGCGCTGACCGTCATCCGCCGGCTGTGGGTCGAGGACGAGGTCACCCACGCCGGGCGCTATTACACCCTGGACGCGGCGCGCTGCGACCCCAAACCCGTGCAGAGGCCGCACCCACCCATCGTGGTCGGGGCGGCCCAGCCCAAGATGCTGCGGGTGGCGGCCCGCCATGCCGACGAATGGAACATGCCGTCCACCGACCCGCAGGAATGGGCGACGGCGAACGCTCGACTCGAGCAGGCGTGCGCCGAACTGGGCCGAGATCCCGCCACGATCCGACGCTCGGCTCAGCTGTTTCTGCACCCCACCCAGCCCGACCAGATCGACGCCCAAGTCGAGGCCATCGCCGAATACCGCGCTCTCGGCTGCGAGCACGTGGTGCTGTCCTTCTACCAGCCGCCCGGCGATGAGCTCCTGCGGCGCTGCGCCGCCCTCGTCTGAGAAGAGGCCGGCCGGCGCCTGCGCGCTCACACCACCTTCGCGCCGGGTGCCCCCTCCTGCTCGATGGCCTCGGCCTCCATCGGCGTCGGGCCCCGCCCCGAACGCCGCATGCGTCCCTCCACCCAGGTGGCGAACACCGACAGGGTGAAGTTGATCGCGATCATCAGCACCGCCACCACGATCAACGCCGGAATGTAGTTGCCGTAGGCCGAGCCCACCACGGTGCCCTGGCGCACCACCTCGACGTAGGTGATCACGAACCCGATCGAGGAGTCCTTGAGCACCACGACCAGCTGAGAGATCAGCACCGGCAGCATCGAGGCGATCGCCTGGGGAAGCAGGATCGACCGCATCGTCTGGCCCCAGGTCAGGCCCAGCGCCCAGGCCGCCTCGGTCTGGCCGCGCGGCAGGGCGTGCACCCCGGCCCGGACGATCTCGGCGATCACCGCGCCGTTGTAGAGCGTCAGCCCCGTCACCACCGCGGCCAGCGCCAGGTGTTTGGACGGGAACACGTCCTCCTGCGCGTACAGGAAGTAGGCGAAGATCATCATGATCAGCACCGGCACGGCGCGGAAGAACTCCACGATGACCGAGCACACCCACCGCACCGGCCGGACGCGGGACATCCGGCCCACCCCCAGTACCAGGCCCAGCACCCCGGCGAGCACGATCGACATCGCCGCGGCGGTCAGCGTGCCCCGGATACCGGGAAGCAGGTAGGTCTTCCACAGGTTCGGCGTCAGGAACGGCTGCCACTTCTCGGAGGTGAACTGCCCTTTGGCGTCCAGCCGTGAATAGACGACCCACAGCACCAGCAGCATCACCACCACGGTGACCGCGGTGACCAGACGGTTGCGTATCCGCGCCCGCGGCCCGGGTGCGTCGAACAGTACCGACCCGCTCATCGCGCAACCGCCAATCGCTTGCCCAGCCACCCGAACAGCAGTCCCAACGGCAGTGTCAGGATGACGAAGCCGACCGCGAAGATCGTGCCGATCACCAGTAGCGCCGCCTCGTTCTCGATCATCTCCTTCATCAGCAGCGCGGCCTCGGCGACACCGATCGCCGCCGCGATCGTGGTGTTCTTGGTGAGTGCGATCATCACCGAACCGAGCGGAATGATCACCGCGCGAAATGCTTGCGGCAACAGGATGATTCGCAGGTTCTGCGAGAAGGTCAGCCCCAGCGACCTGGCGGCCTCGGCCTGTCCCAACGGCACCGTGTTGACCCCGGAGCGTACGGTCTCACACACGAACGAGGCGGTGTAGACGGTCAATCCGAGCACCGCGAGCCGAAAGTTGCTGTCCGCGATCGACGTCAACGACTGCGCATCCACCAGCGTGATGCCCAGCGTCTGCGATATCCCGAAGGAACAGAACAGGATGATCAACGTCAGCGGGGTGTTGCGGACTACGTTGACATAGGTGGTCCCGACCCAGTTGAGCATCGGCACCGGCGCCAGCCGCATCGCGGCCAGCACCGTGCCGAGGACCAGCGCCCCGACACCGGCGAAGACCGTGAGCTGGATCGTCGTCCAGAATGCCTCGAAGATCTGGCCCTGGTACTTGGTGAAGATCTCCACTGCCGGAATCGGTCTCTGTCAGGACGGGATCAGGACTGGTCGACCTGGGGCGGCTGCGGGGCCGGAATCCCGGCCGGGCCGAGGTTGCGCTCCCACGCCTCTTTCCAGGCGCCCGACTGTTCCATTTTCACGATCGCGTCGTTGATCTGGGTCTGCAGTTCGGTGTCGCCCTTCTTCAGCCCGACGCCGTAGCGCTCTTCGGAGAAGGTCCCGCCGACCAGCTTGAACACGCCCGGGGTCTGGGCGGCATACCCGGCCAGGATGACCTCGTCGGTGGTCACGGCGTCGATGGCGCCGTTCTTCAGCGCCTCGACGCACGCGGAGTAGGTGTCGTACTGCTGGAGCTGCACGCCGGGGAACTTGTCCTTGATCCGTTGCGCCGGAGTCGAACCCGTCACCGAGCACAGCTTCTTGTTGTTCTCCAGCGACGCCTCGCCGGTGATGTCGGTGTTGTCCTCGCGCACCAGCAGGCTCTGCCCGGTGACCAGGTACGGTCCGGCGAAGTCGACCTTCTCCTTGCGGGAGTCGGTGATCGAATAGGTGGCGACGATGTATTTGACCTGATCGTTTTGGATCAGCGTCTCGCGCTGCCCCGACGGCGCTTCCTTCCACTCGATCTTGTCCTCGGGGTATCCCAGTTGCTCGGCCACATACCTCGCGACGTCGACGTCGAAGCCGCTCATGGTGCCGTCGGGGTTCTTCAGGCCCAGGCCCGGTTGGTCGTATTTGGTGCCGATGACGATCGTGTCACCGTCCCCGCCGCCGCCACCGCACGCGGTGGCCGCCAGCGGCAGCGCGACGGCGAGCGCGACCGCCCCCATGACGCGCTTCGAAACTGAAAGCATGTCGGTTCCTTTCGACTAGTGCTTGAGGATCTTGCCGAGGAAGTCCTTGGCGCGCTCGCTCTGTGGATTGGTGAAGAACTCGCTCGGCGGGGCGCACTCGACGATCGCGCCGTCGGCCATGAAGACCACCTGGTCGGCTGCGCCACGGGCGAACCCCATCTCGTGGGTCACCACGAGCATCGTCATCCCGTCCTTGGCCAGCGCGGTCATCACGTTGAGCACCTCGCTGATCATCTCCGGGTCCAACGCGCTGGTCGGCTCGTCGAACAGCATCACCTTGGGGTTCATCGCCAGCGACCGCGCGATCGCCACCCGTTGCTGCTGACCACCGGACAACTGCGCCGGATACTTGTCGGCCTGGTTGGCCACGCCGACACGTTCGAGCAGCGCCATGGCCTTCTCGCGGGCTTCGGCCTTGGACCGCTTACGCACCCGCATCGGCGCCAGCGTGACGTTGTCCAGGATCGTCTTGTGCGCGAACAGGTTGAACGACTGGAACACCATGCCGACGTCGGAACGCAACTGCGCCAGCTTGCGGCCCTCGGCGGGCAGCACCTCGCCGTCGATCGCGATCGTGCCCGAGTCGATGGTCTCGAGCCGATTTATGGTGCGGCACAACGTCGACTTACCCGATCCCGACGGCCCCAACACCACGATCACCTGCCCGCGGAGCACCGTCAGGTCGATGTCCTTGAGCACATGCAGGTCGCCGAAGTGCTTGTTGACCCCCTGCATCGAGATCATCGGCACGTCTGACGGAGTCGGATCGACAGCCTTTACGTCCGACCCGGTGGTCTCCATGGGTGCAGACCTTACCGAGCGAAAGCCCAGCATGCCCGGAAGTCGTCAATCCGCGCGGATCGCGACAACGGCGGGTCCGTACCATTGGGCCCGTGACATCGACGGCAACGCGCGAGGCGACGGCGGTTTCTGCCGCCGCCCGCGCGTCGGCGCGCACCTATCAGGTCCGCACCTACGGGTGCCAGATGAACGTGCACGACTCCGAACGACTCGCCGGGTTGTTGGAAGCCGCCGGATACCGCAGGGCGGCCGAAGGCACCGACGCCGACGTGGTGGTGTTCAACACCTGTGCGGTGCGTGAGAACGCCGACAACAAGCTCTACGGCAACCTCAGCCATCTGGTTCCGCGCAAGCAGGCCGACCCCGACATGCAGATCGCCGTCGGTGGCTGCCTGGCCCAAAAGGACCGCGACAGCGTGCTGGAGAAGGCGCCGTGGGTGGACGTCGTCTTCGGTACCCACAACATCGGGTCGCTGCCCACCCTGCTGGATCGTGCCCGTCACAACCGCCGGGCCCAGGTCGAGATCGTCGAGGCGCTGGAGCAGTTTCCGTCCTCGCTGCCTGCGGCCCGCGAATCGGCTTATGCCGCATGGGTGTCGATCAGCGTCGGGTGCAACAACACCTGCACGTTCTGCATCGTGCCGGCGCTGCGCGGCAAGGAGATCGACCGCAACCCCGACGATGTGCTGGCCGAGGTGCGCGCCCTCGTCGACCAAGGAGTGCTCGAGGTGACGCTGCTCGGCCAGAATGTCAACGCGTACGGCGTCTCGTTCGCCGACGCCGACCAACCCCGCGACCGGGGCGCGTTCGCCAAACTGCTGCGCGCGTGTGGGCGCATCGACGGGCTGGAACGCGTGCGCTTCACCTCGCCGCATCCCGCCGAGTTCACCGACGACGTGATCGAGGCGATGGCCGAAACCCCAAATGTCTGCCCGACCCTGCACATGCCGTTGCAGTCGGGTTCCGACCGGATGCTGCGGGCGATGCGGCGTTCCTACCGCGCCGAACGCTACCTCGGGATCATCGACCGCGTGCGCGAGGCGATCCCGCACGCCGCGATCACCACCGACATCATCGTCGGGTTCCCCGGCGAGACCGAGCAGGACTTCGCGGCCACCCTCGAGGTGGTCGAGCGGGCGCGGTTCGCGGGCGCATTCACCTTCCAGTACTCGAAACGGCCGGGAACACCCGCCGCGGAGTTGGCCGATCAGGTCCCCAAAGACGTTGTGGCCGAACGCTATCAACGTCTGGTCACGCTGCAGGAACGGATCTCGCTGGAGGAGAATCGCGCGCAGGTGGGGCACCCAGTCGAGGTGCTGGTCGCCACCGGCGAGGGGCGCAAGGACGCGCGGACGGCGCGGATGTCCGGGCGGGCCCGCGACGGCCGGTTGGTGCACTTCGACCCCTCGGGTGCGCAGATCCGCCCGGGCGACGTCGTCACGACGACGATCACCGGCGCCGCACCCCATCATCTGATCGCCGACGCGGCCCTGCGCAGCCATCGGCGGACCCACGCCGGCGACGCGCATGCCGCCGGTCAGCGGCCGCGCACCGGCGTCGGCCTCGGAATGCCGGGGGTCGGCGCGCCGCAGGCCGCCACGATCTCGGTGGGGTGTGACCGGTGAGCACGCCCGACGACAGCAACTTCGACGAGTTCAAGGGCGACATCGAAGCCGCCGAACGCCGCGTGGCCGGCGAGATCGATCCCGGCGCACGGGCGTTGGTGATCGCGATCGGTGTGTTCGTGCTGCTGGTCACGTTCGTGCTGCCGCACACCGGCGGGGCCAGGGGACTGGACGTGCTGATCGGCAACCAAACCGCGATCGACGCCGGGATCGCGCTGCCGTCCCGGGTGTTCACCTGGCTTGTGCTGGTGTTCGCCGTCGGGTTCTCGATGCTGGCGTTGATCACCCGCCGTTGGGCGCTGGCATGGGTGGCGCTGGCCGGATCGTCGCTGGCGTCCCTGGTGGGCCTGCTGGCGGTGTGGTCACGTCAGACCGCCGCCGAACAGTATCCCGGCCCGGGTATCGGGCTGGTGCTGGCCTGGATCGCGGTGATCGTGGTGACCTACCACTGGTCGCGGGCGGTATGGGCGCGCACTGCGCTGCAACTGGCCGCCGAGGAGGAACGCCGCCGCCGGGCCGCCGAACAACAGGGCAAGGGCCTGCTGGACGGACTCGACGACAACCGCGAAGACCCACCGAGTGTCTAGTCGTCGGTGCTTTGCACCACGGCCGGGTACGTTTCCTCCCGTGAAGCAGATCCTGATCGCCGGGATGGTCGCGATGCTCGTGGCGACCGCGGGCTGCGGCGCGCCCACCGAGCCGCGCGACGCTCCACCGGCCGCCCCGCCCGCGCCTTCGACCACCGCAGCACCCGACCCGGGCCCCGCACAGGCACCGACCGTCGCCGGTTTCGCCGACGTGGTGGAACGCGTCGGTCCCAGCGTGGTGACCGTGCAGCGCGACGGTGGCGTCGGCAGCGGTGTGGTGCTGCGCCCCGACGTGGTGGTGACCAACGCCCACGTCGTCGGCAACTCCCGCACCGTGACAGTGCTTTTCGCCGACGGCGAGAGTTCCAGGGGGCAGGTCGTCGGCACCGACGCGGTCACCGACCTGGCGGTGGTGCGCACCGAACGCAAGAATCTGCCGGTGCCCGAGTTTCGCACCGAACTGCCGCGGCCGGGTGAGCCCGCCGTGGCCATCGGCAGCCCACTGGGGTTCCAGAACTCCGTCACCGCGGGCGTGATCTCCGGACTGCACCGCGACATTCCCGGCTCGGCCGCCCAGACACAGTCGTTGGTCGACCTGATCCAGACCGACGCCGCGATCTCGCCGGGCAACTCCGGCGGCGCGCTTCTGGACGCCGAGGGCCGGGTGGTCGGCATCAACGAGGCCTACATTCCGCCGGATGTCGGGGCCGTGTCACTGGGCTTCGCGATCCCGACCGCCACGGTGCTCGACATCGCCGAGCAGTTGCTCGCCGACGGCGTCGCGACCCATCCGTTCCTCGGTATCTCCATCGGACAGATCACCCCGGCGATCCAACGCACGCTCGGCGTGCAGGTCGACCACGGAGCGCTGGTGACGGGCATCGACCGCGGTGCGCCCGCGGCCGCGGCCGGCCTGAGAACCGGCGACGTCATCGTCGAGTTCGCCGGACAGCCGGTCGACAACGTCGAGGATCTGCTCGCCGCATTGCGCAAGACCTCGGTCGGATCGCAGCAGCCGGTGGTCTACGTGCGCGGCAGTGACCGTCAGCAGACGACGGTGACGATCGGTTCGCGCACCGGCTGACCCGGCTTCAGCGGCCCTTGCCGAGCGCCTCGGCCGCCGCTTCGGCCCACTGCCGCCACTGCTCGGCGTTGGCTCGCGCCTCGGCGGCATCCTTGTCGCGGCCCGCCGCCGCGGCCTTCTCGGCCTGCCGCTCGAATTGCTCTGCGCGGACCCGGAACTGGTCGGCACGCGCCTGCGCCTCCGGATCCACCCCGCCGGTCGGCGCGTCGCGGACCTTCTTTTCCACCGCGCGCAGCCGCCGCTCCAACTCGGCGGACCGCTCGCGGGGCACCTTGCCGATCGCGTCCCACTTCTCGCCGATCACCCGCAGCGCGGCCCGCGCCGCGTCCAGATCCGAGGTGTCGATCTTCTCCGCCTCGGCCAGCAGCGCCTGCTTGGCCTCGGCGTTGGCGCGCAACTCCGAGTCGCGTTCGGCGGTCACCGCGTTGCGCGCGCCGAAGAACTGGTCCTGGGCCGCCTTGAACCGGTGCCACAGCGCGTCGTCGACATCCTTGGCGGCCCGTCCCGCCGCCTTCCACTCGTCCAGCAGGCCCCGGAACGCCGCGCTGGTCGGACCCCAATCGGTCGAGTCGGCCAGCTCCTCGGCGCGTTCGCACAACGCTTCCTTGGCCTGGCGGGCGGCGGCGCGCTCGCGGTCGAGTTCGGCGAAATGCGCGCCCCGCCTGCGGTTGAACGCCTCACGCGCCGCGGAGTAGCGCTTCCACAGCGCGTCGTCGGTCTTGCGGTCCAGCCCGGTGATGGTGCGCCACTCGTCGAGGATGGCGCGCAGCCGATCGCCTGCGGCCTTCCACTGGGTGGCGTTGGCGGCCAGGTCCTCGGCCTCGGCGGCGAGCGCCTCCTTGCGTGCGGTCTGGGCCGCTCGGTACTCCTCGCGCTTGGCCTTGTCGGCCTGGGCGGCCTGCTCGGCCTGCTCGATGACGGTGGCCAACCTGGCCGCCAGCGCGTCGACATCTCCGAGTACGTGGGCGGTCGGCAGGTTTTCGACCAGCGCTGCCGCCGCCGACTTGATCTTGCGGGCATCGCCTGTGCCGGATTCCAGGCGGCTCTCCATCAGCGCGACCTCGGTCTGCAGATCGTCGAAACGACGGCCGAAGTGCTCGAACGCGGCGTCGGGGTCACCCGCCTGCCAGGACCCGATGGTGCGTTCGCCGGAGCCGGTGATCAGCCACACCGTGCCGTCCGGGTCGACGCGGCCGAACTTGCGCGGATCGCTGGAGGGCGCCACCGCCACCGGGGGCACCGGTCGGCCCGGCCGTGGCGTGGGGCGCGGCGGCCCCGGCCGGGGAGCGGGCTTCGGGGAGGTGGGCCCTCCTGGCTGGCTTGTCGTCATATCCGTTCCTCGTATGCTCCGCGCGGTGGTCCGCGCACCTGCCGCGCGACGCGGCGCCTGATCGCTTCCGACCGCTATTGAAACAGGTCGCCGCTGTGCATGCGCGCGGCTTTCGCGATGACCCGCCTACGCTGTGGCGACGACGGGGAAGGAGAGCGATGGTCGGCGGCGGTGGCGCGACGGATATCGCGGCTCTGCTCGCCATCGGCGCGGCGCTTTTCATCGCCGTCGGTGACGTCGTTCACCAACGCCAGGCCCACGAGGTCAGCGAGGAGCACATCGGCCACCTCGCGCTGTTCGCCCGCCTTCTTCGCGACGGCCGGTGGTGGCTGGGCAGCCTGGTCGGCGCCGCCGGATTCGGCCTCCAGGCCGCCGCGCTGGGGCTGGGCTCGGTGCTGCTGGTGCAGGCGCTGCTGGTCACCTCGTTGCTGTTCGCGCTGCCGATCAACGCGCGACTGTCACACCGCAGGCTGACCCGGGGCCAATGGATGTGGGCGGCGCTGCTGGCCTCGTCCGTCGCGGTCGTCGTCACCGTCGGCAACCCCACCGCGGGCCATTCGCGCGCCGCCGTCGAGGCCTGGACGGCGGTGGCGGCGGTGCTCGGACCGCTGCTGCTGGGCTGCCTGGTGGGCGCGCGGATCTGGTCGGGCCCGATCCGCGCGGTGCTGTTGGGGTTGGTGTCCGGTGCGCTGTGGGGCGTGTTCGCGGTGCTCACCAAGGGTGTCGTCGACCGCATCGACGTCACCAGCTGGGCGGGCGTGTCGGGCCTGTTGAGCGCCCCGGAGCTGTACGCGTGGGCGCTGGTCGCGATCGCGGGCACGGCGTTTCAGCAGGCGTCGTTTCGAGCCGGCTCCATGACCGCGTCGCTGCCGACGATGACCATCGCCGAACCGATGGTCGCCTCGGTGCTGGGCATCGTGGTGCTCGGCGAGTCGCTTCGGCCCGGCGACGCCGGCTGGCTGTCGCTGGTGATCGCGGTCGCGGTGATGGTGCTCGCCACCGCGGCGCTGGCCCGCAGCGAGGCGGTCAGCGCAGGCGAGCGCGTCGCGCCGCACTAGCGTGGTGTCAGTGTCAGGGTGAGTTCACCGCTTCTTGCGGTG
>NZ_JBEFST010000009.1:0-217858 GCF_053483675.1 Mycolicibacterium sp. XJ1819 | reverse complement strand
GGTCACGTTTGTCTCCCTTATTTCGCCATTTGGCCCTGACAGTCTCCGGCCAGCCTAGTGGTGTGATACAGACCACGCTCGAACTGGTCAGTGCAGCGCCAGGCTCTGGTCGGCGTAGGGGCTACCCAGCCATTTGCGACGAATCCGCTGCAGCGTCCCGTCCTGTTCCAACTCGGCCTGCGTGACGCTGAGTCGCCCGAGAAGCGCCTGGTCAGACCGTTTGACCGCGATCGCGATGTGTTCGACGGTCAAGCCCTTCTGGACGATTTGCACACCGGACACCGGTTTGACGAGTTCGGCCAGCGTGGGCGCCAGCGTGACCAACGCGTCGCAGGCCCCATTCGTCAGGTCGGCCAGTGCGGCACCGGCGTCGCCGCGGTCGTAGGTGCGCACGCTCGCGGCCCTGCCCTCGGCGACGAGGCGCTCGGCCAGCGCCAGGCCGGTGTCGCCGCGCTGCGCGCCGATGATCAACCCGGCGAGGTCGTCGACCGATCTGACCCGCGGACGCCGGGTGACGTCGACCGCCAGGGCCTGCCCGCTGATCAGGTAGGGCGGTGCGAACGTCGCCATGTGCTCGCGGGCGGGCGTGACGCTGATACCCGACGCGGCGCAGTCGTAGTCACCGGCGTTGAGCGCGGCGAACAGGTTGTCGAATTCGGCGCCCTCGACGCTGCCGAACTCGGCGGTGGCGCCGAGCTTCTGGGCAAGCTCGGTCATCAACTCGATATCGAGGCCGGTGTCGCCGGGCATGCCGTTGAAAGGCGGAGCCGGGACAGCCGCGCCGACTCTCAGCGTCTCCATCGGTTCACGGTAGCTGTTGCAGTTGCGCTCGCGCGTAGACCGCGTTTAGGCAGGTCGCAGAACCTTCTCACACACGAGGCGCGATGTGTCGGTCGATTCCGCTATATTCGCACACATGTTCGATATAGCGGATGTGGCGTCGGTGGATCGCACCGCCGACGAGGCTGCGCTGATCGAGCGGATCGCCTGGCTGGAGCAGTTGAAGTCGGCCGCGGCGGCCGGTCAGGCCAGAGCGGCAGCGCTACTGGATGAACGCCGGCGCGCTGACGAGGCCGCGGCAGGGACGCCGAAGGCCAAACAAGGCCGGGGATTGGCAAGTGAGATCGCGTTGGCGCGACGGGATGCGCCGGTGAAGGGCAACCAGCACCTGGGGTTCGCCAAGGCGTTGGTGCACGAGATGCCATACACCCTGGCGGCGTTGGAGCGGGGCGCGCTATCGGAGTGGCGGGCCACCTTGATCGTGCGCGAGTCGGCCTGCCTGGACGTCGATGATCGGCGGCTCTTGGACGCCGAGTTGTGCGCTGAGATAGGCAGTCTTGACGGCTGGGGCGACGCTCGCATAGCTGCCGAGGCCAAGAAGATCGCCTACCGCCTCGACCCACAGGCCGTCGTCGACCGTGCGGCCAAGGCCGAATCCCAGCGCACCGTCACCGTGCGTCCTGCCCCCGACGCCATGACCTATGTGACGGCCCTCCTGCCGGTGGCCCAGGGCGTCGGTGTCTACGCGGCGCTCAAGCGCTCTGCCGACACCACATTCGACGACCGCTCCCGCGGTCAGATCATGGCCGACACGCTCGTCGAGCGGGTGACCGGTCGGCCTGCCGACGTGCCCGAGCCCGTCGCGGTCAACCTGGTGATGTCGGATGAGGCGTTGCTTGGCGGGCAAGACAGCCCGGGGTTAGTCAGCGGGTACGGACCGATTCCGGCAGCGGTCGCGCGTCGACTGGTGGAAGCCGCGGCTACCGACAGCCGGTCGAAGGCCGCGCTGCGGCGGCTGTATCGGCATCCGAAGACCGGATCGCTGGCGGCCATGGAATCGCGCTCGCGCCGCTTCCCCAAGGCATTGGCGCGATTCATCGGTTTCCGCGACCAGACATGCCGAACTCCCTACTGTGGTGCGGCGATTCGGCATCGTGATCACGCCGTGCCTCGAAATCGAGGCGGCCCGACCGACGTGGCCAACGGTCTCGGCATGTGTGAGCGGTGCAACTACGACAAGGAATCGCCGGGCTGGCGAGTCAGCACCGCCGACGAAAACGGCTTGCATACAGCCGAATTCGTGACGCCGACTGGCGCGCACTACCGTTCAATTGCGCCAACGCTGCCTGGACCCCCATTGATCACAGTCAGTAAGGTCGAAGTCAGGATCGGCATCGCACTCGCCGAACTCCACGCGGCATAGTCAAGCGTCTTCGAGCAGATCCGGGGTGACCGCCGACTCGGTGTCGGGAATACCCTCCTGCTTGGCCTTCCGGTCGGCCATCGACAACAGGCGTCGGATACGGCCTGCCACAGCATCTTTCGTCATCGGAGGGTCAGCGAGACGACCCAGTTCCTCCAGCGACGCCTGCCGGTGCTCGACGCGCAGTTTGCCGGCGGCAGACAGATGGTCGGGCACCGTGTCGCCGAGGATCTCCAGCGCGCGTTCGACGCGCGCGGCGGCTGCGACCGCGGCGCGGGCGGAGCGGCGCAGGTTGGCGTCGTCGAAATTGGCCAGCCGGTTGGCGGTGGCGCGCACCTCGCGGCGCATCCGCCGCTCCTCCCATGTCAGTCGGGTGTCCTGGGCGCCCATCCGGGTCAGCAACGCGCCGATGGCCTCGCCGTCGCGCACCACCACCCGGTCGATCCCGCGCACCTCGCGGGCCTTCGCACTGACCCCGAGTCGCCGCGCCGCACCCACCAGGGCCAGCGCCGCCTCCGGCCCGGGGCAGCTGACCTCGAGTGCGGACGACCGGCCGGGTTCGGTCAGCGATCCGTGCGCCAAAAATGCGCCGCGCCAGGCGGCTTCGGCGTCGGCAACGCTGCCGCCGACCACCTGGGCGGGCAGGCCGCGCACCGGGCGTCCGCGCATGTCGAGCAGACCCGTCTGGCGCGCCAGCGCCTCACCGTCCTTGGCCACCCGCACCACATAGCGGGTGTTCTTGCGGATCCCGCTGGCGGACAACACATGCACGGCGGCGTTGTAGCCGTAGAGGTCGTAGATGTCCTTGCGCAGCCGGCGCGCGATGATGCCCAGGTCGACCTCGGCTTCGACGATCACCTGACCCGAGACGATGTGCAGGCCCCCGGCGAAGCGCAGCAGCGACGCCACCTCGGCGCGGCGGGCGCTCACCGAATTGACGAGCAAGCGGCTCAGTTCGTCTTTGACCTCGGCCGTCATCGCCACGGGTCGTCACCTCTCGGTCCATTCACGGTAGATGTGGGCACGGTCGGCTCCTGTCTCGCCGGGGAGGCCTCTCCGCGCAGCAGCACAGCTTCCAGAGCCGCGGCCAGCTTCGCCGGGTCATGTAAAGGTGTACCAGGTCTGGACACATCAGCAAACTCCACGCGGGCGCCGAGGATGTTGGCGGTGCGTCGCAGTTGCTCGCGCTCGCGTTCACTGGGCACCCGGCTCGCGTCGACGACGATCTCGTTGACGGTGAACCCCGGCGCATGTTGGGACAGCACATGGATGTGCCGTTCGACGGAGAATCCCGCGGTCTCCCCCGGCTCGGCCACCAGGTTGAGCACCAGCGCACGGCGGGCCTGCGTGGCCTGCAACGCCGCGGCCAACTGCGGAACCAGGACATGCGGGATCACGCTGGTGAACCACGAGCCCGGTCCGAGGACCACCAGGTCGGCGGCCATGATCGCGTCCACCGCCTGATGCGTCGCAGGCGGGTCACCCGGCAGCAGCCGCACCCGGCGCACCTGCCCCACCGTGGTGGCGATCGCCACCTGGCCGCGAATCACCCGGGGCATCCGGGGATCGGCTTCCAGCCCCGCCACGTCGGCCTCGATGCCCAGCGCGATGGGGCACATCGGCAACACCCGGCCCTTGACGCCCAGGATGCGGCCCACCTCGTCGAGCGCGGCCACGGGGTCGGCAAGCACCTCGTTGAGGCCGGCGAGCATCAGGTTCCCGATGGGGTGACCCGCCAGGGCGCCGTTGCCACCGAACCGGTGCTGGATGATGGTCGCCCACAGTCTGCCCTGCGGACTGTCGGAAGCCAACGCCGCCAACGCCATTCGTAGATCGCCGGGCGGTACCACCTCCAGCTCGTTGCGCAGCCGGCCCGACGAGCCGCCGTCGTCGGCGACGGTGACCACCGCGGTGACGTGCGGGCTGAGGCGACGGGCCGCCGACAGCGTGGCGTAGAGCCCGTGGCCGCCACCGAGCGCGACGATGCGCGAACTCATTCGCGGCCCAGATCTCGGTGCAGTACCCGCACCGTGAGGTCCTCGCCACTGCCCAGCCGCACTGCCAGCGCCTCGGCGATCGCGACGCTGCGGTGCTTGCCTCCGGTGCAACCGATTCCAACCGTCATATAACGCTTTCCCTCGCGCCGATAGCCGTCGATGACGACGTCCAGCAGCTGATGGTAGGTGTCCAGAAACTCCTCCGCGCCGGGCTGCCCGAGAACGTAGTCACGCACCGCGGGATGCTGCCCGCTGTGCGGCCGCAGTTCGTCGACCCAGTGCGGATTGGGCAGAAAGCGCACATCCATCACGGTGTCGGCGTCCATCGGCAGTCCGTACTTGTACCCGAACGACTCCACCGTGACACTGGTGTGTGCGACGGTTTCGCCGCCGAAGGCCCGTTCGATGCTCTCCCGCAGCGCCGGCACCGACAGCGTAGACGTGTCGATCACCAGGTCGGCCACCGCCCGCACCGGTGCCAGCATGGCCCGCTCGGCCGCAATGCCTTCTGCCAGAGTCTGATTGCCCTGCAGCGGGTGGCTGCGGCGGTTCTGCTCGTACCGTCGCACCAGGATGTCGTCGGACGCCTCCAGGAACAGCACCCGCGGGGCGATGTTGCGGGTGGCCAGTTCGTTGCGCACCCAGTCGAGGTCACCGGTGAAACCGCGCGAGCGCACATCCATCACCACGGCCAGCTGGGTGATCCGCGAACCGGCGGCCAGGCCCAGCTCGACCATCCGGGCGATCAGTTCGGGCGGCAGGTTGTCGGCGACATACCAGCCCAGGTCCTCGAGCACCTTCGCCGCTGTGCCGCGACCGGCCCCGGACAGTCCGGTGACCAGGAGCACATCGATGCCCGATTCGGCCCCGTTGCCCGCATCGGTGGCGTCGCGACCGTCCCGCAGTTCCTCTTGCATACCCCGCTCTGTCATCCGGATGCCCTGGCCTGATCATTGCCGATAACCCGATCCGACGCGTCCGAATCGACCGCTGTGCCAAGCGCCTCGACCACCGCACGTGCCGTGGCCATACCGATCCCGGGCACCGCGGTGATCTCCTCGATGCTGGCCTGCTTGAGCCGGGCGACCGACCCGAAGTGGGTGACCAGCGCCTTCCGGCGGTGCTCGCCCAGGCCACGCACCGAATCCAGCGCGGAGGCCGTCATCCGCTTGGACCGTTTGCTGCGGTGGTAGGCGACGGCGAACCGGTGCGCTTCGTCGCGCACCCGCTGCAGCAAATACAGACCCTCGCTGTTGCGCGGCAGGATGACCGGGTCGGGCTCGGACGGCACCCAGACCTCTTCCAGCCGCTTGGCCAGGCCGATCACCGCCACGTCGGTGATGCCGAGTTCGTCGAGCACCGCCTGCGCAGCGTTGACCTGCGGCGCGCCCCCGTCGACGACATAGAGGTTGGGCGGATAGGCGAACTTGCGCGACCTGCCTTCCGGGGCCATCTCGGTGGGGTGCTGCAGGTCGTGCAGGTGCCGGTAGAACCGTCGCCGGGTCACCTCGGCGATCGAGGCGACATCGTCGGAGCGCCCGTCGCCGGCAGCTTCCCTGATCGCGTAGTGACGGTAGTCCGACTTGCGCGCCAGCCCGTCCTCGAACACCACAAGGGATGCCACCACGTCGGTGCCCTGCACATGGCTGATGTCGACGCATTCGATGCGTAACGGCGCGTCGGCCAACCCGAGTGCGTCCTGAATACTTTGCAGCGCAGCGGTTCTCGCGGTGAAGTCACCGGCCCGCTTGAGCTTGTGCTGCGCCAGCGCATCCTGGGCGTTGCGCCGCACGGTCTCGGCGAGCGCGCGCTTGTCACCCCGCTGCGGCACCCGCAGCACCACCCGCGAGCCGCGCAGTTGCGACAACCAGGTCGCCAGTTCGTCGGTGTTGTCGGGCAGACAGGGCAGCAATACCTCGCGCGGCACCGGGTTGAGCGCCTCGTCGGCCGCGCCGTCGAGTTCGGCCTGATCGCCGTAGAACTGGGTGAGGAACTGCTCGACAAGCTGCTCCTGACCGGATTGGCCCGGCTCGCCCTGCTTTTCGACAATCCATCCGCGTTGACCACGCACCCGGCCGCCGCGCACGTGGAATACCTGGACGGCCGCCTCGAGCTCGTCGTCGGCGAAGGCCACCACGTCGGCGTCGGTGCCGTCGCCGAAGACCACCGCCTGCTTCTCCAGCGCGCGCCGCAGCGCCGAGATGTTGTCGCGTAACCGGGCGGCGCGTTCGAAGTCCAACTGCTCGGCGGCGGCGTTCATCTGTCGTTCCATGTCGCGCACCAACCGGTCGGTCTTGCCGGCCAGGAAGTCGCAGAAGTCCTCGACGATGCGCCGGTGTTCCTCGGCGTCGACCCGCCCGACACACGGCGCGGAGCACTTGTCGATGTAGCCCAGCAGACACGGGCGGTCGATCTGGCTGTGCCGCTTGAACACTCCCGCCGAACAGGTGCGCGCCGGGAACACCCGGGTGAGCAGGTCGAGGGTTTCGCGGATCGCCCACGCGTGCGAGTACGGGCCGAAGTAGCGGACCCCCTTGCGCCGGGCACCGCGGTAGACCATCAGCCGCGGATACTCCTCGTTGAGCGTCACCGCGAGCACCGGATACGACTTGTCGTCGCGGTAGCGGATGTTGAACCGCGGATCGAACTCCTTGATCCAGTTGTATTCCAGTTGCAGCGCCTCGACCTCGGTGTTCACCACGGTCCACTGCACGCTGCCCGCCGTCATCACCATCTGACGGGTGCGCGGCGCCAGTCCGGAGACGTCGGCGAAATAGGACGTCAGGCGGCTGCGCAGGCTTTTCGCCTTGCCGACGTAGATGACGCGGCCGTGCGGATCCAGGAAACGGTAGACGCCCGGTTCGACGGGAATCGTCCCGGGAGCGGGGCGGTACGTCGAGGGATCAGGCACGACATCAAGGTTACTGCCGATGCCAAGCGGCATGGGCACCCCGACGGTGGTCCCCGCGGCGCGACGGTGGGCTACGGTCGGACGATGGCGACGGCCCGCGGTCAGCGCGGGGTCGTGCCCTTGTAGCGCTCGACGAGTCGCCGCAACTGGTCCATCGCCTCGACCGCGCGGCCCTTGTCGACGGCCTGGATCGCCATCACCGGGATGTACTCGTCGTCGGGCAAGTCGACACGCGCCCACCGAGCGCCGAGCGGGAATGAGACGTCGACCACATCCGACCACGGGATCAGCCGGTAGCCGAACAGGTTTCGCACCGCGATACCCGCCGCGCCCGCGCGCACCCGGGACCGGGAGAACAACACCACCACACCCGCGATGACCGCGCCGAGCAGCGCGATCGCCACCTGATCGGCAGTCTGGAAGATCACCCCGGTCGACGAGATCTTCAGCAACGCCCCGACGGTGACGTGGATGGCCAGGATCACCGCGGCCGCGGCGTACGCGAAATACGGTGTCAGACGGGGCCGTATCTCGATGTCCCAGTCGTCGCTCATGACCGCGATCGCAACTCCCGAAGGGTCAGCGCGGTCGACAGCGCCGCCGCGGCGGCCTGGGCCCCTTTGTCCTCGGTCGAGGTCGCGAGGCCGGCCCTGGCCAACGCCTGCTGCTCGTTGTCGGTGGTGAGCACACCGTTGGCCACCGGCGTCGCGGAGTCCAGCGACACCCGGGTCAGGCCCTGGGTGACGGCGTCGCACACGTAATCGAAATGCGGTGTCTCACCGCGGATCACCACGCCCAACGCCACGACGGCATCATGGGTTTTCGCCAACGCCTGGGCCACCACCGGTATCTCGATCGCGCCGAGGACCCGCACCACCGTGGGATCGTCGATGCCCGCGTCGGCGGCGACCCGGCGCGCGCCTTCCAGCAGCGCATCGCAGATCGTTTCGTGCCACGTGCTGGCCACGATGGCCAGCGCCACACCGGAGGCGTCGAGCTGTGGCAGGTCGGGTACACCGGCCGCAGGGCTCATAGAGCTCCGCCGAACTCGCCCGGCATGATCTCGTCGTAGTCGTCGAGGCCGGTCAAGTCGTGGCCCATCCGGTCGCGTTTGGTCATCAGGTAGCGGATGTTCTCGGCGTTGGCGCGCACCGGCAGCGGCACGCGTTCGATGATGTGCAGTCCGTAGCCGTCCAGGCCGACGCGCTTGGCGGGGTTGTTGGTCAGCAGCCGCATCGATCGGACCCCGAGGTCGACCAGGATCTGTGCGCCGATGCCGTAGTCGCGGGCGTCGGCGGGCAGGCCCAGCTTGAGGTTGGCGTCCACGGTGTCGTCACCGGCGTCCTGCAGCTGATAGGCCTGCAGCTTGTGCATCAGGCCGATGCCGCGGCCCTCGTGACCGCGCATGTAGAGCACCACGCCCCTGCCCTCGCGGGCCACCATCGCCATCGCGGCGTCCAGTTGCGGGCCGCAGTCGCAGCGCCGTGAGCCGAACACGTCGCCGGTGAGGCACTCCGAGTGCACCCGCACCAGCACGTCGTGCCCGTCGCCGTGAGGTCCCGCGATGTCGCCACGCACCAGCGCGACATGCTCGACATCCTCGTAGATGCTGGTGTAGCCGACCGCGCGGAACTCGCCGTGCCGGGTGGGGATGCGGGCTTCGGCGACGCGCTCGACGTGCTTTTCATGCTTGCGGCGGTACTCGATGAGGTCGGCGATCGAGATCAGCGCCAGTCCATGCTCGTCGGCGAATATCCGCAGCTCATCGGTCTGCGCCATCGCACCTTCGTCCTTCTGGCTGACGATCTCGCAGATCGCGCCGGCGGGCTGCAGACCGGCCATCCGGGCCAGGTCGACGGCGGCCTCGGTGTGGCCGGGGCGACGCAGCACCCCGCCGTCCTTGGCGCGCAGCGGAACCACGTGGCCGGGGCGGGTGAAGTCGTCGGCGACGCTGGTGGGATCGGCCAGCAGCCGCATGGTGGTGGCCCGGTCGGACGCCGAAATACCGGTTCCCACTCCGTTTTTCGCGTCGACGGTAACGGTGTAGGCGGTGCCGTGTTTGTCCTGGTTCACCGCATACATCGGCAGCAGTCCGAGCTTGTCACAGATCGCGCCGTCCAGCGGCACACACAGGTAGCCGGAGGTGTAGCGCACCATGAACGCGACGAGTTCGGGAGTGGCCATTTCCGCGGCGAAGATCAGATCGCCTTCGTTCTCGCGATCCTCGTCGTCGATGACGACGACGGCCTTTCCCGCGGCGATGTCCGCCACCGCCCGCTCAACGGAGTCAAGCCTCGTCATCTCAACAGTATGAACCAATCCCGCACGCGACTTACTCCCCGTCTATTCCGGGGACTGGTTCATCAGCCGTTCGACGTACTTGGCGATGATGTCCACCTCGAGATTCACGTGCGCGCCGACCTCGGCCAGACCCAGCGTGGTGGCCGCCAGCGTGGTCGGGATCAGCGACACCTCAAACCAGTCGTGACCTAGTCCGGAGACCGTCAGCGACACCCCGTCGACGGTGATGGAGCCCTTTTCGACGACATACCGGGACAACGCCATGGGCAGCGCGATCCGCACCACCTCCCAGTGCTCAGACGGTGTGCGCGCGATCACATGGCCGGTGCCGTCGACATGCCCCTGCACGATGTGCCCGCCGAGCCTGCCGTCGACCGCCGCCGCGCGTTCCAGGTTGACCCGGGTGCCCACCCGGACATCGCGCAGGCTGGACCGGTTGAGGGTTTCGGCCATCACGTCGGTGCTGAACGCGCCGTCGGGTGAGACGTCGACCACCGTCAGACACACCCCGTTGACCGCGATCGAGTCGCCGTGGCGCGCATCGGAGGTGACCACGGGCCCGCGCACGACGATGCGCGCCGAGTCCCCGAGGTCTTTTCTCTCGACGACCTCGCCCAGTTCTTCGACGATCCCGGTGAACACGCAACCCAGGCTAGTTGGCCCCGCACGCTCGCGGTGACCGCATCGGCGGGGCGACCGACGGTCGCCGACACCCTCTACGATGCACTCATGCAGACCCGCCTCCTGGCGATCTTCGCCGCCCTTTTCGCCGCCGTTGTCGTTCTCGCAGGTTGCTCGGAGTCCTCCCAGGACACCGGTAAGGAACTGCCCGATGCGGCGACACTGCTGCAGCAGTCGGCCGAAACCACCAAGGCGCAGAACAGCGTCCATCTGAAGCTCACCGTCCAAGGCGAGATCGAGGACCTGCCGATCGAATCGCTCGAGGGCGATCTCACCAACACGCCCGCGGTCGCCGCCCAGGGCAAGGCCAACATCATCTTCCTGGGCCAGCGGTTGGAGGGCGTCGACTTCGTGGTCGTCGACGGCATCCTTTACGGCGCGATCAGCGCGGGCAGCTTCCAGGACTTCGGCCCGGCCGCCGACATCTACGACGTGTCGGCGATCCTCAACCCCGACGCCGGGCTGGCCAACGTGCTGGCCAACTTCTCCTCCCCCGAGGCCGACGGCAGGGAAACCGTCAACGGCGTCGAAACGGTCCGGGTGACGGGCGATGTCAGCGCGGACGCGGTCAACAAGATCGCCCCGCAGATCGCGGCCACCGGCCCCGTCCCCGGCACCGCGTGGATCACCGAAGACGGTGACCACGAACTCGTGCAGGCCAAGCTCGAACCGAGCCCCGGCAACAGCGTGACGATGACGCTCTCCGAGTGGGGCAAGCCGGTGACGGTCACCAAGCCGGCGGTCTGATGCCGGCGTCGCAGGCAGCCGGCACGGGAGTCATCACCTCGGCGACCAACCGCAGGGTCGCGATCAGCGCGGGCAGCCTCGCGGTCCTGCTGGGCGCGCTGGACACCTATGTGGTGATCGCGATCATCCGCGACATCATGTTCGACGTCGGGATCGCGGTCAATCAGATCCAGCAGGTCACGCCGATCATCACCGGCTATCTGCTCGGTTACATCGCGGCGATGCCGCTGCTGGGCCGCGCGTCCGACCGGTTCGGCCGCAAGCTGCTGCTGCAGATCAGCCTGGCGGGCTTCGCCGCGGGCTCGGTGGTCACCGCGCTGTCCACCGACCTGGTGCCGATGGTCATCGGGCGGGTCATCCAGGGCACCGCCAGCGGTGCGCTGCTGCCGGTCACGCTGGCGCTGGCCGCCGACCTGTGGGCGGCGCGCAACCGCGCCGCGGTGCTGGGCGGTGTCGGCGCCGCGCAGGAACTCGGCAGTGTGCTGGGCCCGATCTACGGCCTGTTGCTGGTGTGGGTGTTCCACCACTGGCAGGCGGTGTTCTGGGTAAACGTGCCGCTGGCCGCGATCGCGATGGTGATGGTGCATTTCAGCCTGCCCGCGAGACAGAAGACCGACGAGCCCGAGAAGGTCGACGTGGTGGGCGGCGTGCTGTTGGCCGTCGCGCTGGGCCTGGCCGTCATCGGGCTGTACAACCCCGAACCGGACGGCAAGCAGGTGCTGCCCAGCTGGGGGCTTCCGCTGCTGGTCGGGGCGCTGATCGCGGCGGTGGCGTTCTTCGCCTGGGAGAAGGTGGCCCGCACCCGGCTGCTCGAGCCGGCGGGCGTGCATTTCCGGCCCTTCCTCGCCGCGCTGGGCTCCTCACTGGCCGCGGGTGCCGCGCTGATGGTCACGCTGGTCAACGTCGAACTGTTCGGCCAGGGCGTGCTGGGCCAGGACCAGTCCCAAGCCACCCTGCTGCTGCTGCGCTTCCTGGTCGCGCTGCCGGTCGGCGCATTGGTCGGCGGCTGGCTGGCCACCAAGATCGGCGACCGGATCGTGACGTTCGCCGGCCTGCTCATCGCCGCGGGCGGCTACTGGCTGATCGCGCAGTGGCCGGTCGACCTGCTGACGAGCCGGCACGACCTGGGCGTGATCTCGCTGCCGACGCTGGACACCGACCTGGCCATCGCCGGTATCGGCCTCGGTTTGGTGATCGGTCCGTTGACGTCGGCCACGCTGCGGGTGGTGCCCGCCGCCCAGCACGGCATCGCCTCGGCCGCGGTGGTGGTGGCGCGCATGGTCGGCATGCTGATCGGCATCGCCGCACTCAGCGCATGGGGCCTGTACCGGTTCAACCAGTATCTACAGACCGTGCCCGTCAAGCCGGGGGCCGAGACCCTGGCCGAACGGCTGGCGGCCGAGGCCGAACGGTATCGCGAGGCCTACGTGATGCAGTACGGCGACATCTTCACCGTCACCGCGGTGGTGTGTGTGGTCGGCGCGCTGCTGGGACTGCTGATCAGCGGGCGCGCCGACCGCGCCGAGGAACCGGAGTCCGGCGACCACCTGATGCAGCGCCGGTAGGTCAGCAGCGCTCCAGGCCGCGGCCCATCAGGACCGGTTCGGCCGTCGCGGGTTCCGGCTTCGGCTGCTCATCGTTGAAGACCCGGATCACCCCGCAGACCAACGACTTGATGCCTCGGGGGTCGGGGCGAAGGTCATGGCGAATGTTGAGCCAATCCTGCAATGCAGTCATGCTCTCGTCCTTTGTTCGTCCTCACTCACTTGTGGTGTGTAACTCGTGGGTGGAAGGGCGCATTCCGCCGGGCGACGACGACCGGCCTTGTTTTCCGAGTGTACTGAGGGTCCGCCCTGATTGGCCTCCCGAAACGTCGGGTATGCGACCGAACAGATCACATTTCCGGACCACGACTCGAAGGGGAGAACACCATGGCACCGTCGCTGGACGGCAAGAAGGTCGCGTTCCTGGTGGCGCCCGAGGGCGTCGAACAGGTCGAGTTGACCGAACCCTGGAAGGCCGTCGAACGGGCGGGCGGAACACCGCAACTCGTGTCGACCGAGGTCGGCAAGATCCAGGCGTTCAATCATCTGACGCCGGCCGACACGTTCGAGGCCGACAAGTCCGCGGCCGACGTGTCGGCGGCGGACTACGCCGGCCTGGTGTTGCCCGGAGGAGTGGCCAACCCCGACCTCCTGCGCACCGACGCCGCCGCCGTCGCACTCACCAAGGCCTTCTTCGAAGCGGGCAAGCCGGTGGCGGCGATCTGTCACGCGCCGTGGACGCTGATCGAGGCCGATGTCGTGCGCGGACGCACGTTGACGTCGTGGCCCAGCGTCAAGACCGACCTCGTCAACGCCGGAGCCAACTGGGTCGACGAGGAGGTCGTCGAATGTTCCCGCGGCCCAAACACATTGATTTCCAGCCGCAAGCCCGACGATCTTCCCGCGTTCTGCGACGCGCTGATCGGGGCGTTTTCGGGCACTGTGTCGTAGGACACAGTCCCCCAACTTCGCCCGCGACCGAGCGCGCATCGGTAACGTCGCCGACATGCTGATGGCGGCGCTGCGCGACATGCAGTGGCGACGACGGCGTTTCGTCATCGCGATCCTGTCCACCGCGATCATCTTCGCGATGACGCTGGTGCTCACCGGACTGGCCAACGGATTCCGGGTGGAGGCAAACCGAACCGTCGACTCGCTCGGCGTCGACCAGTTCCTCGTCAAGGCGGGTGCCTCCGGCCCGTTCGTCGGCGCGACACCGTTCGCGCCGGTGGAGTTGCGCCGGGTGGCCGCGGCACCGGGGGTGGCGGCGGCCGCTCCGCTGACCTACGCGGGCGGCACCGCGACACTCGGTGAGTCCACCCGCAACGTCGGCATATTCGGCGCACCCGAGGGCGGCCCCGGCATGCCCGCCGCCTCGGAGGGGCGCCAACCGTCCGCACCCGGTGAGGTGATGGTGTCGAGCACGCTGGGACGCGGCCTGGGTGATGAGGTCGAGATCGCCTCGCAGACACTGAGCATCGTCGGAATCGTGCAGAACTCCACTGCGCTTGCCAACCTGCCCAACGTGTTCCTCACCACCGAGGGCGCTCAGCAATTGGTGTACGGCGCCGAACCGTTGGTCGCCTCGATCGGTGTGCGCGGCACGCTCGACCAGGTCCCGGAGGGCTACCGCACCGTCGATCGGGCCGGGGCCGTCGACGATCTGCTGCGCCCACTACGGGTGGCCGTCAACTCCATCACGATCGTCGCGGTTCTGCTGTGGGTGGTTGCGGCCCTGGTCGTCGGGTCGGTGATCTATCTGTCCGCGCTCGAGCGGTTGCGAGACTTCGCCGTTTTCAAGGCGATCGGCGTGCCGACGGCATCCATCGGAACGGGGCTGGCGATGCAGTCGGTGATCGTGGCACTGCTTGCCGCGCTGGTGGGCGCCGGGCTTTCGATGCTGCTGGGACCGCTGTTCCCGATGCAGGTGATCGTCCCACCGCAGGCCTTCGTCGGGCTGCCGGCACTGGCCTTGGTCATCGGACTGATCGCCAGCGCCACCGGCCTGCATCGCGCGGTCTCCGTCGATCCGGCACTGGCGTTCGGGGGTCCTTGAGCCGTGGGCGATCTCAGCATTCAGAACCTGGTGGTCGAATACGCCAGCGGCGCCGAGACCGTGCGGCCGATCGACGGCCTCGACCTCGATGTCTCGGCCGGGTCGCTGGTCATCCTGATGGGGCCCAGCGGTTGCGGTAAGACCACGCTGCTGTCGTGTCTGGGCGGGATCCTGCGGCCGACAGCGGGCACCATCAAGTTCGGCGATGTCGACGTCACCGCCCTCGACGGCCGGGAACTGACGAACTACCGCCGCGCTTCGGTGGGCATCGTGTTCCAGTCGTTCAACCTCGTTCCCAGCCTCACCGCACTGGAGAACGTGATGGTCCCACTGCTCGCGTCGGGGATGTCGCGCCGCGCGGCGCGCAAGCGCGCCGGGCAACTGCTCGCCAGGGTCGGTCTGCAGGACCGGGTTTCGCACCGGCCCGGCGATCTGAGCGGCGGACAGCAGCAGCGCGTCGCGGTGGCGCGTGCCGTCGCGCTCGACCCACCGCTGGTGCTGGCCGACGAGCCCACCGCGCACCTGGACTTCATTCAGGTCGAAGAGGTGTTGCGGTTGATCCGCGAACTCGCGTCGGGCGATCGGACGGTCGTCGTCGCGACCCACGACAGCCGGATCCTGCCCATCGCCGACCGGGTTGTCGAACTCGTGCCGGACTTTGCACCCACCGACCGCGCACCGGTGACAACCCGGCTGGAGGCCGACGAGGTGTTGTTCGAGCAGGGCAGCATCGGTGATCTGATCTACGTGGTCACCGACGGTCACATCGAGATCGTGCGCGAACTGGAAAGCGGCGGTGAGGAATTGCTGCGGCTGGCGGGTACCGGCGAGTACTTCGGCGAGATCGGCCCGGTGTTCCAGCTGCCGCGCTCGGCGACCGCGAGGGCGCGTACCGACAGCACCGTCGTCGGTTACACCGTGCGGTCGTTCCGGGAACGCCTCGGACTGGGCGGGTTACGCGACGTCATCGAACACCGCGCGCTGTCGCCGGACTGACCGTCAGCCGGGCACCAGGCTCAGCAGCACGTCTGGCCCGATCGGCTCGATGCCGTCGAACCGCCACCGCTGGGCGTGCGCGATCGACAGCACCCCGACGTCGTCGACGGCGGTGATGGGGCCGCCCAACAGGATCGGCGCCACATAGGCCAGGATGCGGTCGATCACCCCTGCCCGCAGGAACGCACCGGCCAGCGTCGGCCCGCCTTCGAGCAGCACATCGGTGCGGTCCGACAGCGCGGTGATGACCTCGTGCGGGTCACGCGTGCGGATCACCATGGTCCGCGAGTCGTCGTTGTTCACCTTGGCGTCCGAGGGGATGTCGCGTTCACCGACGACGACGCGCAGTGGTTGCCGCTCGGCCAGTGAGCCGTCGGGCCGTCGCGCGGTGAGCGCCGGGTCGTCGGCGAACACCGTTCCGGTGCCGACCACGATCGCGTCGGCGACCGCGCGTCTGCGGTGCACGTCGGCGCGGGCGGCCTCGCTGGTGATCCACTGGCTGCTGCCGTCGGCGGCCGCGCTGCGCCCGTCCACGCTGGTGGCGAACTTCCACGTGACGTGTGGTGCGCCGGTGCGTTGCTTGTGCAGCCACTCCCGCAGCGGGCCACCCGCGACGTCGTCAGCGAGCACGCCGACGACCACCTCGACACCGGATTGCGCGAGTCTGGTGGCACCCCCGGCGGCCACCGGGTTGGGGTCGCCGACGGCGTAGCACACCTTCGAAATCCCGGCTGCCACAAGCGCGTCCACGCACGGCGGGGTGCGGCCGTGGTGATTGCACGGTTCCAGCGTCACGACCGCCGTACCTCCGCGGGCGCGCTCCCCGGCCCGGCGCAAAGCGAGGACCTCGGCGTGCGGCCCGCCGGCCGGCTCGGTGGCGCCCACGCCGACGACTTCGTCGTCGGAAGCCAGGATCACGGCACCCACAGGCGGATTCGGGTAGGTAGCGCCCTTCACCCGTACCGCGTGCTCGATCGCGAGGCGCATCGCGGCCTCCGGGGTCATGCGCGCAGATGGTTGGAGGCGGTGGCGGCCTGTCGGCGCAGCGACTGCACCGCGGCGGCGGGATCCTCCGCACTGTAAACGGCCGAACCAGCCACGAAGCAGTCGACGCCTGCGACCGCGGCCTGTTCGATGGTGTCGGCGTTGATCCCGCCGTCGATCTCGACGAGGATCGTCAGTTCGCCGGAGTCCACCAGCCTGCGCACGGTGCCGACCTTGGGCAGCACCTCGGGGATGAACTTCTGCCCGCCGAAGCCGGGTTCGACCGACATGATCAGCACGGTGTCGAATTCCCGCAGGATCTCCAGGTAGGGCTCGATCGGCGTGCCCGGCTTGACCGACAGGCCGGCCTTGGCGCCCGCGGCGCGGATGTCGCGCGCCACCCCGACGGGATTGTCGGTCGCCTCGGCGTGGATGGTGACATTGTGCGCGCCCGCCTCGGCGTACGGCGGCGCCCAACGGTCGGGGTTCTCGATCATCAGATGGCAGTCCATCGGAATCTCGGTGCGCTTGAGCAACGCCTCGACCACCGGCAGACCGATGGTCAGGTTGGGCACGAAGTGGTTGTCCATCACGTCGACGTGCAACCAGTCGGCCCCGGCGACGGCATCGGCCTCGGCGGCCAGATCAGCGAAATCAGCCGCCAGAATCGACGGCGCGATCATCGGCGCACTGCGTCGCTCGCCCGAACCTGCCATGGTCATCACCCTATCTGGCGACTCTTCGCGCAGGCGCTCATGTCACCCTGAGCGCGGCGGCGAACATGGCGTCGGTGCCGTGCCGGTGCGGCCACAACTGCACGTACGGGCCGTCTCCGACGTCGGTGGCGGGCGCGAACAGCGGCCCGGCGTCCACGGCGGTCACCGGGTGGCGGCGCAGCGCGTCGGCGACCACGCCGACGGTCTCGGCGAGATGCGGCGAGCACGTCGCATACACCACGACGCCACCGGGCCGGGTCAGCCGGATCGCCGAGGCCAGCAGTTCCCGCTGCAGCTTGGTCAGCTGCGGCACGTCGGCCGGGGTGCGCCGCCAGCGGGCCTCCGGTCGGCGGCGCAGCGCGCCGAGCCCGGTGCACGGCGCGTCGACGAGCACCCGGTCGAAGCCGGGCGACAGGCCGGGATCGCGCCCGTCCACGCGCTGCACCTGCACCGGCAGCCCGCCGGTGTTCTGCTCGACCAGGTCGGCGCGCCGGGCGGCGGGTTCCACCGCCGTCACCGTGCCGTCGCCGACCAGCGCGCCCAGCAGTGCGGTCTTGCCGCCCGGCCCCGCGCACAGGTCCAGCCAGCGCCCACCGTCGGGCCCGTCGAGTTCGGCCCGGGTGAGCGCGAGCGCCACGAGTTGGGAGCCCTCGTCCTGCACCAGCGCGGCGCCGTCGCGCACCGGCGCCAGCCGGCCCGGGTCGCCGCCGGGCAGGTAGACGGCGTACGGGCTGTAGCGGCCCACGGTGCCGTCGACCTGCGCGGCGAGATCCTCGGCGGTCAGCACCCCGGGTCGGGCCGCCAGATGCACCGACGGGCGCTGGTCACCGCTGGCCAGCAGCGCGTCGAGTTCGTTCGCGCGCGCGCCGAGCGCGTCGGCGAACGCCTGGGCGATCCACCGCGGATGCGCGTGCACGAACGCGGTATGGCCCACCGGGTCGGCGGTGGCGTCGGGCGCCAGTTCGTCGACCCAGGACTTCTCGTCGCGCGCGGAGATGGTGCGCAGCACAGCGTTGACGAAACCGGCTCGGGCCGAATCGAATTCGATACCGGCCTGCTCGACGGTGGTGGATACGGCGGCGTGCGGTTCGACGCGGGTGCGCAGCAGCTGATAGGCGCCGAGCCGGAGCAGGTCCAGTAGCACCGGGTCGATGTCGGCCGGTGGGCGGCCCGCCGCCGCACCGATGACGGCGTCCAGCAGCCCCCGGGTGCGGCAGGTTCCGTAGGTGAGTTCGGTGGCGAATGCGGCGTCCCGCCCGGAGATCCCGCGCTCACGCAGCAGGGCGGGCAGGGCCAGGTTCGCGTAGGCGTCTCGCTCCGAGACGGCGCGCAGCACGTCGAACGCGGCCCGGCGGGCCGGATCCATTGCCCTGCGGCCTGGCCGACGCGGGTTGCGGGGCCTGCTCATTCGGCACGCGCGGTGTCGTCGAGTCGCGCGCCGCGGGCCCAGTCGGCGGCCGCCATCAGCTTCTTGCCGGGCGGTTGGATCGTCTGCAGCACGACCGGCTGGGATCCGGTGCCGATCCGGACGCCGTCGCGTGTGACGCTGATCTGTCCGGGCGCCATGGCAGCGGCCGTCTCGTCCACGGTGACGGGGCCCAGCTTGACGCGCAGGTCACCGATCATCGTCCAGGCACCGGGATTCGGGGTGACCGCCCGGATCCGTCGCTCGACGACGTGGGCGGGCAGATCCCAGCGCACACGCGCCTCCTCGACGGTGATCTTCGGCGCGACGGTGACGCCGTCGACGGGTTGCGGGACCGGCTGCAGCGAACCGTCGGCGATGCCGTCCAGCGTCCTCTCCAACAGCACCGCACCGGACACGGCCAGCCGGTCGAGCAGATCGCCAGCGGTGTCGGTGGGCCGGATGGTCTCGGTGACGACGCCGTAGACCGGCCCGGAGTCCAGCGCGGGTTCGATCCGAAATGTGGTGGCTCCGGTGATCTCGTCGCCCGCGGCGATCGCGGCCTGTACCGGTGCGGCGCCACGCCATGCCGGCAACAGCGAGAAGTGCAGGTTGACCCAGCCGTGTTCGGGCACCGCCAGCAGACGTTCGCTCAGCAGCGCGCCGTAGGCGACCACCGGGCAGCAGTCCGGCGCCAGTTCGCTCAGTTCGGCGACGAACTCCTCGGAGTTGGGGCGGGCCGGCCGCAGCACCGGGATGCCGTGGTCGAGCGCGAACCGGGCCACCGGTGACGGCGACGGCTTGGCCCGCCTGCCCGAGGCGGCGTCGGGGCGGGTCAGCACGGCGATCACGTCGTGGCGGGCGGACTCCACGAGCCGCTGCAGCGACGGCACGGCGGGTTCGGGAGTTCCGGCGAAGACGAGACGCACCGCGCCAGTGTAGAAGCGACGCTCAGCGCGGTGTCCGGTAGTACTCCCGTTCGTCCACCCCGGCCAGCGGCGCGACGAACATCCAGGGGATCGTGCCGAGCAGTCCGTTGAGGGTGGCCACCGCGTCGTTGTAGTACTGCCGCGCGAACGCCAGCTTGTTCTCCGTGTCGGCCAGGTTCTGCTGCAGGTTCAAGAAGTTCTGCGACGAGTTGAGCGCCGGGTAGGTCTGGCCGAGTGCCAGCAACGGCGCCAGGGCCCGCTCCAGGTCGTGTTCGGCGGCGCTGCGTTCGGCCACCGAGCGCCCGGCCGTCGCCGAGGTCAGTGCGGCCCGCGCGTCGGTGACGTGATCGAGGATGCCCTTTTCGTGGGCGGCGAAGGTCTGCACCGTGTGCACGAGGCTCGGGATCAGCGACGCGCGCCGGGTCAGCTCCACGTCGATACCCGACAGCGCCTCGGCGACACGCACGTCGGCGGCGCGGATCCTGTTGTAGCCGATGACGAAACCGGCCAGCGCCAGCACCGCCAGCACCAGCACGACGATCAGCAGAAGCCTCACCACGATCCGCCGCCTCCTCCCCCGCCGCCGCCACCTCCGCCGCCTCCGCCGCCGCCGCCTCCGCCACTGCTGGAGGACGACTGGGACGCGGTGTAGTGGCTGATCGATGACGATAGCGCCGATTCGAACGTATCGAAGCCCGAAGCGGAGCCGCCCGCGGACAGCCCCCAACCGCCGGCCGAGGACGAGTGGTACCAATCCGGTTGCGGGGCAGGCGTGCCCGTCGACGTCTGGTACTTCTTGGCCCACAACGCCGCCGCCCCCGCCGCCACGGCGAACGGCACGTAGGCGGAGTAGAGATCCTTGCGCGCACCGAAGTCGAATCGGGCCTCGGCGGAGTCGGTGGTCAGCAGGCGGTGGAATCCTCCTGCACGAGACCACAGTTCACGTCCTGCAATGGTGCGCCGAGAGCCCACGCCTTGCTGCCACGCTCCGATCGAGAACAGGAAGAACGCCGCGAACGGCAGCGCCCATATGGTGGCCGGGAAGAACCAGCGGAACACCCCGAAGAGCATCAGGACAAATGCGAGGGCGTTGGCGGCGCGCAGCCACAGTTCGCGGTTGGCGCTCACCATCAGTCCGTTGACGCGGGCCCACTTCTCGACCGCGGCGGCCATGTCGGTCTTGGCCTTGGCCAACTTCTCGCCGGACGTGACGCTCTTCTTCGCCTCGAACTCCGCGCCGGGTCCCATCACCTTCAGGGCCGAGCCCACCGCCACGCCGACCGGGTCGACGTCGGCCCAGGCGGCCCGCGTGGCGGTTCCGCGGATCTTCCAGTGGTTGTCTCTGACCTGGGTCAGCTCGACGAGGCCGCGTTCGGCGAGATGGAAAAGCGTCGCGGTGAGCCCGTTCTTGGGCACCGCCTCGGTGCGGATGTACTCGAGTTGCACCGGCCCGAGTCCCGGCGGCGGGGCGTACTGCAGCGGGAAGCCCGGTGAGGGTTCGACGGTGGTGCGGTACCAGAAGTACGCGCCGATCCCGAACGCCACGGTGAGGATCGCGACCCACACCACGCCCGGCACCGACTGGCCCAGGACCCGGTCCCAGGGGTGCGGCCAGGGTAGTTCGGCCCGGGGCGGGGTCGGCACGTCCACGCCCGCCCGGACCGTGACCGGTGTGCGCGGCGGCAACCGCAGTGCCGACAGTTCGACTCGGTCACCGCTGATGGTCAGGTCGACACATGCGGTGCCCACCCCCTGGCCGACCGAGCACTGTGCCTGCGGGACGCGGCCGGGCAGCGTGACGGTGATGTCCGCGCGGTCGATGCGGTTGTTCCAGCCCGGCGCGATGACGTTCCAGTAGAACACCGTCGGGAAGGCCTGCGCGCCGCCGGTCGACGTGGCGAAGGTCGCCTCGGCGCCGACCGTGGCGGGGTCCAGCACGCCGTCGATGGTGTAGCGGATCTCGAACACGTGGGTGCCGGGGCTGAGGTAGCGCTCGGGGTCGCCGATCTTGGCCACCCGGAAGCGTTCACCGCTCTCCCACAACATCTGGTAGGTCATCGGTCGGCCGTCGACCAGAATCGAGGTGACCTCGGGCGTCTGCCGCACCCGGGGGCTGTTCGGGTTGGCGACGTCCCAGTACTTGAACAGGCCGTGTCGGCCCGCGGGGAATTCGGCGGTGATCGTCTCGACGGCGTCGAGGTTGCCGTCGTCGTCGACGTCGTAGTCGGCCCGGTAGTGGGTGAACACGACGGGGTCGTAGACGTCGTCGGCGCCACCTTGGGTCCCGCCTTCGAACACCACCGGCCACGCCACACCAAACGCGATGAGTGCCAACGGAATCAGCGCGAGCAGCAGCCGCCGCATGTTCACCTCCCGTCCCGTGCGGGCCGTCTCAGGGGCAAATCGTCGGAATCACCCTATGTGCAACGGGTCGATTTGCACACGAACCGGCGGGTGGTCGTGGCGCGCGCTGAGTATCCCGACGGCCTTGCGCAGCGCCGCGGCCAGCGCCAGGCCGCCGTCGCGAGGCACCCGGACCAGCATCCGGTTCACCGGGTCGTCCGCAGGCAGGCCCGGTGGCCTGCGCGCGCCCGCGGGCAGATCGACGGGGCCCAGCAGTTCGGCCGCGCCGGGCAGTTGCGCGGTGTCCAGCAGGGCGTGCACCGCCTCGGGTGGGCCGTCGACCGCGGCGATGTGCACGGCGGGCGGCAGACCCACCTCGGCGCGCGCGTCGAACTCGGCGTCGGCGTGCCCGACCGGGTCCCAGCGGATCAGCGACTGCACCGTCGGGATCGCCGACTCGGCCACCACCGCGACCACGCCGCCGTCGTCACGACCGCGCACCAGGGTGGCGGCCAGCATCCAGCGGCGCAGGGTGTCCTCGGCGGCCCGCAGATCCTGCCTGCCGAGCAATGCCCAGCTGTCCAGTAGTAGTGCCGCGCCATATCCTTGCGCTGCAACGGGTTCGGCCCCGGGTGTCGCGACCACGACCGCGGGCTGGTCGGGCACGGTGTCCACCATCGCGTCGCCGCCCGAAGTGATCACGGTGGTGCCGGCGAACGCCCTGCCCAACTCCTCGGCGGTGCGGCGCGCGCCCACGACGACCGCGCGCACGGCGTCGGCGCCGCAGCGGGCGCAGCGCAGCGCCCGCTCCTCGCGACCACACCACCGGCACACCGCGCCCACGGTGTCGCGGTGCGGCAACGACATCGGGCCGGTGCAGGTGCGGCAGCGCGCAATCGTGCGGCAGCGCGCGCACGCCAGGGCGGGCACATAGCCGCGCCTGGGTACCTGCACGAGGACGGGCGCCCCGGACTCCAGCGCCCGGCGCGCGGCCTGCAGGGCCATCGACGGCAGCCGCGCGGTGCGGGCGGCCGGGTCGCGTTCCTGCGCGTAGCCGCTGTCCTCGACCGCGACGACGCGCGGCGCCCGCGACCGCACCACCGGCCGCAACGCCACCAGGTCGTGCGCCCAGCGGCTGCGCACCAGGGCGTGCGCCTCGGCGGTGCGGGCGAAGCCCCCGACTAGCGCGGCGCACCGCAGTTGGTGGGCCCGCAGCATCGCGACCTCCCTGGCGTGCGGATACGGGGCGCGCGGTTCGGCCAGGCTGTCGTCGCCGTCGTCCCACACCATCACCAGGCCCAGATCGGCGACGGGCGCGAATACCGCGCTGCGGGTGCCGATGACCACCCGGGCGCCGCCGCGCAGCACCGAAAGCCACCGCCGGTACCGCTGCGCGGGCCCCAGCCCCGCCGACAGCGCCACCACCCGCGACTCGTCGACGCATCGCAGGGCGGCGGCCGACATGGCGTCGACGTCGCGCTGATTGGGCACGATGACCAGCACACCGCGCCCGGCCCGCACGGTCACCGCGGCCGCTTCGGCCAGGCGGTCGGCCCAGGCCTCACCGGGCAGCACCTGCCAGACCGCCCGTGCGGCGCGTCCGTCACCGAGCGCGGCCAGGTACTGCTCGCCGCGGCCGTAAGCCGCCCACGCCGAGGTGTCGACGGGTTCGACGCTCACCGGCGCCAATTGCGGCGGCGCCTGCTTCTCGGCGCTGGCGTGCCGTGGCGGGACCGCCAGCCGCAGCACGTCGGCGCGGGTGCCGGCGTACCGCGCGGCGACGGCGTCGGTGAGCCGTCGCACCTCCGGGGTCAGCACCGGCTGCGCGGAGACCACCCGGTCCAGCCATCCGAGCTTGCCGACATGATCGGTGTCCGAACGTCTTTCGAGCACGAAGGCGTCGACCAGGCGGCCATGGAACCGCACCCGCACCCGCACCCCCGGCTGCGCGTCGTCGGACTGCTCGGCCGACACCAGGTAGTCGAACTCGCGGTCCAGGTGCGGTACGGACAGCATCGGCAGCACGCGCGCGATGGGCTCGTGCTCCGCCTGCTGCCTGGTGGTCGTCACCTAGGCAGATGTAGCAGATGCGGCCGACGGCGACGCGGCGCCGGTGGCGCGGCCGAAGAAGAAGCCGGCGGTGATCAGCAACAGCGATGCGCCGTACGCCCACCAGATCGGCACCGCGAGCGCCTCCGACCGCAGAATGAACCGGCTGATCCCGATCATCGCGTCCGACACCGCGAAACACACCGCGCCCAGCGCCGTCCACGGCGTGGGCAGCCGGGCCAGCAGCGCGGCGCAGACCATCGCGCCGAGCACCGCGATGTAGAGGGTGACCGGCAGCGCCATCCCGTCGGCGATCAGCCGCGGCCAGAACCACACCAGCAACGCGGCGCAGGCCGCGACGGTGACCGCGGCCGCGGCCATGCGCGGTTTCGACGGCGCCACCAGCGGCAGCAGCGCGGCCAAAAAGCACAGGTGCGCGACCAGGAAGGCGGCCAACCCGAGCACGAACGACGGCTCCCACCACGGCATCGCCAGCAGGAAGTCCCCGGCGGCCGAGAACAGCAGCGCCGCGACGAGCCAGCGCCGCTCCACGGTGATCGGGTGGGTCAGCGCCGCGATCGCCAACAACACCGCCGCCAGTGCCTTGACCGCGGGCTGCATGCCGAACTGGCCGGTCAGCTCGGCTCCCCACGGCAGTCGTGCGGCGGTGACGACGAGAAAGACCCCGTAGCAGGCACCGACGACGGCGGCGGCCGTCCACAGCCGCCTGGTTCGCCGATGTGCGTACGGTGTCCCCATGTCCGTCAGCCGGGAACCCCTGGATGCCATCCTGCAGAAGGTACTTGAGGCGGTTCCGTTTCAGTTGACAACCGACGGCGGTGTCGAGGCGGCGCGGCAGCGGTTCGGTGACCTACCGCAGCGTGAGGTGCATCCCGAACTGACCACTTCCGACCGCGCCATCGCCGGGCCCGCCGGGCCGATCCCGATCAGGGTGTACCGGCCCATCGAGACCGCGGGCGTCCCGCCGGTGGTGGTGTTCATCCACGGCGGCGGGTGGTCGGTCGGCGACCTCGACGGCTACGACGGCATCGCCCGCCGACACGTGGTCGGCGCCGACGCGGTGGTGGTGTCGGTCGACTACCGGTTGGCCCCCGAGCACCCCTACCCGGCCGCGGTCGACGACGCCTGGGCGGCCACGCAGTGGGTCGCCGAACACGCCGAGGAGCTGGGTGTCGACGCGAACCGGCTTGCGGTGGCGGGTGATTCGGCGGGCGGCAACCTGGCGGCGGTGGTGACCCAGCTGGCGCGGGACGCCGGCGGGCCGCCGATCCGCTTTCAGCTGCTGTGGTATCCGTCCACGACGTTCGACAGTTCGCTGCCGTCGTTCACCGAGAACGCCGAGGCGCCCATCCTGGACTCCGCCGGGTGTCGTGACTACACCCGCTGGTACGTCAAGGGTGCCGACGGGTTGGACATGTCGAACATGCCCGCCACGCTCGCGCCGGCCCGCGCGACGGACCTGTCGGGGCTGCCGCCCGCCTACATCGGGACCGCCGGCCACGATCCGCTGCGCGACGACGGGGCCCGCTACGCCGAACTGCTGGCCGCCGCCGGGGTTCCCGTCGAACTGCACAACGCGCCGACGCTGCCGCACGCCTTCGTCGCCTACGACGGGGTGGTGCCCGCGGCGACCGAGGCGACCGCTCGCGGGATGGCGGCGCTGCGCAGGGCGCTGCACACCGACTGATCGCGAAAGGAGCGCCAATGCCCAGGCCGTCGCGCCGCTCCGAGGTACGCGCGACAGCCGCGCGCGTGATCCGCGAGCTCGGGTACGGCTCGGCCAGGATGGATGTCATCGCCGACGAGGTCGGGCTGAACAAGGGCACGCTTTATCACTACTACCCGTCCAAGAGCGCGATCCTCTATGAACTGCTCTCCGACCAGGTCGACGCGACTCTGGCGTTGCTCGCGCAGGTGCCCACCACCGGATCGGTGACCGATCGCGTGCGTGAACTGGTGCGCCTCCAGGTGGGCCACGTGTTCACCCAGTACGACGAGTTGGCGGTGTTCTTTCACGAATTGCCGCTGATCGACAAGCATCTTCCCGAGGCGCAGGCCGCCGATCTGCGTCGCCGGATCGGCCGCTACGAGCGGTTCACCAAGCGACTGCTGAACTCCGGGATCCGGTCGGGTGAGTTCCGAGACGTCAACGCCAGCATGGTGATGTACTCGATCATCGGCATGCTGGCCTATGTGCCCGCGTGGTTTCGCGGCACGACCGAGAACGCCCGCGCCCAGCTGGCCGAGGAGCTGTGCGACTTCGTGCTGCACGGGTTGCTCATACCGTCGGGGCTTTGACGGTGCGCCCGGTGTCCGGTGGAATTGGGGGCGCCCCCGACGGAAGGCCGCACCCATGCCCGACCACCACACCGTCATCGTCGGCGCCGGATTCTCCGGCATCGGCGCTGCGATCAACCTCGACAGGGCCGGGCTGGGCGACTACCTGGTGATCGAGGCCGGCGAGGGGCCCGGCGGCACCTGGTACTGGAACACCTATCCCGGTATCGCCGTGGACATCCCGTCGTTTTCCTACCAGTTCTCGTTCGAGCAGAGCGCGGACTGGTCGCGCACCTATGCGCCGGGCGAGGAATTGCGGGCCTACGCCGAGCACTGCGTCGACAAGTACGGTCTACGGCCCAAGATCCGGTTCAACACCAAGGTGCGCGCCGCGGCGTTCGACGACGACGAGAACCTGTGGCGGCTCGCACTCGACACCGACGAGACGGTGACCGCCCGTTTCCTCATCAACGCCTGCGGGGTGCTGATCACCCCCAACCTGCCCGACATCGACGGGGTCGACTCGTTCGCCGGGCTGACCATGCACACCGCCCGCTGGGATCACGACCAGGACCTCACCGGCAAGCGCGTCGCGGTGATCGGCACCGGCGCCTCCGCGGTGCAGGTCATTCCCGAGATCGCACCGATTGTCAAGCAGCTCACTGTCTTTCAGCGCACACCGATCTGGTGCTTTCCCAAGGCCGACGTGCCGCTGCCGCCGGCGGCGCGTCAACTGATGCGGTTGCCCGGCGGGCACGCGGTGCAGCGCCTGCTCAGCCAGGCCTACGTCGAGTTGACGTTCACGCTGCCCGCGCAGTACTTCACCGTCAACCCGATGGCCAAGAACATGTCCAAGGTCGGCGAGGCGTATCTGCGCAAGCAGGTTCACGACCCCGTCGTGCGGGACAAGCTCACCCCGCGCTACGCCGTCGGCTGCAAGCGACCGGGCTTCCACAACACCTATCTGTCCACCTACAACCGCGACAACGTGGAGTTGGTCACCGAGCCCATCGACAAGATCACCGGCTCCGGCGTGGCGACCGTGGACGGTCAGACCCGCGACATCGACGTGCTCATCCTGGCGACCGGCTTCAAGGTGATGGACACGAGCGACATGCCGACGTATTCGGTCACCGGATCCGGTGAACGCTCCTGGCGCCGGCACTGGGACGAGCACCGACTGCAGGCCTACGAGGGGGTCAGCGTGCCGGGCTTCCCGAACTTCTTCACGGTGTTCGGGCCCTACGGCTATGTCGGGTCGTCGTACTTCGCGCTGATCGAGACCCAGACCCACCACATCGTGCGCTGCCTCACGCAGGCCCGGCGCAAGCGTGCGCGTCGCGTCGAGGTCACCCAGGAGGCCAACGACCGGTACTTCGCCGAGATGATGCGCAGACGCCACCGGCAGATCTTCTGGCAGGACAGCTGTCGGCAGGCCAACAGCTATTACTTCGACAAGAACGGCGACGCGCCGCTGCGGCCGACCACCACACTGGAGGCGTGGTGGCGCAGCCGCCGCTTCCCGCTCGACGACTACGCGTTCAGCTAGCGATTTGTGTGCGTTTTGCTGCGGTGAGCGATCCTAAACGCACACAAATCGCCGGCCGGGAACTAGACCGAGGCCTTGAGCTCGTCGACCTTGTTCAGCTGCTCCCACGGCAACTCGACATCGGTGCGGCCGAAGTGCCCGTAGGCCGCGGTCTGGGCGTAGATCGGGCGCAGCAACTCCAGATCGCGCACGATCGCGCCGGGGCGCAGGTCGAACACCGAGGTGATGGCCTTCTCGATGCGGGCCGGGTCCACCGTCTCGCTGCCGAAGGTCTCGACGAACAGCCCGACCGGGGCGGCCTTGCCGATCGCGTAGGCCACCTGCACCTCGGCGCGCTCGGCCAGACCCGCCGCGACCACGTTCTTGGCCACCCAGCGCATCGCGTAGGCCGCCGAACGGTCCACCTTCGACGGATCCTTACCCGAGAAGGCGCCGCCGCCGTGGCGGGCCCATCCGCCGTAGGTGTCCACGATGATCTTGCGGCCGGTCAGCCCGGCGTCGCCCATCGGCCCGCCCAGCTCGAACTTGCCGGTGGGGTTGACCAGCAGCCGGAAGTCGGAGGTGTCCATGGTGTCGTGGTTCAGGTCGGCGAGCACGGTGTTGACCACCTTCTCGCGGATGTCCGGGGTCAGCGTGCCGTCCAGGTCGATGCCCGCGGCGTGCTGGGTGGACAGCACCACGGTGTCCAGGCGCACCGGCGTCGTGCCGTCGTACTGGACGGTGACCTGGGTCTTGCCGTCGGGGCGCAGGTAGTCGAGCACCCCGTTCTTGCGGACCTCGGTCAGCCGCCGCGCCAGCCGGTGAGCCAGCGCGATCGGCAGCGGCATCAGCTCCGGGGTGTCCTTGATGGCGTAGCCGAACATCAGGCCCTGATCGCCCGCGCCCTGGGAGTCCAGCGGGTCGGCGGCGCCTTCCACGCGGGTCTCGTGGGCGGTGTCCACACCCATCGCGATGTCGGGCGACTGGGCGCCGATGCCGATGTTGACGCCGCAGGTCTCGCCGTCGAAGCCCTTCTCCGAGGAGTCGTAGCCGATCTCCAGGATGCGCTCACGCACAGTCTTGGTGATGTCGGCGAAGGCCTCCTTGGCCGCGGTGGTCACCTCACCGACGACGTGCACCTGGCCGGTGGTCACCAGCGTCTCCACCGCGACACGCGATCGGGGATCGTCGGCGAGCAACGCGTCGAGCACCGAGTCGCTGATGGCGTCACAGATCTTGTCGGGGTGGCCCTCGGTTACCGACTCACTGGTAAACAGCCGCGCTTTGCTCACTTCGATCCCTTCCGGTACTTAGCCTGCCGAATTTTAAGTTTTTCCTGTTGCACCCAAGCGTGCGCCCCGGCCGCGCGCAACCCTTGTGCGCAGCCAGTCGCATGATTCGAGTTATCTGCTGTTCTGCAGAAAGGCCACGATCGCGTCCACGATACGGCTGGCCATCCGAGTCTTCGAACCGTGTTCCAAAGCGGACTCCGTGCCGTCGGCCGCGAGCAGCCATCCGTCGTTGTTGTCCACTTCGAACGCCCGATTCTCACCGACGGCGTTGACGACTAGCAAATCACACCCTTTGCGCTGCAGTTTGGCCCGGGCGTGGAAGAGCACATCGCCGGTGGCGTCGCCGGTCTCCGCGGCGAACCCGACGATGGCCCGCATGTTGGGCAGCTGGCCGTCTGCGCGGGCCCGCACCGTGCCGGCGAGCACGTCGTCGGTCCGGGTCAACTCGATGACGTTGAATTCCTGCGCGCCGCCCTTCTTGATCTTGCTGGTCTGCACCGTCGCCGGCCGGAAGTCGGCCACCGCGGCGGCCATCACCAGCACGTGGGCGGCGGGTGCGTGCTTGGAGACGGCGTCTTTGAGCTGCGCGGCCGAACCGATGTGGACCACCTCCACACCCGCCGGATCGATCAGTCCGGCGGTGTTGCCGGCGATGAGCGTGACCTCGGCGCCGCGCTGGGCCATCACCCGCGCCATCGCGTAGCCCTGCTTACCGGAGCTGCGGTTGCCGATGAAGCGCACCGGGTCGATCGGTTCGCGGGTGCCGCCCGCGGTGACGAGCACCTTGACCCCGGCGAGGTCGTAGGGCAGGGCGTCGGTGCGGTCCAGCAGCAACTGGGCCAGAGTGGTGATCTCCTCGGCCTCGGGTAGCCGGCCCGCCCCGCTGTCGGTGCCGGTGAGCCGCCCGGAGGCCGGTTCCAGTACCACCGCCCCGCGGCGGCGCAACGTCGCGACGTTGTCGACGGTGGCGGGATGAAACCACATCTCGGTGTGCATCGCCGGGGCGAACAGCACCGGACATCGCGCGGTGAGCAGCGTGGCGGTCAGCAGATCGTCGGCGCGGCCGGCGACCGCGCGGGCCAACAGGTCCGCGGTGGCCGGAGCGACGACGACGAGGTCGGCCTCCTGGCCGATCCGGACGTGAGGCACCTCATGGACGTCGTCCCAGACGCCGGTGTGGACCGGGTTGCCCGACAACGCCTCGAAGGTCGCCGCGCCGATGAACCGCAGCGCGGACTCGGTGGGCACGACGCGGACCGAATGGCCGGCCTCGGTGAGTTGGCGGACCACGGTGGCCGCCTTGTAGGCGGCGATGCCTCCGGCGACACCGACGATGATCCGCTTGCGGTCCGTCACGCCAAAGGGCCCTTAGCTACTCGCCCTCGGTGTGCTCGAGCAGGTCCTGGTGGATCTCACGCAGGGCGATCGACAGCGGCTTCTCCTGGAGCCCCGGTTCGACCAGCGGGCCGACGTACTCGAGAATGCCGTCGCCGAGCTGGTTGTAGTAGTCGTTGATCTGGCGGGCGCGCTTGGCGGCGTAGATCACCAGCGCGTACTTGCTCGACACGCGTTCGAGCAGCTCGTCGATGGGCGGGTTGGTGATGCCCAGCGGGGTGTCGTATGCGCCGACGACGGACGTGTCGTTGTCGTCCACAGCGGTCAGCGCAGTGTCGGCGGGCGAAGTGCTCACGTAAAAATCTCCTGGCGTTTTGCGGGAATGCATGGGTGGCTCTCGGAAAACCCACGCCGTATTGGGCGCATGCTCAGTCAGGGCCTACCAGCAAGGATACCAATTCCGCGCAGGCCGACTCCAATTGACTGTTGACCACCACGACGTCGAAGTCGCCCTGGGCGGCCAATTCGGCCCGTGCGGTGGCCAGTCGGCGGGCCATCACCTCGGGGGTTTCGGTGCCGCGGCCGGTCAGGCGGCTCTCCAGCACCTCCCAACTGGGCGGGGCCAAAAACACCGTGAGGACCTCGGGCATCGACGCCTTCACGGCGCGCGCACCGGCGAGATCGACCTCGATGAGGACGGGTCTGCCGGCGTCGATGGCATCGCGGACGGGCTGGGCGGGAGTGCCGGAGCGGTGCAGACCACCGTGGATTTCGGCCCACTCCAGCAGCGCCCCACCGTCGATCAACTGTTGGAACCGATCCTCGGTCACAAACGAGTAGTCGACGCCGTCGACCTCACCGGGGCGAGGCGCCCTGGTGGTGACGGACACGCTGAAATACAGGTCGGGAACGCGGTCACGCAGGCAGCGGACGACAGTCGATTTCCCGACGGCGGAGGGACCGGACAGCACAACCACCCGACCGGCCCCCCGGCCGGCGCTCAACGTAAAGCGCCCGGGACTACTGGTCGAACTTTTCCAGCAGCGCCTTGCGCTGACGATCGCCGAGGCCACGCAGCCTGCGGGTCGGGGCGATCTCCAGTTCGGTCATGATTTCCTGCGCCTTGACCTTGCCGACCTTGGGCAGGGCTTCCAGCAGAGCGGAAACCTTCATCTTGCCCAGGACCTCGTCGGTCTCGGCATCCTTGAGCACCTGCTTGAGGTTGGTGCCTCCGCGCTTGAGCCGATCCTTGAGTTCAGCCCGGATTCGACGTGCGGCGGCAGCCTTCTCCAACGCGGCCGCGCGCTGTTCGTCTGTCAACTGGGGAAGGGCCACGGGTTCCTCCGTCTCGTCACCATCTTGTTTTTCATCTCGGCTGACAGGAAAAACTCCAGAACAGCCAGCGACGACGACCGTACCCACGCCGCCTGACTAAAGCGAACCCCACCCCCGGCTTTTGCCGTCAAAAGCCCAGCGTGTCAGGGCGGCGACGGAATGACCGCGCGCGTCCTCCACGACGCCCCAAGCCGGCTCGGTCGCCGTGTTTCGCGGTGGAATTGCCTGAAAGTCAACGATTTTGGCGAGCCACCGGCAATCTCGCAGCCGGCGCCGTCGGTTCCGCACCTGGCCGCGGCGGCGCCGTGACGAGAATTTGAAAAATTTTCGCTGGTCAGCGCGTGTCGGGCGTGTCGAAATCGCCCAGCGCGTTACGCCTGTGACTGAGGTTTTCTGCTGTTGTTTATGTGACATATGTGACAGCAGGTGCGACGCGGGCCCCGTTCGGGGCATCAGGCCAGGTAGGCCACCGCGTCCCGGATCCGCTCGGCGGCGCTCCGCAGCGCCGTCACGTCCGGGCCCGCACGCAATATCTCCCGCGACACCGCGGGGAGCAGCGGGCCGCGCCCGCCCCCACGCAGCCCACCCAGGGCGTCGGGACGTCCGCCCTGCGCGCCCACCCCGGGCACCAGCACGGGACCGCCCAGGGCGCCGAGATCGGGCGGTTCGGGCACCGTGGCGCCGACGACGACCCCCACCGAGCCTGGTTCGGCCGCGTGCTCGCGGTTGACGGCCCCGGCCGCGTCGACGATCGACTGCGCGACAGTCGCGGATCCGGCCACCGCGCGCTGGATGGCGCCGCCCTCCGGGTTGGAGGTGGCGGCCAGCACGAACACCCCCCGGCCGCGGGCGTGGGCGAGGTCGAGCAGCGGGTGCAGCGACCCGAAGCCCAGGTACGGCGAGGCGGTGACCGCGTCGACGGCCAACGGTGAATCGCCCACCCACGCCTGCGCGTAGGCGGCCATGGTGGAGCCGATGTCGCCGCGTTTGGCGTCGGCGAGCACCAGCACCCCGGCCGCCCGCAACGCGCCGATCGTGCGCTCCAGCGCCGAATAGCCCGCGGCGCCGTACGCCTCGAAGAACGCCACCTGCGGTTTGACGATCGCGAAATCGGCGAAGGCCTGCACGCAGATCTCGCTGAACGCGCTCAGCCCGTCGGCATCGGCCGACAGATCCCATGCGCGCAGCAGTTCGGGATGGGGATCGATGCCCGGGCACAGCGGTCCGCGCGCCGACACCGCCTCGGCCAGCCGACGACCGAACCCGGCCACCGCTACGGCACCAGCACGCTGTGCAGTTCCTGCAGCGACATCACGCCGATGTCGCCGCGGATGGCCGCCTCGATGCCCTGTACGGCGGCCGAGGCGCCCTGCACGGTGGTCACACACGGGATGTTGTTGGCCACCGCCGCCGAGCGGATCTCATACCCGTCGACGCGGGGCCCGGAGTTGCCGTACGGAGTGTTGATGACCATGTCCACCTCACCGGCCTTGATCAGGTCCACCGCGGACGCGGCGGGCCTGTCGTCGCCCGGCGGCTGGAAGTGCTTGCGGACCTCGTCACACGGAATGCCGTTGCGGCGCAGCATTTCCGCGGTGCCCTCGGTGGCCAGCACCCGGAACCCCAGGTCCGCCAGCCGTTTGACCGGGAACACCAGTGAGCGTTTGTCGCGGTTGGCGACCGAGACGAACACGGTGCCCTCGACCGGCAGCGACCCGTAGGCAGCGGACTGGCTCTTGGCGAACGCGCTGCCGAAGTCGCGGGCGATACCCATCACCTCGCCGGTCGACTTCATCTCCGGGCCGAGCAGGTTGTCGATCTGCGCACCGTCGGTTTTGCGGAAGCGGTTGAACGGCAGCACCGCTTCCTTGACCGCGACGGGCGCATTGCGTGGTGTCGTCGCGCCGTCGCCGCTGCGAACCAGCAGCCCTTCCTCGCGCAACTGGGCGATGCTGGCGCCCAACATGATTCGCGCGCACGCCTTGGCCAGCGGCACCGCGGTGGCTTTCGACACGAACGGCACCGTCCTACTGGCCCGCGGATTGGCCTCCAGGACATAGAGGACGTCGTCTTTGAGGGCGTACTGCACGTTGAGCAGTCCGACCACGCCGATGCCATGCGCGATCGCCTCGGTCGCGCGGCGCACGGACTCGATGTCGCTGCGGCCCAACGTCACCGGCGGCAGCGCACACGCGGAGTCACCGGAGTGGATACCGGCTTCCTCGATGTGCTCCATGATGCCGCCGATGTACACCTCGGTGCCGTCGCACAGCGCGTCGACGTCGATCTCGATGGCGTCCTCGAGGAATCGGTCGACGAGCACCGGATGTTCGGGCGAGAGCTGGGTGGCCCGGGTGATGTAGCCCTCGAGGGTCTCCTCGTCGTAGACGATCTCCATGCCCCGCCCGCCCAGCACGTAGGACGGCCGCACCAACACCGGATAGCCGATGTCGGCGGCGATCCGGCGAGCCTGCTCGAAGCTGATCGCGGTGCCGAACTGGGGCGCGGGCAGCCCGGCGTTGTTGAGCACCTCGCCGAACGCGCCGCGGTCCTCGGCCAGATCGATGGCCTTTGGGCTGGTGCCGACGATCGGCACACCCGCCTGTTCCAGACGTTCGGCCAATCCGAGCGGGGTCTGGCCGCCGAGTTGCACGATCACCCCGACGACACCGGGCCCGCCCTCCCCGGAGGCCTGTTCGGCGTAGTAGACCTCGAGCACGTCCTCGAACGTCAACGGTTCGAAGTAGAGCCGGTCGGCGGTGTCGTAGTCGGTGGACACCGTCTCGGGGTTGCAGTTGACCATCACGGTCTCGAAGCCGGCCTCGCTGAGCGTGGTGGCGGCGTGCACGCAGCTGTAGTCGAACTCGATACCCTGCCCGATGCGGTTGGGACCCGACCCGAGGATGAGCACCTTGGGCCGCTCGGTCTGCGGTGCGACCTCGCTCTCCGCCGCGGGATCGAGCTCGTAGCTGCTGTAGTGATAGGGCGTTTTGGCCTCGAACTCCGCCGCGCAGGTGTCGACGGTCTTGAACACCGGGTGAATGCCCAGCCGGCTGCGCAGCGCACGCACGCCGACCTCACCGGCCAACTCCGGTCGCAGCGCGGCGATCTGACGGTCCGACAGTCCGTGGTACTTGCTGCGACGCAGCAGATCGGCGTCCAGCACGGGGGCTTCGAGCAGTTCGGCGCGCAGGGTGACCAGCCCGGCGATCTGCTCGACGAACCACGGGTCGATGCCCGAGGCCGCCGACACCTGCTCGACGGTGGCGCCCCGGCGCAACGCCAACTCCACACTGTAGAGCCGGTTGTCGGTGGGCGAGGTGAGGCTGTCCAGCAGCTCGTCGCGGGTCAGGTCGGGATCGGCCGCGGTCCAGAACCCGCCCCGGCTGGCTTCCAGTGAGCGCATCACCTTGCCGAGCGCCTCGATGAAGTTGCGGCCCAGCGACATCGCCTCCCCGACCGATTTCATCGTGGTGGTCAGGGTGCCGTCAGCGCCGGGGAACTTCTCGAAGGCAAACCGCGGCGCCTTGACCACGACGTAGTCCAGGGTGGGCTCGAAGCAGGCCGGGGTCTCGCCGGTGATGTCGTTGACGATCTCGTCGAGCGTGTAGCCGATCGCGAGCCGAGCGGCGATCTTGGCGATCGGAAAGCCGGTCGCCTTGGACGCCAGCGCGCTCGACCGCGACACCCTGGGGTTCATCTCGATGACGATGAGCCGACCGTCGGTCGGGTCGACGGCGAACTGGATGTTGCAGCCGCCGGTGTCCACGCCGACCTCACGCAGGATCGCGATGCCCAGATCGCGCATCGTCTGGTACTCGCGGTCGGTCAGCGTCATCGCCGGAGCGACGGTGACCGAGTCCCCGGTGTGCACGCCCATCGGGTCGACGTTCTCGATCGAGCACACCACCACCACGTTGTCGTTGCCGTCGCGCATCAGCTCGAGTTCGTATTCCTTCCACCCGAAGATGGACTCCTCGATCAGCACGTTGGCACTCGGCGAGGCGGCCAGACCGTCACCGGCCATCCGTTCGACGTCGTCGGCCGAGTACGCCATGCCCGAGCCCAACCCGCCCATCGTGAACGACGGCCGCACCACCACCGGCAGTCCGAGTTCCCCGACGGTCTCGCGGACCTCGTCCATGGTGAAACACACGCGCGAGCGGGCGGATTCGCCGCCGACCTTGGCCACGATGTCCTTGAACCGCTGTCGGTCCTCGCCGCGTTGGATGGCCTCGAAGTCCGCCCCGATCAACTCGACGCCGTACTTGTCGAGCACACCGCCCTCGGCCAGTGCCACCGCGGTGTTCAGCGCGGTCTGACCGCCCAGCGTCGCCAGCAAGCCGTCGATCTTGTTGCCGCGCTCGGCCTGCTGGGCGATGACCCGCTCCACGAACGCGGGCGTGATCGGTTCGACATAGGTGTGGTCGGCGTACTCCGGGTCGGTCATGATCGTCGCCGGGTTGGAGTTGATCAGCGTGACCTGCAGGCCCTCCGACCGCAACACCCGGCAGGCCTGGGTGCCGGAGTAGTCGAACTCGGCGGCCTGGCCGATGACGATCGGCCCGGAGCCGATCACCAGCACGTGGTTGAGGTCAGTGCGCTTGGGCATTACTCGGCCTCCCCCGTCATCAGGTCGACGAATTGGTCGAACAGATAATTCGCATCATGTGGGCCGGCCGCCGCCTCGGGATGATACTGCACCGAAAATGCTTTCCCATCAACAAGTTTGACGCCCTCAACCACGCCGTCATTGGCGCAGGTATGGCTGACGACCGCCTGGCCGAATTCGGTGTCGAACCGCTCCCCCGCCTCACCCTCCAGAGCGAAGCCGTGGTTCTGCGCGGTCACCGCGACCCGTCCGGTGGCGTGGTCGATCACCGGGATGTTGATGCCGCGGTGGCCGAACACCATCTTGTAGGTCGACCGGCCCAGCGCGCGGCCCAGTATCTGGTTGCCGAAGCAGATACCGAACAGTGGGATCCCGGCGCCGAGAACCTCACGGGTGAGCGCCACGATGTGATCGGCGGTGGCGGGGTCGCCGGGCCCGTTGGACAGAAACACCCCGTCGGGCTTGAGGTCGGCGATCGCATCGAAGCCCACCGTCGAGGGCAGCACATGGCTGCGGATGCCCCGGGACGCGAAGTTTCGCGGTGTGCTGGTCTTGATGCCGAGGTCGACCGCGGCGACCGTGAGCCGTTGCGGCCCATCGGGTTCCACCACATAGCTCACATCGGTGCTGACATCGCCCGCCAGATTCGCGCCGAGCATCGAAGGCTGGCCGCAGACCCGGACCAGCAACTCGTCGAGATCGGTGAGCGCGTCGCCGCTGAAGATCCCGGCCTTCATGGTGCCGAAGTTGCGCAGGTGGCGCACCACGGTGCGGGTGTCGATGCCCGCGATGCCGACGACGTTCTGCCGGACCAGTTCGTCCTGCAGCGTTGACGACGCCCGCCAATTGGAGGCCCGCGGCGACGGGTCGCGCACGGCGTAACCGGCCACCCAGATCTTGTCGTCGCGACTCTCGGCGTCCTCGTGGTTCCAGCCGGTGTTGCCGATCTGCGGTGCGGTGGCCACCACGATCTGGCCGTGGTAGCTGGGATCGGTGAGCGTCTCCTGATAGCCCGACATGCCGGTGGAGATCACCGCCTCGCCGAGCGTCTCGCCGACCGCGCCGAACGCGGTGCCGGTGAAGACGCGCCCGTCCTCGAGGACCAGAACTGCCTTACTCATGCGGCCTCCAACCAGCGGTCGTAGTCGGCGCGATCGTCGGCGCGGAAGCCGGTGTCGATCTCGGTGCCCGACGGCAGCCGCCATCGAATGGCGAGGATGCCCTCGTGGGTCAGCGCCTTGCCCGCCAGGCCGCGCTCGGTGCGAATCGCCGTGATCGACTCGTCGGGTATCCAGATCGGGACGGCGCCGGTGCGCTGCAACATGATTCCCTCGGGGTAGCGGGTCAGCACGGCCTTGTTGCGAAACCCGAGGTCGCCGACGACGACGCGGTCGTTCCAGCGCGGAGCCAGCGTGCTGCCGACATACAGCCCCTTGGTGGGCGGCACCAGGGCCGGTCCCACGCTGTCGGGCAGCGCGGGCAGCGTGCCGATCATGTGCGCCTGGCGTTCGGCGCGCCGGCGCCAGCCACGGATCATCAGCTGGATGACCACCGCGATCGCGACGGCCACCACGGCCGCCATGACCAACGACCCGACCAGGGTTCCGGTGTTCACGCGCCACCCCCACCCCGCCCAAACGGACAAATGGGTGGGAAAAGGCGAGTGCAATACACCATTTCGTCGATCTGGGCGCTCACGCTGGGCTCTTCCCGTCGCGCGCGGTGACCTTGCCGCGCAGCGTGGTCAGGGTCACCGCGGCGGGCAACTCCATCGACTCGTAGGGCGTGTTCTCCGAACGGCTGGCCAGGGCGTTGCCCTCCACGGTCCAGGTGACGTCGGGGTCGACGACGGTCAGGTTGGCCGGTTCGCCGACGGCCAGCGGCCGGCCCTGGTCGGGCAGCCCGACGATGCGGGCGGGGTTCTCGCTCATCACCCGCGCGACGTCGCGCCAGCCGAGCAGACCCGGGCGCACCATCGTCTCGACCACCACCGACAGCGCGGTCTGCAACCCCAGCATCCCCGGCCGCGCGTTGGCGAACTCGCACATCTTCTCGTGCTCGGCATGCGGGGCATGGTCGGTGGCCACACAATCGATGATGCCTTCGGCCAAGGCCCGGCGCAGTGCCTCGGCATCGCTGCTCTCGCGCAGCGGTGGGTTCACCCGGTTGCGCCCGTCATAGGTCTCCAGCCGCCGGTCGTCGAGCAGCAGGTGGTGTGGAGTCACCTCGGCGGTGATCGAAATCCCTTGCGCCTTGGCCCACCTGACGAGCTCGACGGTGCCCGCCGTGGAGGCGTGGCAGATGTGCACCCGCGCCCCGGCATCGCGGGCCAGCAGTGCGTCGCGCGCGACGATGGACTCCTCGGCCGCCCGCGGCCAGCCCGCCAGCCCCAGCCGGGCGGCGTTCGGACCCTCATGGGCGACCGCGTCGACGGTCAGCCGCGGCTCCTCGGCGTGCTGGGCGATCAGCACACCGAGCCCGGTGGCGTACTCCAGGGCTCGCCGCATGATCAGCGGATCGTGCACGCAGACCCCGTCGTCGGAGAACATCCGGACCTGCGCGGCCCCGGCGGCCATCATCCCCATCTCGGTGAGCTGGGTACCCGCCAGGCCCATCGTCACCGCGCCGACCGGGTGCACGTCGACGAGCCCGACCTGCTGGCCCCGATGCCAGACATGGTCGGTGACCACCGGGCTGTCGGCGACCGGGTTGGTGTTGGCCATCGCGAACACCGCGGTGTAGCCGCCGAGAGCGGCTGCAGCCGAACCTGTTTCGATGTCCTCGGCATATTCGCGACCGGGCTCGCGCAGATGGGTGTGCAGATCGACGAAGCCGGGTAACAGGATCTGCCCGGTGGCGTCGTAGACCTCGGCGGTGTCCGGAATCGCGAGATCCGGGCCGATCTGCGCGATCTGACCGTCGCTCACCAACACGTCGACCCGGTCGCCCTCGCCGTATAGCCGCACCCCGCGAATCAGCAGGCTCATGCGCTGATCACCTCCTGCTCGGCACCCACCAGCAGGTGGAACAGCACCGCCATTCGCACATGCACCCCGTTGGAAACCTGTTGCAGTACCGCCGATTGCGTCGAGTCGGCGACGGAGTAGGCGATCTCCATACCGCGCACCATCGGGCCCGGATGCAACACGATCGCATTGCCGGGCAGCATCGCCTGGCGCTTCTCCGAGAGCCCGTAGAGCGTCGAGTACTCGCGCGCGGACGGGAAAAACCCGCCGTTCATCCGTTCGGCCTGCACGCGAAGCATCAGCACCGCATCGGCGATCGGCAGTTCGGCGTCGAGGTCGTGGGAGACGGTCGCGGGCCACTCGGCGACCCCGACCGGCAGCAGGGTGGGCGGTGCCACCAGCACCACCTCCGCGCCGAGGGTGTGCAGCAGATGGACGTTGGAGCGGGCCACCCGGCTGTGCAGCACGTCACCGACGATCACCACCCGCTTGCCCTCGATGTCGCCGAGCCGCTGGCGGATGGTCAGCGCGTCGAGCAGCGCCTGGGTCGGATGTTCGTGGGTGCCGTCGCCGGCGTTGATCACCGTCGGACCGCCGTCCTCGGCGGCGGTCCACTGCGCGAGCTGCTGCGGCGCACCGGAGGCGGGGTGACGGATGATCAGTGCGTCGGCGCCCGCGGCGCGCAGGGTCAGCGCGGTGTCACGCAACGACTCGCCCTTGGCCACCGAGGATCCCGATGCGCTGACGTTGATCACATCGGCGCTCATCCACTTGCCCGCCACCTCGAACGACACCCGGGTGCGGGTGGAGTTCTCGTAGAACATCGTGATGATGGTCCGCCCGCGCAGCGTGGGCAGCTTCTTGACCTCACGGCCCAACAGCGCATGGCTGAACCGGTCGGCGTCGTCGAGGATGGCCAGCGCTTCGTCGCGGGACAGGTCGGCGGCCGACAGCAGGTGCTTCATCGCTCGGGTCATCGTGGCGGCCCCCCGTGCGGCGCGATCCACACACCGTCGATGTCGTCGTTCTCGGCCAGGCGCACCTTGACATTCTCACTGCGCGAGGTGGGCACGTTCTTGCCGACGTAGTCGGCCCGAAGCGGCAGTTCGCGATGGCCGCGGTCGACGAGCACCGCCAACTGCACGGCGCGCGGCCTGCCGATGTCGCGCAGCGCGTCCAGTGCCGAACGCACCGAGCGCCCGGAGTAGAGCACGTCATCGACGAGGATCACCAGCGCCTGGTCGATCCCGCCCTCGGGGATCGAGGTGTCCTCCAGCGGCCGCGGCGGTTTGATGTTGAGGTCGTCGCGGTAGAGCGTGATGTCCAGCGCACCGTGCGCGACGGTCACGCCCGAGAACTCGTTGATCTTCTGTGCCAGCCGTGTGGCCAATGTGACCCCGCGGGTGGGGATTCCGAGCAGCACGACGTGCGGCGGTCCGGCCGGATCATCCAGCGCGGTCTTCTCGATGATCTGATGAGCGATGCGGGAGATGGTTCGGTTGACGTCCGCTGCGGACATCAGTACTCGGTCACCATCCGTTGGGCCCGACATGTCTGGCGGCACCAAGCGGCTCTGACCTCCTTCTCCGCCTCACGGGACGGCTCGTTAAAGGACGTCGAAACTGCGGCGAGCTTAGCACCCGCGTGCGGACGGGCACGTCGGCGACTCGTATACCGGCCCGCCGAGGGTGTGTCAGTACGCTGGCGCCGATGAAACTCGACGCCAATCAGGCATCGGTGCGCGAAGCCATCGACGCGGGCCTGCTCGCCGGCGCGGTCACGATGGTGTGGCGGGCCGGGCAGGTACTGCAGGTCAACGAACTCGGCCATCGCGACCTGGAGGCGGGCCTGCCCATGCGGCGGGACACCATCTTCCGCATCGCCTCGATGACCAAACCGGTCACCGTCGCCGCCGCCATGACGCTGGTCGAGGAGGGCAAGCTGGCGCTGGCCGATCCGGTCACCAGATGGCTGCCCGAGCTGTCCGAGATGCGCGTGCTCGACGCGCCCGGTGGACCGCTGGAGAAGACCCATCCGGCGCGTCGCCCGATCACGGTCGAGGACCTGATGACCCACCGCAGCGGGCTGGCCTACTTCTTCTCGGTGACCGGTCCGCTGGCGCGGGCGTACTCGCGGGTCTCGGCCCGACAGAACCCCGACGGCTGGCTGGCCGAGGTGGCCGCGCTGCCCTTGCAGCACCAGCCTGGCGACCGGCTGACCTACAGCGTGGCCACCGACGTGCTGGGCATCGTCTTGGAGCGCATCGAGAACAAGACGCTGCAGGACGTCCTCACCGAACGGATCCTGGGCCCGTTGCAGATGGCCGACACCGCGTTCTACGTCGACGCCCGTAACCGTGGCCGGGTCGCCACCATGTACCAGCTCGCCGACGACGACACGCTCAGCCACGACGCGATGGGCCCGCCCCCGGTCTCGGCGCCACCGTTCTGCATGGGCGGCGCGAACCTGTTCTCCACCGCCGACGACTATTTGAGGTTCGCCCGGATGCTGCTCGCGGGTGGCGAGGTCGACGGCGTGCGGGTGCTCTCCGAGGAGTCGGTGCGGACCATGCGCGGCGACCGGCTGACCGACGAGCAGAAGCGCCATCCGTTTCTCGGGATGCCGTTCTGGGTGGGCCGCGGGTTCGGGCTCAACCTGTCGGTGGTGACCGACCCGGCGCGGTCGCGCCAATTGTTCGGCCCCGGCGGTCTGGGCACGTTCAGTTGGCCGGGCGCCTACGGCACCTGGTGGCAGGCCGATCCCAGCGCCGACCTCGTCGTCATCTACCTCATCCAGAACATGCCGAACTTCGGCGCCGACGCGGCGGCCGCCGTCGCGGGCAACACGGCCCTGCTCAAACTGCAGTCCGCCCAGCCCAAATTCGTCCGCCGGACCTATCAGGCGCTCGACCTCTAGCGTTTATTCTGGCCGCATGGCACAGCCGACCGTGGTGGTCAGCGGCGCGGGCATCGCCGGGCCTTCCCTCGCGTTCTGGCTGACCCGCAACGGATACCGCGTGATCGTGGTGGAGATCGCGCCGGGCGTGCGCCCCGGCGGCCAGACCGTCGACCTGCGCGGTGCCGGCGGCGACGTGGTCGAGCGGATGGGCCTGATGGACCAGATGCGAGGCCTCGCACTCCAACAGCGCGGCGCGGCCTGGGTGCGCTCCGACGGCACTCGCCGCGCCGAGATGCCCGTGACCGCGTTCGACGGGAACGGGCTGGTGTCCAAGCTGGAGATCCTGCGCGGTGACCTCGTCGGCGTGCTCTACGAGGCCACCAAAAACAGCGCCGAATACCGGTTCGGTTGCACCGTCACCGAAGTCGCCCAGGCCGACGACGGCGTCGACGTGGTCCTCGGCGACGGCACCCGGTTGCGCGCGGACCTTCTCGTCGGTGCGGACGGTCCGCATTCGACGGTGCGCCGCATCGTGTTCGGGCCCGAGGAGCGGTTCGTCACACCCATCGGCGGATACAACGCCTGGTTCTCGGCACCCGACACGGTCGGTCTCGACGGGTGGTATCTGCTGTATCAAGCCCCCGGTGGACTCAACGCCTCCATGCGGCCCTCACATGACCCGGCAGTCGCCAAGGCCGGCTTGGCTTTCCAGTCGCCGCCGATCGCCTACGACCGACACGATCTCGACGCGCAGCGCCGGATCCTCGTCGAGCGGTTCGCCGGTGCCGGTTGGCATTGCGACCCGCTGCTGGCGGCCGCCGCAGAGGCCGACGACTTCTACTTCGACTCCTTCGCCCAGGTGCGCATGCCGTCGTGGTCATCGGGGCGTGTCGCACTCGTCGGCGACGCCGGCTACTGCGCGTCACCGCTGAGCGGAATGGGCACCAGCCTGGCATTGGTGGGCGCCTACCTTCTGGCCGGCGAACTCGGCACGGCGGGTTCTGTTGGCGCCGAAGGGGTCCGGGCCGCGTTGGCGCGCTACGAGACGCTGATGCGGCCGTATGTCGATGCCTGTCAGGACCTGCCCAACACCATCGACCGCTACGCGCCGATGACCGAGAAGGACATCGCGGCCAATGCGTTCGTGATGAAGTGGATGCAGCGCTGGCCGGTTCGCCCCGTCGCCCAGCGGTTGTGGTTCACCGCGGCGCAGTCAATCGACCTGCCCGACTACTGAGGCGTCAGCAGAATTCATTCGGCGCCCAGGCACGGGGCTGACCACCGCACCACTGTCCCCTCATCGAGCGTGCTGTAGACGGTGAAGTCTCCGCCGACATCCAGAGCACGCTTGTGCAAGTTGTTCAGACCGCTGCGGGTGATGTCAGCGCCGCTGAAGCCCCGGCCGTTGTCGACGACTTCGATGGTGAGGTCCTCTGACACGACGACACTGACGGTCAGCGAGGTAGCGTCGGCATGTCGAACAGCGTTGCTGACCGCTTCGCGGACAACGGCTTCGGCGTGATCGGCCAGTTCGGCGTCGACGATCGACAGCGGGCCCGTGTACTGCGCCGCGATGCGCAGTGCTGGGTTCGAGAATCGGGCGACGACCTCGTCGAGACGCTGCCTCAGGCGGGTGGTCACAGTCGATGACCCGTGTAGATCGAAGATCGCGGTGCGGATCTCCTGGATGACCTGCTGGAGGTCATCGACACAATCCGAAAGCCGTTGTCGCACCTCGGGAACTCGGGCCCGCGGAAGGACTCCTTGAAGCGACAGGCCGACGGCAAAGAGTCGCTGGATCACGTGGTCATGCAGGTCTCGGGCGATGCGGTCCCGGTCGGTCAGAATGCTGAGTTCGTGCACTTGGTGCTGTGCGGTCGCCTGCTGCCAGGCCAGCGCTGCCTGGTCGGCGAACGCTGCCATGATGTCGAGCTGGTCATCGGTGAACGGTTGTGCACTCGCTGGGCGAAGCGCGACGAGAACACCGGCGACGGCGTCCGCGGTACGAAGGGGAAGCACAAGTGCCGGGCCGGCGGTTCCCGGGTCGCTGAGCACGTCGCCGAATCGGTCAAAACGTGCGGGCCGGCGCCCGGCGAACGCTTGGCCGACCAACGATTCTTCTACCGGCAGCGACGGTGGCAACGACACAGGGCCATCCACTGACGTTGCCGCGATGACCAGTTCGTCCACCTCGTCTGGCGGCGCCTCGGGATCTGACGGCACTGCCACGAATGTCAGTTCGGCACCGCTGAGCTGACGAGATTTCTCCGCGACCAAATGGAACACTCGGGCTGGGTCGGTTCCGGCGAGCAGCTCCGTCCCGATGTCGCGGGTGGCCGCGATCCACGCTTGACGAGTCTTCGCCGACTCATACAGGCGCGCATTGTCGATCGCGATGCCCGCCGCGGCTGCCAGAGCCTGAACAAGCACTTCGTCGTCCTCGCTGAACGGTTGGCCGCCCGCCTTCTCCGTCAGGTACAGGTTGCCGAAGACCTTGTCGCGGATCCTCACGGGCACGCCGAGAAAGGTCCGCATCGGTGGATGGTTCGGGGGAAATCCGACGGATGCGGCATGGTGGGCGATGTTGTCCAAGCGGATGGGTTTGGGATCGTCGATCAGGACACCCAGGACGCCGCGGCCCTCCGGCAGGTGGCCGATTTTCGCGCGCAGCTCCTCGTCGATGCCCTCGTAGACGAACTCCACCAGTTCGTGTTCGTGCCCGCGCACACCTAACGCTCCATACCGAGCGTCCACCAGCTCGATGGCGGTGTGCACGATGGTCTTGAGCGTCTGGTCGAGCTCCAGACCCGACGTCACCACCAACATGGCTTCGACGAGACCGTCCATCCGATCGCGGCCCTCGACTATCTGCTCGATACGATCCTGGACCTCCATGAGCAGTTCTCGAAGCCGCAGCTGCGACAGGGTTTCGCGCAGGGGAGCCATACCTGTGTCCACCCGCAGGTCGGCCTCGTCGGTCACCACCCCATCGTCCACTTTTCTGGACGTGTCGGGGCGCGTTCCGGGCATAATTTGACGGCTCCGAAAGCCGTGGGCTGCGTGACGAAGGTCCCCAGCGCCGGGGACCAAAGCGATTATCTGCCTCTGTCGGCGCAACCGAGCCTTAAACGGTGCGTACTCATTGGCTCCTGATGGAGGTCGCACAACAGGACCGCACCACACCGTTCGGCACCCGCCTGGCGGGCGCCGGCCGGCACCTGCCGCGCACCCACCTCACCACCGACGAGCTGATGTCGACCGCACGGCATCACCCCCACATCGACCTCGAGCGACTGACCGGCATTCACGAACGTCGGGTGTCCGTCGGCGATGAGGATTCACTCAGCCTGGCGACCTCGGCGGTGGTGGACTGTCTCGACAAGGCTCGATGCGACGCAACCTCCGTCGATGTCGTGATCAACTGCAGCATCACCAAGTTCCGCGGAGGCTTGACGCAGTGGCTGGAACCGACGATGAGCAGCGCGATTGCCCATGCGATCGGCGCCGACGGCGCAATAACCTTCGACATCAACAACGCATGCGCGGGAATGTTGACCGGTGTCACGATCGCCAACAATTGGATCCGGCGCGGCGCCGTCGAACGCGCACTAGTGGTCAGCGGGGAGTACATCTCCCAACTGGGCCGAAACGCCGCCCGCCACATCCACAACATCATGAGCAAAGAACTCGCGTCGCTGACGCTCGGAGATGCGGGTGCGGCGCTACTTCTCGAACGCGCCACCGCCGGCTCCGAGGGCATCTCTGTTGCCGGCTTCACGACGGTCGCGGACTACAGCCGGCTCTGCCTCGGCTATCCGAAGGGACCCGATCCGGGTGCCCGGATGTTCACCGATGCCCGCGGTATCCACCGGGCCGCGATGTCCAACACGCCACCGCTGTTGCACGAAGTCCTCGAGACGGCTGGCATCGCGATGCACGACATCGATCACGTGATCACCCACCAGACATCGGCACGCGCAATCCGCAAGGGAATGGCCGAGGTCACGATGACGTTCGGCGAGGCCCCCCGCCACGATGCGGTCATTACCGTCGACCGGTACGGCAACACCGCCTCGACCACACACACCGTGGCCCTGATCGAAGAACTCGAAGCCGGCCACATCCGGTCGGGCGAGACGATCGCCCTCATCGCGCTGGCCTCCGGCCTGGAGATCGGCGTGGTGCTGTTGACGTTGGACGAGACACTGGTGAGCAGCTATGGGCACGATCATTGAAAACGTCCACGTCACCCGCGGTGGGTGGCGGCGACGGCACAGCGCGCTGCGTCTCGCCGACGCGGCGGCGAAAGGCTGCCTGCGCGGGGCGGGGCGACATCCGCGCGACCTCGACCTGCTGGTCAACGCCGGCCTTCACCGTGACCGCAACCTGGGCGAACCCGCCCTTGCGGCGATGATTCAGGACGACATCGGAGCGAATCCGGAGGACCCGCACGCCAACGGCCACGGAACCTTTTCCTTTGACGTCGCCAACGGAACCTGCGGCGTCATCACCGCACTGCAGATCGTCGATGGATTTCTCAGGTCCAGCACCGTCGACAGCGCGCTGATCGTGGCGAGCGACGCCGACCCCGGCGGCGCGTCCAGTGAACACTTCCCGTATTCCCCAGTTGGAGCGGCAATGTCATGTACCTGGGACGCCGGCCACGACGGGTTGGGTCAGGTGTATTGGACCAACAAGCCGGATGGCGGCGAAAGCTACCGCGCGACGGCTGGACTCGTCAATCGGCACAATGTCCTTCGACTCGCCGAGTCCCAGGATTTCGAGGTTCTCCTCGCCGAGGCCGCCGCCGAGGCGGCCCGTCGCTGCCTTCGCGAAGAATCCCTCGACACAACGGACGTCGACGTGATTGTCGCCGCCCCGGCCCGGCGGGCGTACCGGGCGGCCCTTGCCGAGCGGCTCGGGGTCGCGGCGGGCGCCGTCGTCGTCGCAGACGACGAGCACACCCACACCGCCTCGCTGGCAGCGGCGTTCGAACGGGGTACCCAGCGGCTTCCAGGCGGAGCACGTGTCCTGCTCGTGGCCGCGGCGGCGGGGATCACGGCAGGCGCCGCGCTCTATCGGATACCGGGCTGACCGCCGGCGCTGTCACAGGCCGGTCGGATACGTCTCCGGCGTCTCCCCGGCCACCCAGACGCTGGTGACCTCGAGCGGTTCGAGGGCGCGGGTGTCGTCGACGTGGATGATCGCGTCGAACTGTTCGGATGGGCGAACGTGGTAGTAGTGGCTCTGCCGTTCGGTTTCGGGCAGATAGATGACGCCGATGGCGCGGCTCAACCGGACGGTGTCCAGCGGTTCGGCCGCCGAGTGGTCGATGATCGCCGACACCACGAAGTCCGGATCGCCGGTTTCGTGGAAGAGTTCTTCCACGCTGCCGTTCACCGCGGGCCGCACCACTTTTCGCTCTGCGATCCCGCCCCATTCGCCGGCTGCGGTGACCGTGCCGGTATACGTGGTGAACCCGATCAGCCGGCAATCGTCGCCGTACCGTTCTCGCGCCAGCTGGCCCAGCGTCAGTTGGCCGTCGCCGGTGACTTCGGTGGCCCGTGCGTCGCCGACGTGAGAGTTGTGTGCCCAGACCACGATTCGCGCCGGTTCACGGCCGTTGTGGCGGTCCAGATGGGTCTGCAGCGCTTCCAACGTCTGGGCCATGTGTTGGTCACGCAGATTCCACGAGGTGACCCGGCCGCTGAACATGGCCCGGTAGTATGCCTCCGCGTTGCGCACCGTGAGCGCGTTCTGCTGCGCGTAGAACGCCTCGTCCTCGGCAAGCAGCCCGTTGCAGTGTGCGTATTCGACCGCATTGCGCTGCATTTCGATGAGTTGGGTCCAGCGCTTGTCTCTCGCAGGACTGGCCGGCGCCGAAGGCCGCCGCGAAACCGTACGCCTGTCCGTCGTCGGCCGAGACGTGGTCGAAGCACGCGTACCGGGCGCGCGCCCGCGCCGCCGCGCGTAGGTCGACCTTGTCGAGATAGGCGATCACCTCCTGCATCGACCGATGCAGACTGTACAGGTCCAGCCCGTAGAAGCCGGCCTGCCGAGCGCCGTCCGAGCGGTGTCGCCGGTTGTGGGCGTGCAGCCAGTCCACGAAGTCTCGGACCACGACGTTGCGCCACATCCACGCGGGAAACCGCTCGAAGCCACGAATTGCTTACTCGGCTGTGGTGTCCTCGCCCAGCCCCCGCACGTAGCGGTTGACGCGGTACGCGTCGGGCCAATCCGCCTCGGCCGCCACCGCGCAGAAGCCCTTCTTCTCGATCAGCCATTTGGTGATCTCCGCGCGCGCTTCGTAGAACTCGTGAGTGCCGTGCGAACTCTCACCGATCAGGACCACCCGCGCATCGCCGACGATCTCCTCGAGCGCTTCCGTGGGCGGCAGCCCGCCGGGCGCGCGCACCGCGGCGGCGCGGATGGTCTCGGCTGCCGACACCCGCGTATCGAGCCGAGAGAATGTCGTCTCCGTGGTCGGAGCGGCCAGTAGGTCGCGCACTTCCTGGTCGCTGACCTGACGGAAGTCCCAGTACCATTCACCCACCGCGCGGAACGGGGTGGGCATCGTCGCACAGACAGCGTCGTCGACCATTCCGGCGAATTGCCGGCACGTCGACTCCGGCGCGGCCGGAACCGCGACCACCAGCGCCTTCGGGTTCCGTTCCCGCAACGCCTGTACCGCGGCGAGCATGCTCGAGCCGGTCGCCAGGCCGTCGTCGACCAGGATCACCGTCCTGCCGGCCACCTCCAGCGGCGGTCGGCCGCCCCGGTAGACGGCCTCGCGCCGGATCAGTTCTCGCCCTTCACGTTCGGCGACCTCACGCAGCTGCTCAGGCGTGACGCGCAACGCCCGCAGCACGTCGTCGTTCACGACGACGTGCCCACCGCTGGCCAGCGCGCCCATCGCGAACTCTTCGTGGCCGGGTGCGCCGAGCTTGCGCACGATGAACGCATCCAAGGGGGCACCGAGCGCCGCCGCCACCTCCCAGGCCACCGGAACCCCACCGCGGGCCAGCCCCAGCACCACAACGTCCTCACGACCCCGGTAGGCGCTGAGCAGTTCGGCCAGGACCCGGCCCGCTTCGCGGCGGTCACGGAACACCCGGCCGGGCGCGTTGCGCAACGATTCGGTTGCTCGAGCCATCGTTGTCGTCCCTCGCCTGATTCGATGTGATGCGGCGGTCCCGGGGACCGCAGACCCCGGGACCGACCGAATCGATTACTACTTGGCCTCGACCGCGATGCGCTTCTCTGCCGGCTCGACCGTCTTGGCGACCGGTACCGACACGGTGAGGATGCCCTTGTCGTAGGCGGCCTTGATGCCGTCCTCGTCGGCGCCCGGGGGCAGCATCACCGAACGCATGAACGAGCCATAGGAGAATTCGGAGCGTCCGTTGGTCTTCGTCTCGGAGCGCTCGGCCTTGATGGTGAGCACGCCCTCGCGCACCGAGATTTCGACGTCCTTATCCGGGTCGACACCCGGAATCTCGGCGCGAATCTCGTAGCTGTCCTCTTTGTGTTCGTCCTCGACGCGGATGATGTGGCTGCCCAGCGCGGGACGCAGGTTCGCCCATGACGGGAAGCCCTCGAAGAACTCAGCCAGATCCGGCCAGAACGAGCGCGGACGTTGCTGGGTGGGAAGTTTGCTCATGAATGCCTCCTTTGCGACGTCGGTGTGTCGTTGACGGTTCCATCCCAACACCGCGCCGACATCGCCCGATAGGGACGGAAGTCCCGGTCCGCCAGGGTCCTTCGTCGCAGGGCCACCGCCGTACCTACAAACGCCGGGCGCAGGATTCGTTGCGGTCCGCCGAATCAGAACGGGCTTGAGAAGCCGGCTATGAGCGCTGAGGGCGGCTAGGAAACCGGATGGTGCTACCCGGGGCCAGGTGTTCGATCCGGCCTCGGCATTCGATCATCACCGGCCGAACATCTCGTGGGTCGACACTGACCTCTGCGCCCTTGCCGCTGACGCGTACATGCAGGTGATGACCGCGGTAATGGAGCGGAAAGCCGAGTGCACCAAGGGACTCCGGCCAGTTGGGCGCGAGGACCAGACGATCGCCGCGGGTCTCCAGCCCGGTGAAACACCGCTGAATGAGATCGACACTACCGGCCATTGCGGCCAGATGAATCCCCTCGGAAGTGGTGCCACCCTGTATGTCGGCGACGTCGGACTTGAGAACCTGTTCAAAGAATTCCATCGCGTGGTCGCGGTTGGCCCGCGCCAAGACCCAGGTGTGCACGACAGCGCTCAGGGTTGATCCATGCGATGTCCGCGCCAGGTAGTAGTCGACCATCTTCGGGATCTGGTCAGGGTCCAAGCGGTAGCCGAGCCGAGTCAGCAATTCCCGTAGTTCGTCGGAGGACAGCAGGTACAGCAACATCAACGCGTCGGCCTGCTTAGATGCCTTGTAACGGTTGACGTCATCGTTCTCGGCCTCCAGAATCCGGTCCAGCCGCCGGATATCGCCGTACCGTTTCCGATAGAGGGGCCAGTCCAACTCCGCCAACGCTTCGTATCCGTCGAACTGACTGATGATGCCGTCGTGGAACGGGACGAACATCCGGCGACTGACGTGCTCCCACTGCTCCAGTTCCTCGGTGGTCAGCGAGACTTTCTCGCGGAGGTCCAACCGGTTGGGTAGCGGCATCGACTCGAGTGCCTCGACGGCCCTCAGGATGACCCACACGGCCATCACGTTTGTGTAGGCGTTGCTGTCGATGCCGTCATAGGGACGCTCCGGATAACCGGAGTGGAACTCGTCGGGCCCGATGACGCCGGAAATAGCGTAGCGGTCGCACTTTTCGTCATACGTCGTTCTGCTGACCCAGAATCGAGCTATCTCCACCAGCAACTCGCTGCCGTAGTCGATCAGGTAGGCCAGGTCGCCGGTGACCTGGTAGTACTGCCACACGTTGTACGCGATCGTGATACCGATGTGGTGCGCGCGGTGACTGGCATCGGGATTCCACCGCCCCGACCGGGGGTTCAGATGCATGGCTTGACTTTCCTCGCGACCATCGCTGCCGGACTGCCACGGAAACATCGCACCGCAGAAGCCGGCCAGCCTTGCGGCCCGGCGAGCTTCGGGCAGCCGTCGATAGCGGTAATGAAGCGACGCCCGGGTGATCGTCGGATACCGAAGGTTGAGCACGGGGAAGATGAACAGTTCATCCCAGAACACGTGGCCGCGGTACGCCTCGCCATGCAGTCCACGGGCCGGTACGCCGACGTCGAGGTCTTCACCGTGGTAGGAGACGGTCTGCAGCAGGTGCAGCAGATGCAACCGCAGGATGCGTAGTTCGTCGAAGTGATCTTCGAATTCGATCGAGAGCCGCTCCCAAAGGTGTGCCCACGCAAAGACATGCGCAGCTCGTATGGTCGCGAACCGCCCCTGGCGTTCCAGCCTCCGTTCGGCCCCGGTGGCCGGTTCCGATGTGGCGGTGTCGCGTCCGGTCACCAGGCTCACGATCTTCTCCACCGTCAGCTCCTGGCCCCCGTTGAGGTCGGTGAAGATCTCATGGCCGATCTCGAATTCCTCGTCGACAAGTCGATACGTCGCGGGAGCGGGCTTGTCGCCGTGCCAAACGGTGGTGCGGGCGGCCATCGCCACCTGGATGTGCGACTGGGTGGTCTCGACGCTCATCAACACCGAATCCTCAGACAGGCCACGTTTGGCCGGCGAGCTCAGGTGGGTGCTGGCCAGTCCGCGATAGCGCTCGACTCCTGCGTTGCGGATGTTGCCGTCGATCGTCGACCGAATCTGTATCGTGCCGGACCAGTCTTCGGCGGCGACGACGGTCTGCAATGCGGCGATGTGCGCAGCGTGCATTGCCACAAACCGATGCTGGGTCAGCTGGGTCGTCCGGCCGGCTCGGTCGCGGAAGCGCACCTCGCGGGTCAGGACCGCTTCGCGCAGATCCAACGTTTGGCGATACGACAACAGCTCGGCCGCGTCGATATCGAACCAGTCACCACCATCGATGCGGAATGTCAACGGTAACCAATTGGGCAGGTTCACGATGCTCTCGTTGTCAATCGTAGTGCCGCCCAACAGATCCTCCAGACGGTTGTACACGCCGGCGGCGTAGGTGGCCGGGTAGTGCACCTGGCCGGCTTTCGATTCCGGAGCCGCACCCCTCGTGGCGAAATAACCGTTGCCAACGGTGCACAACGCCTCCCGAAGCTTTTCCGCTTGAGGTTCATAGCCGTCGAAGGTGTACGTCCACGCTTCGTCTGAACTCTGTTGCGCGTAGGTCAGCCAGTTCCCACCGTGCTGCAGGAACTGTTGTACCTCTGCGACACCGTCGAGCGTGAACTGAGCGGCAGATCCACGGTCGGCGGCCTCGTCGTGGCGCACCGCGATCCCGATGCCACTGAATCGAATCGCCTCGAATGCATCCTCATCGGCGAGATCACCGCCGATGTAGATCGGCACCGTGCGTCCGGATTGGTTGACTCGCTTACAAATCCAAGCGAGCGCGGCACCTGTGCCCCAGTCGACCTCTGGCCTCAACTCGACCACGTTTCGGCCACGGACTACCCGGAGGCCATGCTGACGGCCGCGCCGTCGGGTCGCCGCGACAATATGGACCACCTGCTCTGGGCTCACGTTGTGATAGTGCACGGCGACCGAGAATCGGTTGTCCTCGACGCGCACGTCAGAAATTCCGTCGAACTCGGCGTGCAGTTCGGCGGCGGCCATCACCAGCACAGGTGACGCCACGACCGCTGCGTCGTGTTGGTAGTGGCTGCCGTCCGGGCCGACCAGCTCGAAGCCGTGGCTCCCGGCGTACCAGATCCCGGTCAGGTCGACTCGCTCACGGATGTCGTCCAGGTCTCGACCGGTGAGGATGGCCACCGGACAGTGCGCGACCAGTCGTTCCAGGGCCGCGGCCGTCCCGTCGACAAGGCGTGCGCCGCCCGGGTCCGCGACGTTCTCGGACAGCGCGCCATCGAAGTCGAGGCAGACGATCGGCTGGCGGCCACTCAGGACGCCGATCAGCTGGCCATAGGAGTTCAACGCGTTGGGAGTGCCGACATACGCTTGCCGCCCTCACGCAGTTCGATCTCCGCGAGGTCGGCGACGACGGCATCTGCCTCCAATCGCAGGAGCCCGTCGGTGTGCCCGAGTCGGTCGACAGCGATGGTGAGCGCGAAACCGCCGGACCGGCTCGCCTGAACACCGGCCGCGGCCTGCTCGACGACGACGGTGCGCTCCGCTTCGGCGCCGAGTCGCCGCGCCGCCTCCAAGAGCATGGCGGGATCGGGCTTGCCCGCGAGTCCGAGTTCCTCCACGACCACACCGTCGACACAGACGGTGAACAGGTCGCCGAGTCCGGCCGACCTCAGAATCTGCCCACAGTTGCGGCTGGGCGAACAGACCGCGGTCTTCACCCCGGCCGCGGATAATCGACGAACAAGTCTGACCGTCGAATCAAACACGGGCACATCGACATCGAGCTGCTCAAGAACTCGCCGCTTCTTGCGGTCGGCGAGTTCGCACACCGTGTCCTGGTCGGTACCGGAGCGACCGTCCCGCGGCAGCGAGATCCCCCGCGACGCCAAGAAGTCGCAGACGCCGTCAAGTTGTGCCTTGCCGGCGATGAGGCGCCGGTACTCGTCGTCGGTGAAGGGCGATTGGTCCTCATAGACGCTCGCAGGTCGTCGGGCCAAGAAGTCGTCGAAAACCGTCTTCCATGCCGCGGAGTGCATCGGTGCGGTGTCGGTAACCACGCCATCGAGGTCGAAGATGACCGCGTCGTGCAGACGCGGGTCGATGGTCACCGGCGTGTTCATTCGCGCGCAGTCCTCTCGATGTTCCTGCAGAGAGGCTGCGGAACTGCGCCACGTATCCGCAAGGGTCCTTCGCCAACGGGCCAGGTGACTAACGTCCTTCGGGCAGTGGTCCTCAGACGCTTTTCCAACCCGGCACCTGCGAACAGGATTGGTGCCATGCCGAACAGAACCTACGTCCGTGACATCGCGGCCCTCAGGATCGCCGACGCCGAAGAGGCAGGCGGCAAAGGGGCCAACATGGGCGAATTGGTCGCGGCGAATCTGCCCGTTCCCCCCGGATTCGTAGTCCTGCGGGACGGCTACCGCGATTCGGTGCGAGCGGGTGGCGTCGACGCCGAGCTCAGCGCGCTGCACCGGGAGGCGCTGGATGCCGTCGATGACACCAACCATGTGGCCGAGTTGTGCGAGCGTCTTCAGGCCCTGGTGCACAAGGCCGGGGTTGCCGAGAAGGTACGCGACGTCGTCCTTGCCGCGTATCGCGCACTCGGCGCGGACACCGTCGTGGCGGTGCGGTCCTCGGCTACCGGGGAGGACAGCCGCGACGCGTCATTCGCCGGCATGAACCGGACGATCACCAACGTGGTGGGTGAAGGCGCGTTGATCGACGCCGTCCAGAAGTGCTGGATGTCCTTGTTCTCCCCACGGGTCATCACATACCGGGCCAGCCGCGGAATCACCAGCGACCCGGCAATGGCGGTGGTCGTCCAGAAGATGATCAACTCCGAGAAGAGCGGCGTCGCTTTCACGGCCGACCCCAGCACGGGCGCACAGGACCGGGTGGTCATCGAAGGAGCATTCGGGCTCGGCGAGGTCGTGGTGTCCGGTTCGGTGGAGCCCGACACCTACGTCGTCGCCAAAGAGACGCTGCGTGTTCTCGACGTTCGGATAGGCCGACAAACGTTCAAGATCGTGCGCGGCGCCGACGGTCGTGACACCAAAGTCGAACTGTCCGAGGAGGAAGCGGGCGCCCGCGTTCTCGACGACGCCGAACTGCAGCGCATCGCCGAACTGGCGGTCGCGATCGAGCGGCACAACGGATGCCCGCAGGACACCGAGTGGGCGATCGAGAAGGGCCAGACGTACCTGGTGCAGGCGCGGCCGATCACGACGCTGGGCCGGACGACGCCGCCGACATCCGAACCGCACGCAGTGCTCGCGCGCGGTCTGGCCGCAGCACCCGGCACAGCGTCGGGTTCGGTGCGTGTGCTTGAGAGCCCGGACGAGGGCAGCCGGCTGCTCGACGGCGAGATCCTCGTCGCCCAGATGACCAATCCGGACTGGCTGCCCACCATCCGTCGCGCCGCCGCGCTGGTCACCGACACCGGCGGAATGACCTGCCATGCCGCGATTGTCGCCCGCGAGTTGCGAGTCCCGTGCGTGGTCGGAACACGGACCGCCACCCGAGATCTGCACGAGGGCACAACCGTCACAGTCGATGGAAACCAGGGGCGCGTGCTGGCAGGGCGCGTCGCGACAGCTGCGCCCATCGTCACGGAACGGGCGGCACCGTCGGCCCCTTCGGTCGAGGTGACCGGCACCAAGATCTACGTGAACCTGGCGATCCCCGATTCTGCTGAATCGGTTGCAGCACAGCCCGTTGACGGGGTCGGTCTGCTGCGAGCGGAGTTCATCCTGACCGAAGCGCTGTCGGGCAGACACCCGCGCGACCTCATCGCACACGGTGGGCAGGCCGGCCTGGTCGACGCGCTGGCCGCGTCGGTCGGGCGCATCGGTGCGGCGTTTGCTCCGCGTCCGGTGATCTACCGCACCACCGATTTCCGCACCAACGAATTCCGAGGTCTCGGTGGAGGCGAGGCGTACGAACCCGTGGAACACAACCCGATGATCGGGTATCGAGGCTGTTACCGGTACATCAACGAACCGGACCTGTTCGCGTTGGAGCTCGAGGCCCTGGCCAGGGTTCGGGAGCAATCCCCCAATGTGCACGTGATGATCCCGTTTGTGCGCACCCGCTGGGAGCTCGAGCGGTGCCTGTCGCTGATCGATGCGAGCCCCGTGGGCCGCCAACGCGGTTTACACCGCTGGGTGATGGCCGAGGTTCCATCGGTTGTGCATTGGCTTCCGGAATACATCGGCATGGGTGTCGACGGGGTGTCCATCGGCAGCAACGACCTCACCCAGCTGGTGCTCGGTGTCGACCGCGACTCCGACATCTGCGCCGAGCTGTTCGACGAATCCGACCCCGCGGTTCTTGATGCGATCGGACAGATCATCGGCACCGCACACAAGTTCGGCATCACGTCCTCGCTCTGCGGCCAGGCCCCATCGACGAAGCCGGCCTTTGCCGAACATCTCGTACGGATGGGCATCACCTCGGTGTCGGTCAACCCCGACGCCGTCGATGCGGCGCGGCAGGTGATCGCCGCGGCCGAGCGGCGAGTCGTCTTGGAGGCGGCGCGGGACCGACGAGCGCTCACCTGAACAGCGCGGTCATCGCGCGAGAGCAAGTACTTCTGCGAATCCGGCGGTGAGGCAGTCGAAGAGCACGGCGTGATCGGGGACCCCGGCACCGTCGATGTTGATTCCGAGGGCGCAAGTGTCGATGTAGGAGAGCAAGGTGACGTTCAGCGCAGCTCCGATGGTTGGCGAGAACGCGAACTGCATTCGCACAGGCGCGTCGGCAAGATGCACGGGCGTGGAAAAGCTGGGCACATTGCTGGCGATGACGTCGACGTTGCGCAGCGCCGAACTGACGTATGAGCGCGGCATCAAATTGAGCCCGCCTGCGATCAATTCGGTATGAACAAGCGATTCCTCATTGCGCGCCTTGGCGGTGCGCTCACGCACGATGCGGATGCGTTCTGCGGGATCGGCAATGCCCACCGGTATGTCGAACCGGATCAACGTCGCCCGGTTACCGCCGATGGGGTCCGCGGTGGTGCGGACACTGATCGGCATCGACAAGATCAGTTCTTCGACGGGTGCGTTGTGCCTTTCGTGGTACCCGCGAAGTCCGCCCGCGACCGCAGCGATGAATGCGTCGTTCAAGGATCCGCCGCCGAGATGGCCGGCCTGAAGCAGCGCAGACTTCGGTACTTCGTGGACGTAAACGTGACGAACGAGGCCGCGGTCAACCATGATCGGCGACCCGGGTTTGGTGACGGGTCGGGCGGTGCGGAGGATGGAGGCCGCCGTTGCCCAGCCGGCCGCAGCGGCGTCGGTGGGATGGCGGATGGCACGTGCCACAGCAGGCGCCGCCTTCAACGGGCTCGACAGCGCCGCACCGATGCGGCCGGTCTGATATCCGACGATGTCACGGAGCCCGCTCAACCGACTCTTCACCGCCAGCGCAGGCGCCTCCGGTTGTGGTGCACGACCATCGGCAAACCCGCTGGGATCGTAGAGAATCCGGGCCATTTCGACCGCGCCGACGCCGTCGGTGAGCGCATGATTGAATTTGATCAGCACCGCCGCACGGCCCGTCGGTCAATCCGTCGACCAACGTGGCTTCCCACAGTGGACGGGCGCGGTCGAAGTCCGCCATGGCGGCCACCCGGGCCAGTTCGCACAGCACCTCCGCGGTCCCGGGTTCGGGAGCGGCGATCCGGCGCACGTGGAAGCCGAGATCGAAGTCAGATACCAATTCCCAACGCGGCGGAACAAGGGGCGACGACGGCGTCACTCGTTGCCGAAACCTCGGCACGGTCCGGCTCAGCCGATCGAACCGGTCGACCAGCTGATGCCAATCCGGACTCCGGTCAAGCAGGATGAGTGTGACGATCGTCGATCTCAATCGGGCATCGCGTTCGTTCCGCCACATGAAGGCGTCGCTGTTGCTGAGGACCTGGGTCACCGGTCGTCAGCTTCCCAGGCTCAGCTCGGTTGGTGTACTCATCGGTGGCTCCTCGTCCGGTGTCCCTATCCATCACAGCGCGTCTACCACCGAGGTACCAGAGCCAAAGGCCCTGGCGAAGAGCTGCTCTTCGGTCTCTCGTCGTCAAGCAGCAGTCTGCAGATTCACCGAGGAGCTTTCGGAGTGCGCAGCCTGCCGACCGTGCGTCGGAGCCCAGCCTACGTAGACCAGATACAGCCCGGCGACCGCCACGACCACCTCGATCGCCATCCACCAGCGGCCCGCGTCGACCATGGAGTCGGCCGCGGAAAGGTAGGTCTGGGGAATGGCCAGCAGAAGCGCTCCCTTGAGGGCCGTCAGACAACCGATCACTGACACGATGGTCGCCGCGATGCCCCGCCAGTACGGATGGAGGGCGACCACGATGAGTCCGGACAACAGCACCAACGCGCCGGTTACCCACGGCCACACCGTGTTCGCGCTGAACTCGGATAGTAGATCGGGCATCTCGGACGCACGTACCATCGCCACGACGGCGGCAAACACCATGTACGGACCGAGCACACGGGCGAATAGGCGTGTTCTGATCTCCGACTGCCGTGCAGTGGTCATTGCTTTACCTCCCTTCACGCCCGCCCTGTTGCGGGAGATGACGGAACTACCGTCATCTAGCGGTATTCGACCACTGCTCCGATCTTCGACATAGGGACCAAAGTCCTGGTCTTCGAGGGCGTACGTCAGCTTGTCGACGACCGACCGCCCCGCTGTCACCGAACACCGTCCGTTGAACCATGTCCTGATATGGGCCGGCATCGCCGCCGCGGCCGTCTTCATTGTCGCGGTGGTGTTCTTCTCCGGTTCCTACCTCGGTCACAGCACCGACGGTCTGAGCGGCAACCAGCCTTGGAACCACATGTCCGTCTACGGCACGATGGGGCCCGACATGATGGGACCCGCCATGAGTCCGCAGCACTGCCAAATTGGCCCCACCCACCACTGCCCGCCCCAGACGGCGGCGCCGAGGACGAATCCGAATCCTTGATCTGTACCTCGCATTTCGAGGCCATTGGACCCTACGGCGCCGTGATTGCGAACCGCAGAATCAAAGCATGATCACCTCACCAGGAACGGGTCCGACCGCAGAGCAGTACGGCGGTGACGACGAAGACCAGTTGTCGGCGGAAGACACCCTGATCGACCGCGGCACCGATGATCTGCTCGACGAGGGCTATTCGGCGCCCGAGCGACCGTGGCGAGGCGCCTGTAAATCGGTGCGCGGGACCGACCGGATTCTCGCCGCGGAGGAACCCGACCCAGCGGCGCGGCTCGACAACGTACTGGACGATGCGGAGATCGGCCGGTCCGACTATGCCGAGCGGGACGCCGAGTTCCCCGAGCGCGCTGAGGTCGGGCGCTTGCGGGCTGGCCGACTGATCGCTCCCGACATGGGTTTTGGCGAGGACGAGGAAGCCGAGCTGGTCGCCGACGATGTCGGTATCAGTGGCGGTGCGGCCTCGGCCGAGGAAGCCGCGGTGCACATCATCGAGGATGACGACGACCGCTGACCCGTCGACCACAGCTCGATACTTCGGCTGTCGCCTGCTCACGGATTGGTGGCGAGTTCACCCCTGCCGGCCCGGCAGGCATGCCGAGGTGCTGAGAACGCTGAGGTTAGCGACCGCCTGCTCGATGCTGGCGGCCAATTCACCGACGTCAGGCAGCGCTTCGTCATCGGAAGTGACGCCGACAACCAGTTTTCCGTCGTAGCTCACCATCGCGAGACCGGATCGGGTGCCGATTCCGACGGCCGGAATCGGCAACAGTCGCACCGTTTCTCGCCCGATGAACCGGCGTCGCCGGCGCGGACCGAGCTCACTCATTGTCAGCGTCACGACACCACGCTGTGGCAGCCACGGCAGCGCGCGGCCGCCCTGATCCGTCGGTGATGCCGGGGGACGGCCCAAGCCCGAGTTACCAAGCTCATCGGTACGGTTCAACAGGCTATGCGCTTTCCTCAGTTGCAGGACAGGGTCAGACTCGTCGACAGGTAGGGCGACGGCGACCAGAGACCGAGCTGACGTCGGTACCAACGCTCGAAGCGAATTGCAGTGAACGTGTCGACCACGACGCCTCAGTAAATCGCGGTAGCTTCCGCTGATCGCGGCAAGCGCGATGTCGCGCACCGTGACATCGAAAGCGCCACACACCTTTGTGACATCCTCGAGGCTCAGTTCCACGGCCGTATAACGCCGCAGGCTCGTGACATGTCGGGTCAGCGGGCAGGCTGCGGGCCGAGCGAGAATCCTGGTCAGATCGACTGTGTCCGTGACCGCGCGCAGTGCCGCGACCGTCAAGGCAGCCGATGACCGGTACATTCCACGAACACACTTCAACGGATTGAGCATGCGCGCGGAGTGCTCGGTGCTGCACGGCGTCTCGGTGTCAGCGTCGTCGTCGGACAGTCGTAGGAGCATCCGCATCACCTCGGACCCGTCGGCGATGCTCGAGTGGGTCTTGAGCAGGATCGCCCAGCGGCTCTCCGCAAGACCTTCCACGACCCAACATTCCCACAACGGATCGTCATGGTGCAGACGCCAACTCATCACATCGGAGACCAGCCCGAACAACGCCCGATCGTCCCCTGGACGCGGAACCGCGAGGTGATGGACATGGCGGGATACGTCTGCGTCGACAACGACCATTCGCGGGCCGGCGACGTCGAACGGGTACCTGCGCACTACCTGCTTGAATCGGCGATCGGCACTCAATCGCTCGGCGAGCGCCTCGAGCAGTGACTCGCTGTCAGGAAGCGGACCCTCCAGTACGGCCAGCGCCCCGGCGGCGAAATTCGCGTGCGGGTCAGCGTCCTCCACCTGCAAGAACCTCGCATCCAACCCGGTGAGCGCGACCATATCCGTAACCTTCAGTTACATGTATTTTGGCTTTATTGTTCGCCGCATCCGACCGCCGAAGCAGGGCCAAAAGTCACTGATGCTGGACGGCCCTCCGGAGCCGACACGGCGAGCCGTCGCGGACCGCGAGTGACGATCGACCAGCGCCTTGAGGACCTTGTTCCCTAGGGCAGCCCACCCCGACCCGAGACGATGACGTCAACACGCCGGTCGAAAGGACACGACGGTGGTGGAAGGCAGTATCGACGTGACGCACCGGGAGTTGGACACGATCGCCTGGGCCTTTCTCGGTTCCGAATTCACGGGACCGGCCTACCGCGGCTGGCCCATCGACCGGCGCCTCAACGCCTTCCTCCTGCACCGCGGGTTGACCGCTCTTGCCAACGACGGAGGCGCATGCAACACGCTTCTGGAACGGGTCCTGTCCAACCTCGGCCCTGCGCTGAACCAAGGGTTGCTCAGCTCAGCACCCAGCTAGGAATCACCGAGCAACGGCAAGTCGCCTGTTCTCCGCACTCAGACGAGGAAATCTGACATGAAGGCAATGGTTTACGACGGTCCCGGACGCGTGTGCTGGCGGTCTGTGCCGAATCCTGGCATCCAACGCCCCACCGATGCCATCGTGCGCGTTGACGCGGTGACGATCTGTGGAACAGATCTACACATCCTCAAAGGTGATGTGCCCGAGGTCGAGCCGGGCCGGGTGCTGGGTCATGAAGCTGTCGGCACGGTGACCGAAGTGGGGACGGCAGTGCAGACCCTGTCGGCCGGAGACCGGGTACTGATCTCGTGCATCAGTTCATGCGGTGCCTGTCAGTACTGCAGGCGCGGCCAATATGGGCAGTGCCTGGGCGGTGGCGGCTGGATTCTCGGACATCTCGTAGACGGGACACAGGCCGAGTACGTCCGGGTGCCCTTTGCCGACAACTCCACGCACAAGGTGCCCGTGGATGTCAGCGACGAACAGATGGTTCTGCTGGCCGACATTCTCCCGACCGCCTATGAGGTCGGTGTCCTCGCGGGTGCCGTCCGACCCGGCGATGTGGTGGCGATCGTCGGAGCCGGGCCGATCGGCCTGGCGTCGATTCTCACCGCGAAGCTCTACAGCCCGAGCCATATCGTGGTCATCGACGTCGCCGATGCGCGCTTGGACGCCGCCCACAAACTCGGCGCCGACGCCGTCGTGAACTCCAGAACTCGGAGCGCCCGTGAGATCATCGACGGCTTGACCGCCGGCCTGGGCGCCGACGTGGCGATCGAGGCGGTCGGTCTACCCGAAACTTTCGAAGAGTCGGTCGGCTTGGTTCGTCCCGGCGGACACATCGCGAACATCGGCGTGCACGGCGCCCCTGCGATATTGCACCTCGAGCGGATCTGGATCAAGAACCTGACGATCACGACTGGCTTGGTCGACACCCACTCCACCCCGACGCTGATCGAGCTGGTCGCGAACCGACAGCTGGATACCGCTGCGATGATCACACATCGGTTCGCAATGGCCGAATTCGAGACGGCCTATCAGGTTTTCGCCGATGCGGCCCGTTCGGGCGCGCTCAAAGTGCTGTTGACAGCGGAAGCGAATGTGTGAGCGGAGGCCTTGTGATGGCAGCGGCTGACCCCGGCGACGTGGGCAACGGACGAACGAGCCCTCCCCGTCCCGCTCTCGGCGCGGGTGCGCTGAGCACGGTGGTGGGTCCGTTCGCGCGAACCGGTAGCTACTACGCGCAGTCGTGGCGGGACTTCCTGAGCCGCGAACCGCGCGAGCTTCCCATCGCCCGGCCGACGCCGGCGCTGGCCGCGCATGCACTTCGGGATGAAATCGTGCTCATGGGGTTACGCGTGCGCAGACCGGTCAGCGATATGCGTGAATTCGAACGCATCAACGACGAAGTGGTTGCGGCGCTGGATTTCTATGGCCGACGGGGCTGGCTGAACCGACCGGCTCGCTACTTCGCAAAACCCCCCACGCTCACCGATGTCACTGTCCGGCCGGTGAACGCGTTCGGGCGCTCCTACGAGCGCATCGTCTTCGACAGCGGTTACACACCACGGGCGGGCGAACCCGGCAGAAAGCGCTGGACCGATTACACCGCCAACGACCACGTGTACGCGTTGCTGCTGCGCCACGACGAAGACCGCCCCTGGCTGGTGTGCGTGCACGGGGCTGAAATGGGCCGTGCGGGACTTGATCTTGCGTTGTTCCGGGCGTGGCACCTTCACGACGATCTCGGGCTCAACGTCGTGCTACCGGTGCTTCCGATGCATGGACCGCGGGGTCGCGGATTGCCGAAAGGCTCGGTGTTCCCGGGAGCGGACGTGATGGACAACGTCCATGCGACCGCTCAGGGCGTATGGGATATCAGACGACTGCTCTCATGGATCCGCGCTCAGCAATCCGGTTCGGCCATCGGCCTGTACGGACTTTCGCTCGGCGGGTACATCTCGTCGCTGGTCGCCAGCCTCGAGACCGAGCTGACATGCGCGATCCTCGGTGTGCCGGTAGTTGATCTGATCGACCTGTTGGCTGGTCATGCCGCGCTTGGCGACGACGATCCGCGCCGTGAAACGGTGGCATCGGCCGCACCGATCGGCCGGATGACGTCTCCGCTCTCGTTGGAACCGAAGGTGCCGATGCGTGGACGGTTGATCTACGCCGGCCTCGCCGACCGGCTCGTGCACCCACGGGAACAGATCGTCCGGCTGTGGGAGCACTGGGGCAGACCCGAGATCCTCTGGTACGCCGGCGGCCATACCGGGTTCTTCCAGTCGCGACCCGTCCAGCAATTCATCGACAGCGCTCTGGCGCAATCGGGGTTGCTGGCCGGCGCGGCACCCAGCCGCGCATCGTGACGTCGCAGCACGGTCAGAACTCGCAGGACCGCCCAATGCAGCCGCCGCTGAAGACCATATCGGCCTGGGTCAGCATCGCATCCGGCGCCGCATACGACAGCACCTGGTCCTCGCGGCTGCCGTACCGGTAGACCGTGATCCCTTTGACCTTCGCCGTCCAGGCCGCCAGGTAGATGGCGCGAACATCGTCGACCGTTGCCGTCGCCGGCAGGTTGACCGTCTTGGAGACCGCCGCGTCTACGTGGCGCTGCACCGCGGACTGCATCCGCAGATGCCACTCGGGAGCGATTTCGGCCGCAGTGGGAAAGGCAGCCCGGATGGAAGCGGGTAACTGCGGACAGCCACGCACTCCCCCGCGTTGTGCGATCTCGGCGATCAACTCGTCACGATAGAAACCCTGATCGCGGGCCAGCCTGTCGAAACACGGATTGACCTCCAGCAGATGCCGACCGAGAACCGCGCGCGAGAACGCGATCGCGAACATCGGCTCGATCCCGGCGGTGGTACCGGCGATCAGCGAGATGGTTCCCGTCGGGGCCACGGAGGTGACCTGCGCGTTGCGACGCGGGTTCGAGCGCGCGAACCGGCTCTCGGCAAACGCCGGAAACGAGCCCCGCTCTTCGGCCAACCGCTTCGACGCGATGTGCGCCTCTCGTCGAATCCGCCTCATGAGCTGTTCGGCCAGGCCCACCCCTTCCTCGCTGTCATACGGAATGGACAGAGTGGCAAGCAATTCCGCCAGACCCATCACGCCAAGCCCGATCTTGCGGGTGGCACGGGCGGCTTCCTCCAATTCGGGAAACGGGTAACGGCTCACGTCGATGACGTCGTCGAGGAAACGCACGGCGACTGCGACAACCTCTTTGAGCCGATCCCAGTCGACGCGCCCACGGTTGACCATCCGGGCCAGGTTGATCGAGCCGAGATTGCAGGACTCGTACGGCAGCAGCGGAACCTCCCCACACGGATTGGTCGCCTCGATTCGGCCGCGGCGAGGTATCGGGTTGGCTCTGTTGATGGTGTCGAGGAACACCAGACCCGGGTCTCCGCATTCGTGCGCTGCCGCGCAGATGTTGTCGAACAGCGTTGCGGCAGACACCTGTGCGACGGTCTTACCGGTCCGTGGATTGATCAGCCGATGGGTATCGCCTCGTTCGACGGCGCGCATGAACCGATCGGTGACGCCGACCGACAGGTTGAAATGTGTGAGTGCGTCCTGGGAACGGGCTTTGGTGGTGATGAAGTCGAAGATGTCGGGATGCGACGCGTCGAGCACGGCCATGCAGGCGCCGCGTCGACGACCGCCCATGGAAACCACTTCGGCGGCAGTGTCGTACAGCCACAGAAACGACATCGGGCCGCTGGCTGTGCCCGCCGTGGTGGTCACCGGGTCCCCCGATGGCCGCAATCGGCTGAACGAGAATCCGGTGCCACCGCCGGACCGCTGGACTTCCGCGGCCTGACCGAGGGTCGTGAAGATCGAACGCAGCGAATCCTCGACGGGCAGGACGACACATCCGGAAAGCAGGCCGACATCGGTTCCCGCGTTCATCAACGTCGGCGAGTTCGGCAGGAATTCAAGGTTGCGTAGCAGCTTCGCGTACCGCTCGGCCCAGCGCGTCGACGAACCTGGCCGGTACCCGTCTTCAGCCGCGGCGACGCAGTGCGCGGCCCGGTCCATCATCTCGCCGGTCGACTCGGCGGGGCGCCCCTTGTCGTCGCGCAGCAGATATCGCTCCCGCAGCACCGTCACCGCGGCCAGGCTCAGCTTGAGCTCGTCGCGCACCCCGAGCATCGCCTTGGCGGTGCGCAGCTCGGCGCGGCGCCGTCGGTAGACGATGTATGCGCGGGCGACGTCATCGAGACCGGCCTCGCCCAGCCGGGCCTCGACAAGGTCCTGAATCTCCTCGACCGGCGCCACGCCTGGCCCCAGCAAGTCGGCAACAGCCTCGGCCACCGTTGCCGGCATGTCCGGATCGTCGTTCGCCACCTCGCGGGCCGCCCGCGCCACCGCGGCTTCGATCCGCGTGACGTCGAACGGCACCACGGTTCCGTCCCGGCGCCGGACTTCTGTCGGCCAGGTTCCTGTCTTCGCCTTGTTGGACACGGCTTGTGCGCTCCTTCACTGCGGCCTCGATCCCGTCCGAAGCGGACCGGGCAGCCTGAAGTCATTCTCCCCGAGCCATCCGGGACTTTCGGCCCTGTGCCGCCGATCGGCCGCGGTCAAGACTGGCTCCATGCCACGCCAACGGCATGACGACCGGCGACCGGCGCAGGACGCGTCCTTCTACCACCTTGCCGATGTCACGATCGGCACGCAGTGTTGTCAGGGCACGTCGTGCTTCGTGGCCCGACGGCGGAACCCTATGCGCTGGGCCGAGGCGCAGGCATACGATCCTCGCGTCTATTGCCTGGGGCGCTGCTTCGCAGGTCCTGCCGCCGCAGGCGATCAGTCTCGTCCCGCGGTCGAAATCGCTTGTGACACCGCGGTGATACTCGGCAGAATCAGCCGCGCTCCTTCTCCGGGGCTGAGTGACTACCGCGCCGACGCGGGATACCAGGGGCTTGCGCGCGCCCTGTCCTCGGGACCCGAGGCGATCCTGGGTGAAGTCGAGACGTCCGGGCTTCGCGGCCGCGGTGGGGCGGGCTTTCCGACGGCCCGCAAATGGCGCGCCGCCCACGCGCAACCCGACGGCCCACGCGTGCTCGTGGTCAACGCGGACGAAGGCGATCCCGGGGCGTACATCGACCGGTATCTGTTGGAGGACGATCCCCACGCCGTGCTCGAGGGGATGGCGATCGCCGCGCTGGCTGTCGGCGCGGAGCAGGCGTACATCTATGTACGCCGCGAGTATCCCCGCGCGCTGGCCACGGTCCGCACCGCCGTGGCCGAGGCCGAAGCCGCCGGAATTCTCGGTGACGCCATGCTCGGAAACGGCCCGCCGCTGGCCGTCATCGTGGTGGAGGGCAAGGGCAGCTACCTCTGCGGCGAGGAGACCGCTCTGCTCAATGCGCTTGACAACCGACGTCCGATGGTGCGCGCGCGCCCACCTTATCCCGCACAGTGCGGCCTCGCCGGTTTACCCACGGTCGTGAACAACGTGGAGACACTCGCTGCCGTGCCATGGATTCTTCGCAACGATGGAAGCGCATATGCCGCAATGGGATCAGGTACCAGCAAGGGCACGATGGTGGTCTCGCTGAACTCGCTGTTCCGCAGACCGGGACTGTACGAAGTCGAGTTCGGCGTCCCGCTGCGAGAGATCGTCGAGGGCCTGGGCGGTGGGCTCGTCGACGGTCACCTGAGGGGTGTGATCGTCGGCGGCCCACTGGCGGGCATCATCCCGCCCGATCTGCTCGACGTTTCGTTCACGTTCGACGACCTGCGAAGGATCGGAGCCGAGGTCGGCCACGGGGGAATCATCGCGTTCGATGAGACGACGCCGATCGGCGAGCTCGTCTGTCATGTGTTCCGGTTCGGCGCATACGAATCCTGCGGCGCCTGCACACCTTGCCGCATCGGCACCGCCAGGATTGAGCAGCTGTTCTCCTGCGCTCTGGATGCGGCCGGCCACACCGAGTGGCAGGCCACGGTACAAGCCCTGGCCGCGACGAGCCTCTGCGGGCACGGCAGCGGGCTCGCGGAGTTCGCCCGCAGTGTGATGACTCATTACCGAGAAGATCTCGAGTCGTGCCGCGCTTGATAATTGACGGCACTGCGGTGTCGTGCCCGCCCGGCGTCTCGGTGCTCGAGGCGGCGGTCGGTGCCGGCATCGACATCCCGGCCCTGTGCCATGACCCGCGGATCACCCCGGCCGGAGGTTGCCGGGTGTGCGTGGTGGACATCGGTGGAGCCGACCGCCCCGTGTCCGCCTGCACCACGCCGGCCGCCGACGGCATCGTCGTCCAAACGATGACACCCGAACTGATCAAGTTACGGAAAACCCTGCTGGCCATGCTCGTTCACCGCTACCCCGCCGACTCGGCTGCCGCCGACCCGGGGCTTCCGTTTCACCGGATGCTCGCCGAGTACGAGGTGGTGCCTACGGGAACGACAGATCCGCTCCGGGTGGATTCGTCGCACCCCAACATCGGCGTAGACCTCAACAACTGCATCTCGTGCTGGCGTTGCGTGCGGATCTGCGACGAAGTACAGGGCCAATTCAGCTGGCGCATCGCCGGTCGCGGCGCCGATTCCCACGTCGTCCCGGATTCGGGGACCACCCTGGCGGAAAGTAGCTGCGTTTCGTGTGGCGCATGCGTCGACACCTGCCCCACCAACGCCCTGACAGATGTGCGAGCCGCCGATGTCGGATCGGCCACCGCATGGACCCGAACGACTTGCCCGTACTGCGGTGTCGGCTGCGAAATGATGATCGGCAGCCGCGACGAACGGATCGTGGAAGTCGTTCCTGCCCAGGACGCACCGGTCAACCACGGCCACCTCTGTGTGAAGGGACGGTACGGCTTCGGCTTCAACGCCTCGGACGATCGAAGCACCACCCCGATGCTGCGCAGCTCATCGGGTGCATGGGTATCAGTGGGCTGGGATGAGGCCATCGACGCCGCGGTGAGCGGGTTTCGTCGCGTCATCGACCGTGCGGGCCCGACAGCGGTGGGCGTCCTGGGCTCAGCGCGAGCCACCAACGAGGAGAACTACCTCACCCAGAAGTTCGCGCGGGTGGTGCTCGGCACCAACAACGTGGATTGCTGCGCCCGCGTCTGCCACGCACCCTCCGCTGCGGGACTCAAGGCTGTCTTCGGTACCGGCGCCGCGACCAACTCGTTCGAGGACATCGACATCGCGCGCACGATCGTGGTGTGCGGATCGAATACCACGGAGGCCCACCCCATCGTGGGCGCACGCATCAAGCAGGCCGTGCTGCGCGGCGCGAACCTGGTAGTCATCGATCCGCGCCGGATCGAGCTCGCTCGCTACGCCGACGTGCACCTGCGGCCGCGCCCGGGAACGAATGTGGCGGTGCTGAATTCCATGGCAGCGGCGATCGTCGAGGAAGGTCTTGTCGACGAGGCTTTCGTGGCCCAGCGTGTCGATGACTTCGACGCGTTCTGCGACTTTGTAACTGCTTTTGTCCCCGAACGTGTTTCCTCGGTGACCGGGTTGGACCCCGCCGATGTGCGGCAAGCCGCCAGGCTTTATGGCGGGCAGGGCCCGGCCATGCTCTTCCACGGACTGGGGGTTACTGAGCATATCCAGGGCACCGCAGCTGTGACCTGTCTGGCCAACCTGGCTCTGCTCACCGGAAACGTCGGTAAGCCCGGCTCGGGCTGCAATCCCCTGCGCGGGCAGAACAATGTCCAGGGCTCGGCCCACATGGGATGTGAGCCACACCATTTGACCGGCATGATCCCACTGGCCGAGGGCCGCCGGCGCGCTGCGGCGGTCTGGCAGGCGCCAGTCCCCGAAGCACGCGGGCTCGACGCAATGGAGATGTTCGATGCGGCCGAGACCGGCAGGCTCGGCGCGTTATGGGTGGTCGGCTGGGACATCCTTTTGACGCAGCCGCAGACGGCGTCGGTCCAGCGGGCGCTCGCCGCGCTTGACGTCCTCGTGGTTCAGGACCTGTTTCTCACCGAGACGGCCCGGCGTTTCGCAACGGTCTTCCTCCCAGCGGCATCGTCGTTCGAAAAAGACGGCACATTCATGAACTCCGAGCGCCGGATCCAGCGGATACGCCGCGCCGTTCCCGCCCCGGGGCTAGCCAAGACCGACGCCGCCATCATCTGCGAAGCGTCCGCCGCCTTCGGCTGGAGCGACCATTTCCGTTACCGGGGCGCGCGCGATGTCTGGGACGAGATCCGGCGCCTCTGGCCGGCGGGCGCGGGAATGACCTATCAGCGGCTCGACAAACCGGGAGGCCTACAGTGGCCATGCCCTGACGACGGACACCCCGGAACTTCGCTGCTGCACCGCGACACGTTTCCCGGGATAGGGACGCGCGCCGCCCTGCACCGCATCGATTACCGGCCAAGCACCGAACAGCCGAGCCAGAGTTATCCGCTTGTTCTGATCACCGGACGTGAACTGTATGCGTTCAACGCCGGTACGATGACCGGGAGGTCGGCCACCGCAGATCTGACCGATGGTGCGGTACTGGAGATCTCACCGGTCGACGCGCAACTCTTGGGCATCGTCGACGGTGCGGACGTCTCTGTGCAAAGCAGACACGGCGCACTCGTCTTGCCGTGTCGCATCAGCGACCGCATGCAGCCAGGGACGGTGTTCACCACCTTCCACGACCCCGCCGTGCCGGTGAACACCCTCACCGGGCCGGGACGCGATGTCACCACCCACACCCCTGAGTACAAGGTCACCGCCGTAAGGGTGAGGACGGTCGTTCGCCCCGACGGTCACGACCTCGAGCGGCATCAGGCCAGCTGTCGGCATTTCGACTCAACGCGGCCAACCGCTCGACGGCCTGTTCGATGCCTCGTGCGAGTTCATCGACGTCCGGTGTCGCTTCGTAGTCCGCAGTGATACCGAAGACGAGTTCGTCGGTATGGCTCAGGATCGCGATACCGGTTCGCAGCTGAACCGCGATCGGCGGAATCGGATAGATTCGCAACACTTTACGGCCCATGATGTGCATACGGTGGCGAGGACCCGGCACGTTGGTCGCGAGTGTCACGACTCCGCGCTGTGGCAGTCGAGTCAACGCACGAACGGCCCAAGCTGTCAAGGGAAAAGGAACGACGTTCGTCGCGGCGACGAATACCGACGATGCCTGGCGCTGACCACTGCCCTTCACGGTCGTCAACCGATCGTGCACTGTCCGCAATTGCTCGACCGGGTCCGACTTGTCGACGGGAAGATACGGGAGCATCACCGAGACCCGATTGTCGGCTTGACTCATCGCCTCGTTCGACCGCACCGACACCGGCACCAGCGTCGGCAGCGAGTTGCGCCGGGGCTCCACACCGCGACGAAGAAGACCCGACCGGAAGCTGTCTGTGATAGCCGCCAATGCAACGTCATTGAGCGTGACGTCGAATGCCTCTTGAACCTTGGCCACGTCAGCCAGGGACACGCGCACCGCACTGTACCGTCGCCTGGTGGTCAGCGGGCCGACGAACGGGGACGGCGCCGCCGGACGCAACAGGCTGGAGGTGAGCTCGACTGTTCCTTCCAACACGAGGCCTGCTGCGCTGGGAACCGTGGCCGCGGCCCGCAACGCCCCACCCACCCAGTCAAGCGGGTTGAGACTCAACCGGGGCAGGAGATTGGATCGGTTGGGTTGCGCGCGGGCCGCCCGTATCTCAGAGGCGAACGTGTCGCCCTCCCCCTCGTCGGCGAGAGCCGAGAGCATGTGCATCGTGGCGATCCCGTCGGCGATGCAGTGGTGGATCTTCATCAAGATCGCCCACCGGTCGTCGGCCAGACCTTCGACGATCCAGCATTCCCACAGAGGCCGTTCACGCTCCAGTCGCCGTTCCATGACCTCGGCGACAAACCGGAACAACGCCGCGTCATCGCCGGGGTGTGGAAGGGCGGCGCGGTGCAGGTGGTAGGTCAGGTCGATGTCGGGATCGTCCACCCACTCCGGAGGCTCGAGATCGAGGCGGTGCGTGCGCAGGCGTTGCCTGAACCGGGGAATCGCAAGGATGCGCGCGCCCATTTCGGCGAGAAGCGAATCGTCGTCGGGCATCGGCCCTTCGATCACCGATAGGCCGCCCACAGCAAGGCTGACATGCGGATCAGAATCCTCGGCTTCGAGAAAACCCGCGTCAACGACGCTCAAGTGCTCCATGTGTCAACCGTCCGTCTGCGGCGGAGGCGACGGAAGGGCCGGAGGTCCCAGACCGGCGGGGACAACAGTCCTCGTTCGACGAGAAGACCTGTTGGCCAAGCTCGGCACGGGCCGTCACGTTGGGCGCGCGACGATCACCGGAGTACGCGCCGACTCCGCCACCGCGGTGCTGACCGAGCCCAGCAACATGCTGGCGAAACCACCGCGACCGTGGCTGCCGACCACCGTGAGTTGTGCCGTCTCAGACTGCTCGAGCAGTTGGCGCGCGGGCTGGTCGACCACAACGAGTCGTCGAACGGTGACGTCGGGATAGCGTTCCTGCCACCCCGCCAACCGCTCGGCGAGGACCTCCTCGGCTTCGGTCTGCGCGTCAGCCCATTCCACCCCCGGCAGCTCGGCGACCCCCAAGTCGCTCCAGGCATGGACCGCGACCAGCGGCACACCGCGACGCGCGGCCGCGTCAAAGGCGATCGCCGTCGCCAGCTCCGAGGCGGGCGAACCATCGATGCCGACAACGACCGGAGCCTCTGCGTTCCCCGGCCTCTGCGGCGTCTCGTTGTGGATCACGGCGACGGGACAGCTGGCGTGGCGAATAAGACCCGCACTCAACGATCCCAGCAAGCGACGGCGGATTGGCCCCAATCCGCGGCACCCCACCACGATCATCTCGGCCTCTTTGGACACGTCGATCAGAGTGGGCAGCGCGCCGGCCGTGATCAGCTCGGTCTTCACCTCGATCGCCGAATCGCCGGCAGTATCCTGGGCAGTCCTGGCGGCCTCACGCAAGATGGCATGACCATTCTTCTCTTGTAGCGCAACCAATTCAGGAGGCGTGGGTACCTCAGGCCACATCTGCACCATCGGCGACTGAATGACGTGGATGAGTGTCAGCGGGAGCTTGCGCGATGAAGCTTCACGCGCCGCCCACTCAACGGCCAGTTTGGCGGGAGCAGACCCGTCGACCCCGACAACGATGCCGTGATGCCTTGGCGAAGCGGTCATTTGACACCTCTCCTTCGAGATACCGTCGGCGTGGACCACTACAGGTCAGACGTTAGGTGTCATCCGCCGGCGATTCCGGTGCCATTGGTCACATATCCGACGGCCAAAAGGCCTCGCGGCAGTCCGCGCCGCGGTGACGGCGAGAACCGGACTACTGCTCGTCGCTGTCCCTGTCGACGGCGGGGCCTGCGCCGGATCCCTGCACCGCCTGCGCGGCCGCCCGGATCTGCGGCGTCACCAGCATCACCTGGCCGAGCACCCCGTTGACGAAACCCGGTGAGTCGTCGGTGGACAACTGTTTGGCCAGTTCCACCGCCTCGTCGACGGCCACCGGCCCCGGCACGTCGTCGGCGTGCAGCAACTCCCACACCGCCACCCGCAGCACCGCGCGGTCGACCGCGGGCAACCGGTCCAGCGTCCAGCCCTGCAGGTGCGCCGAGATGAGGTCGTCGATGTGCTCGCCGTGCTCGGTCACCCCACGCGCCACCGTGACCGTGTAGGGGTTCAGCGGCGACACATCGGAGGCCTTCTCCGCCAAGGCGTTTCGTGCCTCCGCGATCTCGGCCGGGGTCACCCCGCGGGCCTCGGCCTCGAAAAGCAGGTCCACGGCGCGTTTGCGGGCCTGGTGCCGGCCGCGATCGCCGCGACGATCAGCCATTCCGATCAGGCATTCACACGACCGAGATAGCTGCCGTCGCGGGAGTCCACCTTCAGCTTGTCGCCGGTGTTGATGAACAGCGGGACCTGGATCTCGGCGCCGGTCTCGACGGTGGCGGGCTTGGTGCCCGCGCTCGACCGGTCACCCTGGAGTCCCGGATCGGTGTGGGTGACCTCGAGTTCGACGGTCACCGGCAGTTCCAGGTACAGCGGGGTGCCCTCGTGGAACGCGATCTGCACCGGCAGGCTTTCCAGCAGGAACTTGGCGGCGTCACCGACCATCGACTCGGGCAGGTGGTGCTGCTCGTAGTTCTCGGAGTCCATGAACACGAACTCGGACCCGTCGCGGTACAAGTAGGTGGCGTCGCGGCGGTCCACGGTGGCGGTGTCCACCTTGACGCCGGCGTTGTAGGTCTTGTCGACGGTCTTGCCCGACACCACGTTCTTGAGCTTGGTGCGCACGAATGCGGGGCCCTTGCCGGGCTTGACGTGCTGGAACTCGATGATCTGCCACAGTTGCCCGTCGATCTGGAGGACGAGCCCGTTCTTGAAGTCGGCGGTCGTTGCCACGGTCGGTTGTGTCTCCTGTTCAGAGGATGGCCAGCTCCTTGGGGAACCGGGTGAGCAAGTCTGAGGTGCCGTCTCGGGAGCCCGCCACGACGAGCGTGTCCTCGATCCGGACACCGCCGCGGTCGGGCAGATAAACACCGGGTTCCACGGTCACCGTGGAGCCAGCAAGCAGTGTACCGGCGGAGGTCGCGTTGATTCCGGGCGCTTCGTGGATCTGCAGGCCGACGCCGTGGCCGAGCCCGTGGTTGAAGTTGTCGCCGTAGCCGGCGTCGGCGATGACCTGCCGCGACGCGGCGTCGACGTCCTTGATCGCGATACCGGGCTGCAGCGCAGCGCGGCCGGCCGCCTGCGCGGTGGCGACCAGCTCGTAGAGGTCGCGCTGCCACTGCGCGGCCGACCCCAACACGAAGGTCCGCGTCATGTCGGAGTGATAGCCCGACACCAGGGCCCCGAAGTCGATCTTGACGAAGTCACCCGCGTTCAGCACGGCGTCGGTGGGCCGGTGGTGCGGTATCGCCGAGTGCGGCCCGGCGGCCACGATCGTCTCGAACGAGACGCCGTCGGCGCCGTGCTCGAACATCAGCCACTCCAACTCGCGGGCCACCTGCTTCTCGGTGCGCCCCGGTCGCAGCCCGCCGCGCGCGACCAGATCGTTCAGCGCCGCGTCGGCGGCCTCACACGCCAGCCGCAGCAGCGCGATCTCACCGGCGTCCTTGACCTCGCGCAGCGCCTCCACGGTGCCCGACGCGCGCACCAGTTCGGCGCCGTCGCCTGCGGCCTTGGTGAGCGCCGCGAACGCGTCGACGGTCACCACGTGGCTTTCGAAGCCCAGCCGACCGATCCGCTCGGCGGCGGCGCGGGCCACCAGGTGCGGCCCACACGCCCGTTCGATGACGATCTCGGCGTCGGGCACCTGCTCGGCGGCCTGCGTGCGGTAGCGCCCGTCGGTGGCCAATACCGGCGTTTCTCCGTCGGCGCGAATCAACAGCGCCGCGTTGGACCCGGTGAATCCGGACAGATAGCGCACATTGACCAGGTCCGACACCAGCATGGCGGCCAGGTCGGCGGCGGCCAACCTCTGGCGCAGCCGCTCCCGGCGCTGTGAAATAGTCACGGTCGATGACGCTACTCGCTAAGGTGTTGCCCCATGAGTAAGTGGTTGCTGCGCGGACTGGTGTTCGCGGCCCTGATGGTGATCGTGCGATTACTGCAGGGAGCGATGATCAACGCGTGGGAAACCAAGGCGGGTCTGATCAGCGTGATCCTGGTGGTGCTGTTCGCCGTCGCGGCGTTCCTGTGGGGAATCAGCGACGGCCGCTCGGACGCCAGGGCCAACCCCGACCCGGACCGGCGCGGCGACCTGGCGATGACGTGGCTGCTCGCCGGCCTGTTCGCCGGTGTGGTCAGCGGCGCCGTGGCCTGGTTCATCTCGCTGTTCTACAAGAGCCTCTACGTCGAGGCGCTGGTCAACGAGCTCACCACGTTCGCGGCCTTCACCGCGCTGCTGGTGTTCCTGCTGGCCATCGCGGGCGTCGCGCTGGGCCGCTGGCTCGTCGACCGCAAGACCGACCAGATGCCGCACCTGCACCGCTCCGGTGACGAGGAGCGCGCCGACACCGACGTGTTCGCCGCCGTCAGCCAGCCGGGCGCCGACGACGACACCCGGCGCGTCGAGTAGCTAGTCCGCTCCGGCCAGGTATCGCAGGGCCAGCACGTATCCCTGCACCCCGAGGCCGACGATCACACCGGTCGCGACCGCACTGACATAGGACTGGTGGCGGAACTCCTCGCGCTTGTGCACGTTGGAGATGTGCACCTCGATCAGCGGGGCCCGCAACTCCGCGCACGCATCCCGCAGCGCCACCGAGGTGTGGGTCAGCGCACCGGCGTTGAGGATCACCGGGTCGGCCGCGTCGGCCGCGGCGTGAATCCAACCCAGCAGCTCGGCCTCGCTGTCGCTCTGCCGCACCACGGCTTTCAAACCAAGCCGGTCGGCTTCGCGTTTGAGGAGGGCAACCAGGTCGTCATGGGTGGTGCTGCCGTAGATCTCGGGTTCGCGCCGGCCCAGCCTGCCCAGGTTCGGGCCGTTGAGCACGAGCACGGTCGACGGGCTCATCGCGTCACCGCCGCGATCTCCGAGTAGGCCGCGGCCAGCAGGGCGGGGTCCGGCCCCTCCAGGCGGCCGGGTTTGGCCAGCCCGTCGAGCACCACGAACCGCAGCACCCCGGCGCGGGTCTTCTTGTCCCCCGCCATGTACTCCAGCAGTTGCGGCAGTGCGTCGGCGTCATAGCCGACGGGTAATCCCAGTCCGGCCAGGATGTTTCGGTGCCGGTCAGCGGTAGCGTCGTCGAGTCGGCCGGTCGCCCTGCCCAGCGCGGCGGCGTACACCAGACCCACCGACACCGCGGCGCCGTGCCGCCACTGGTAGCGCTCCCTGCGCTCGATGGCGTGCGCGAGCGTGTGGCCGTAGTTGAGGATCTCGCGCAGCTGCGATTCCTTCTCGTCGGCCGCCACCACCTCGGCCTTGACGACGATCGCGCGCCGGACCAGTTCGGCCAGCACGGTGCCCGACGGGTCGAGCGCAGCCTCGGGGTCGGCCTCGATCAGGTCGAGGATCGCCGGGTCCCAGATGAAGCCCGCCTTGACGATTTCGGCCATGCCCGCGACAAGTTCGTTGCGCGGCAACGTTTCCAGCGTGGCGAGGTCGACGAGCACCGCGCTGGGTTGATGGAACGCTCCGACCAGATTCTTGCCCGCGTCGGTGTTGATGCCGGTCTTGCCGCCCACCGCGGCGTCGACCATGCCGAGCAGTGTGGTGGGCACGTGCACGATGTCGACGCCACGCAGCCAGGTGGCGGCGGCGAAGCCGGCCACGTCGGTGGCCGCTCCCCCGCCGAGGCTGACGATCGCGTCCTTTCGGCCCACTCCGATGCGGCCCAACACTTCCCAGATGAATCCGACGACCGGCAAGTCCTTGCCGGCCTCGGCATCGGGCAGTTCGATGCGGTGCGCGTCGACGCCCTTGTCGCTCAACGCCTTCCGGATGACTTCGGCGGTCTGGGCCAGCACCGGCTGATGCAGGACGGCGACCTTGTGTCGGTCACCGAGGAGCTGCTCGAGTTCGCCGAGCAGCCCGCGGCCGATGACGACGGGATACGGCGGATCGACGAGTACCTCGACGGTCACCGGTTCACTCATGGCTGCCCGACCCTTTCTTGGCCGCAAGCGTGGCGGGAGACGGTGGCGCATCGGTGCTGGGACCCGCCGTCAACGTCGTCGGCGACCGGCGCCACGACGGGCGGCGGCGCCGACGCCTGCGCCGGCTCTGCCCCGGCGCCGGGGGCGCCTGCGGGTTCTCCAACAGTTCGACGATGTGTCGCACCACCGCCCCCGGATTGCGGCGGTTGGTGTTGACCCGCATGGTGGCCACCTGCTGATAGAGCGGAACACGTTGGGTCATCAGCTCTTTGAACTTCTCGCCGCGGTCACCGCCGGCCAGCAGCGGCCGGACGGTGGGGCCGCTGGTGCGGCGCACCCCTTCGGCGGCGCTGATCTCCAGGTAGATGACGGTGTGGCCGACCAGTGCGTCCCGGACCCCCGGTGTGATCACCGCCCCGCCCCCCAGCGACAGCACGCCGTCATGGGCGGCCAGGGCGGACCGGATGACCTCCTCCTCGATGCGGCGGAACTCCGCTTCGCCGTCGGTGGCGAAGATGTCGGCGATGGTGCGGCCGGTCTTCTCCTCGATCGCGACATCGGTGTCCAGCAGCGCGAGGTTCAGCGCTTTGGCCAGCCTGCGCCCGATCGTCGACTTACCCGACCCCGGGAGTCCGACCAGCACCGCCCTGGGAGCCATCAGCCCGACGCCTGAACCGGGCCCGCGGAGGGCTCCCTCGCGCGCACCGCCCGCAGGTAGTTGTCGATGTTGGCGCGCGTCTCGGCCAGCGAGTCGCCGCCGAACTTCTGCAGTGCGGCCCGCGCCAGCACCAGCGCCACCATGGTCTCGACCACCACTCCGGCGGCGGGCACCGCGCACACATCGGAGCGCTGGTGGATCGCGACGGCCTCGTCGCCGGTGGACATGTCGACGGTGGCCAGTGCCCGCGGCACCGTGGAGATCGGCTTCATCGCCGCGCGCACCCGCAGCGGCTGACCGTTGGTCATGCCGCCTTCCAGCCCGCCGGCCCGGTTGGTCGATCGCGTGACGCCATCGGGGCCCGGGTAGATCTCGTCGTGCGCGACGCTGCCGCGGCGGCGGGCGGTCTCGAAGCCGTCGCCGATCTCGACGCCCTTGATCGCCTGGATGCCCATCACCGCGCCGGCCAATTGGCTGTCGAGTTTGCTGTCGCCGCTGGTGAACGACCCCAGCCCGACGGGCAACCCGTGAGCCACCACCTCCACCACACCACCGAGGGTGTCGCCGTCCTTCTTGGCGGCCTCGATCTCGGTGATCATCGACTTCTCCGCCCCCTCGGCGAAGGCCCGTACCGGGCTGGCGTCGATCGCGGCGAGATCGGCGAACCGCGGCGGCGGCCCGTCATAGGGATCCGACGCGCCGATCGAGATGACGTGGGAGAGCACGTCCACGCCGAGCGCCTGCTTGAGGAAGGCCTTGGCGACGGTGCCTGCGGCCACCCGGGCCGCGGTCTCGCGGGCGCTGGCACGCTCGAGCACCGGGCGCGCATCGTCGAAACCGTATTTGAGCATGCCCGCGTAGTCGGCGTGGCCGGGCCGCGGCCGGGTCAGCGGGGCGTTGCGCGCGGACTCCTCCAACTCGGCGGGGTCGACGGGATCGGGCGACATCACGGTCTCCCATTTCGGCCACTCGGTGTTGCCCACCTCGACCGCGATCGGCCCGCCCAGCGTGACGCCGTGTCGCACCCCGGCGAGCACAGTGACCTGGTCCTGCTCGAACTTCATCCGGGCGCCGCGGCCGTAGCCCAGGCGGCGCCGGGCGAGTTGGGCGGCGATGTCCTCGGAGGTGACGTGGACGCCGGCGACCATGCCCTCGACCACGGCCACCAACGCGCGGCCGTGGGATTCACCAGCAGTAGTCCATCGCAACACGCGTCCCATTCTCTCATGCGATTTGTGTGCGTTTAGGTGCGCGTACCGCTCTCGAACGCACACAAACCGTCCAGGACGCGGTTGATCTCGGCCACCGCCTCGCGATGGGCGGTGTTCTGGTCCTCGGCGCGCGCGACCACCATCGCGGTCTCACACAGTGCGCCGTAGAGGAACCGGGCCAGCGGGCCCGGCGGGCGCGGCGCGATCCGGCCGGCGTCAATGGCCCGGGTGATGCCGAGTTCCATCATCTCCAGCAGCGGAGCCTCCGCGCGTCGCACGTCGTCCCATCCGATCGCCGCCGGGGCGTCGAGCAGCATGATCCGTTGCAGTTCGGGGTCCAGGCACTCGTCGAGGAAGGCGCGGCAGGCGGCCGCGAACCCCTCCCACGGGTCGGCGCTGCGGGCGTAGGTCGCCGCCAGCGGCCCGGCCACCCGGGCCACCTCACGGGTGAACACCGCCTCGAACAGTTGCCGTTTGCCCTCGAAGTGGTGATAGACCGCACCCTTGGTGACCTCGGCGCGGGCCGCGACGGCATCCAGCGACGTCGCCTCGAAACCGTCGCGGGCGAACAGGTGCCGCGCCGCGGTCAGCAGCGCGGCGGTGGTCGCCTCGGTCCGCTCGGCCTGCGTGCGCCTGCCCGCCTTTGTCGCCACCGCCCGACGATAGCCCGCACTCACGCCATGATCGCGATGGCGTTCACAACACCCGGTAGATGCGATAGTCGATGTGGTTGGGCGACAGGATGTTGTAACCGACCGCGACCACCTCGCTGAGCCATGCGTAGCGCTCGTCGGCGGTCTCGAACCGTGGCGTGGTCCGCACATAGGTCTCCTCGTAGGGCAGCACGTGCCCCGCTGCGAGCCGATCGAGTCCGTCGGCGGGGATCTTGACGATGCCGAGCGCCGCGAAGTGGATCAGCGCGCCGTCGTGGGTGCGGATGGTCGCGCGCACGTCGACCCTGCCGACGCCGTCGTCGCCGGCCAACAGCCAGTCGCCGCCGCCGGGGAGCAGTTCACCGCGCAGTGCCGGTCCGTCGATACCACCGCCGGTGGTGATGAACGTCAGTCGAGCGCCCACCGGTGTCGGGATCGGTTGCGCGGGAGAAAGATCGACGTGCATGTCGAAGAGGTGCTCGACCGGCAACGCGGTGACGTGCGGTAACTGGTCGACGGCTGCGGCCGCGGTCATGAGCGCCCCGCCAACGCCGCCTGCAACTGCACCGAGTCGACGAACGTGTCCTTGCGGGTGACCAGACCGTCGGCGGAGACGTTGACCACGTCGAGGCAGTCGAACCGGATGTCGCCGGAGATCAACGCCCAGTCCAGGATCCAGTGATCGCGGCCGTAGAGCACGCGGTAGGTCTCCCAGGTCAGATCAGGGAACTGGGCGAAGATGCCCGCGAACGCGGCGCGCACCGCGTCGCGGCCGACCACGGGGTCGTCGCCGAGGTGCATCCAGAACTGGGTGTCGACGGTGTGCAGCGCGGCGATCGCGTCGGGGTCGTGGGCGGCCCAGGCGGCGAAATAGCGCTCGGAGATAGCTTCCAGATCAATTTGCATACTTGCAGTATGTACTAACCTACCCTAAGTATGCAATAGCGTCAGAGCAGAACCAACAGGATCGACGCGACCGCCGCCGCGCACATCGACGGGCCGTGTGGCACGGCACCGGACCGGCCGAGCAGAGCGGCGCCCGCCGTCAGCACAGGCGCAGCGATCGCCGACAGCGCCCACACGTCGACGCCGAACGCCCCTGTCAACGCGCCCAAGCCGAGCGCCAGCTTGACGTCACCGGCGCCCATCGCCGCCGGCGCCATCAGATGCACCACCAGATAGATCCCGAGCAGCGCGCCGCCGCCCGCCAACGCGGGCACTCCGCGCCCGGCCAGGGCGGCGCCGGCGAGGACCGCGACGGCGCCCGGCAGCGTCAACCAGTTCGGCAGCCGACGGTCTCGCACGTCGTAGATGCTCAGCGCCGCAAGCCAGATCAGCACAGCGACGCAGGCCGCACCCGCCCCCATCATCGAAGGCTAACGTCAGCCCAGCGCCGCTCTCATCGCCTCTTTGGGGGCAGGCATCCCGGTGAACTGCTCGACCTGTGCGAACGCCTGGTGCAGCAGCATCTGCAAACCGCTGATCACCCGCCCGCCCGCGGCCTGCACCGCCGCCGCCAGCGGGGTGGGCCACGGGTCGTAGATCGCGTCGAGCAGCACGCGGGCGCCCGTCACCGTGTCGGCGAACTGCGCCGCCACCTCGGCCGGGATGGTGTTGACCACGACATCGGCGTCGTGCACCGCGGTGCCCAGCGCGACCCACCGCACGTCGACGCCCAGCCGTGGCCCCAACTCGACAAGCGGCCGGGCTTTGTCGCGGTTGCGCGCGGCCACCACGATGTCGCCCACTCCGAGTTCGGCCAGCCCGACGACCACCGCCGGGGCGGTACCACCCGAGCCCAGCACGACCGCGCGACCAGAGGCCCGGCCGAGTGCGCCGGTGACCCCATCGATGTCGGTGTTGTCCGCGCGCCAGCCCGACGCCGAGCGCACCAGCGTGTTGGCCGAGCCGACCAGGTCCGCACGGGCGGTGCGCTCGTCGGCGAACCGCAACGCCGCGAACTTGCCGGGCATGGTCACCGAGACGCCGACCCATTCCGGCCCGAAACCGCCGACCACAGCGGGTAATTGCGCGGCGGTGCACTCGATGCGGTCATACGTCCAACCGTCCAGGCCCAACGCGCGGTAGGCCGCCAGATGCAGCTGCGGCGAGCGGGAATGGGCGATCGGTGAGCCCAGCACCGCGGCCTTACGGGCCGCGCTCATCGCGCGGAATCGAGGACACCGTTGCGTCTGGCCAACTCGATGCTCGCCAGGTGCTGCTCGTAGTCCCGGGTGAACAAGGTGGTGCCCTGCATGTCGATGGTGACGAAGTACAGCCAGTCACCGGGCGCGGGCCGTTCGGCCGCGGCCAGCGCGGGCGCCCCGGGTGAGCAGATCGGCGTGGCCGGAAGGCCCGGCCGCACATAGGTGTTCCACGACGTGTGCTGGGCCCGGTCGTTGTCGGTGGTGGCGACCTCGATGCGGTCCAGTGGATAGTTGACGGTGGAGTCGAACTCCAGTGTGCGGTTCTCGGCCAACCGGTTGTAGATGACCCGCGCGACCTTGCTGAAGTCCTCGGGCGTGGATTCGCGTTGCACCAACGAACCGACGGTGAGGATCTCGTAGGGCGACAAGTTCGTCGCCGCCGCGGCGTCCAACAACCCGCCCTGGGCGTATTGCGTTGCGCTGGCGCCGATCAGCGTCGCCAGGATGTCCCGCGGCGCGGCCGACGGATCGATGTTCCAGGTACCGGGCGCGATCAGCCCCTCCAGACGACGGTGGTCGTCGCCGAGTGCGCTGACCGCGTCGAGCGCCCACTCCGGCACCGACAGCGACGCGGGATCGGCCGTGCTCGCCACGGCCTTCAGATCGTCCGGGGACACGCACTTGCGGGTGCCGTCGAGGCTCACACAGGTCGAGCGGGAGATGAGGCTGAAGATGCCGTCGGTGATGGCGTGGGTCTTGACGTCCTGAAGGTCGTCGAGTTGTCGACCCTCGGGGATCACCAGCTTGCCCACCCGGTTCTGCGGATCGGCCAGCCGCTCAACGGCATTGGCGGCCGGAATCTCGGTGCGCACTTTGTAGAAGCCGGGCTGGATCGCCGAGATCGCGTTGTTGCCCTGCGCGGCGTCGACGAACGCGCTGACCGTGGCCACCACATTGTGATCGCGCAGCGTCTGGCCGATCGCGGTGGTGGAGTCGCCGTCGTGGACCTGGATCACCACATCGCTGACTCCGGCGCCGGTGTAGTCGCTGCCGGTGCCGAACACCGAATGCCACAGTTTTGAGCCCAGGAACACCGCGCCGACGACCACGACGATCAGCAGCGCGATCGCCAGGCCGCTGACCGTGCGACGCTGACGGTGGCTGCGTTGCTCGCGGATCCGATCGGCGCGGCTCATCCGGCGCCGCGGCGGCCCGACGGCCACCGGATCGACGCGCTCCCTGCCCCAGTCGTCAGCCATTCCCGACCTCTCCGACCTCTGGCTGCCCGGTCGACGCTGCGCGTCGCTGGTCCAGCCAGTTCTGCAGTATGCCGACCGCGGCGGCCTGGTCGATCACCGACCGTTGGCCCTTGGCGCGCACACCGGCATCGCGCAGCGCGCGCTGTGCGATGACCGTGGTGAGCCGCTCGTCGGCCAGCCGGACCGGGACCGGCGCGATGCGCGCGGCCAGTTGGTCGGCCACGGCGACGGCGTCCTCGACCGCCGAACCGGACCGGTCGGCCAGCGTGCGGGGCAGGCCCACCACCACCTCGACGACGCCCAGCTCCGCTACCAGCGCGGCCAGCCTGCGGATATGCCGATCGGAGCCCTTTCTACGGTCCCGCGGCACGGTTTCGACAGGCGTCGCGAGGATGCCGTCGGGATCGCTGCCGGCCACCCCGATACGCACACTGCCCACGTCGATACCGAGCCGAGGTCCGCGGCCGGGGTCGGGCGGAGTCAGGGAACTGCCCGGCCGGTCCGGCGAACGGTCGTCGGTCTTGGTCACCTGTCAGCTCCGGCTCAGCTCTGCGCGCAGCGCGGCCAATGCCGCGTCGATGCCCGCCGCCCCCTTACCCGAGCCCTGCGCGATATCGGCCTTGCCGCCCCCGCGGCCGTTGACCGGCGCACCCAACACCTTGACCAGATCGTTGGCGCTCAATCCGAGGTCCTGGGCGGCCGCGTTCACCGCCACCACGAACGGGACCGCGTCGTTGTCGCCCTCGGCGATGAGCGCGACCACCGCCGGATCGCTGCCCAGCCTGCCCTTGATGTCACCGGCGAGCGTGCGCAGATCACCCGCCGACATGCCCGCGGCCATCCGCTGCGCGACCACGCGCACCTTGCCGATCGTCTCTGCGCCCGCGGCGGCGTTGGCCGCCGCGGCCCTGGCGTTGGCCAGCCGCACCCGTTCGAGTTCCTTCTCGGCCTCGCGCAGCCTCTCGACGAGGTTGGCCACCCGGGCGGGGACCTCCTCGGACGGCACCTTCAGCGACGACGCCAGGCCCGCCATCAGCGCGCGTTCCTTGGCCAGGTGGCGGAACGACTGCAGGCCGACGTAGGCCTCGACCCGGCGGACCCCCGAGCCCACCGACGACTCGCCCAGGATCGTCACCGGCCCGATCTGTGCGGAATGCTCGACGTGGGTGCCGCCGCACAACTCCAGCGAGAACGGCCCGCCGATCTCGACCACCCGGACCTGCTCGGGATAGGACTCGCCGAACAGCGCCAGCGCGCCCATCTCCTTGGCCTTGTCGAGTTCGGTGGTGAAGCTGTGCACCTCGTAGTCGGCCTCGACCGCCTCGTTGGTGACCTCTTCGATCTGGGTGCGCTGCTCCTCTGACAGTGCGCCCTGCCAGTTGAAGTCGAACCGCAGATAACCCGGCCGGTTCAGCGATCCGGCCTGAACGGCGTTGGGCCCCAGTACTTCTCGCAACGCGGCGTGCACCATGTGCGTGCCGGAGTGGCCCTGCGTCGCGCCACGACGCCACCGCGGGTCGACCGCGGCCACCACCGAGTCGCCCTCGACGAACTCACCGGACTCGACGGTGACGCGATGTGCCCACAGCGTCTTGGCAATCTTCTGCACGTCGGTGACGGTCGCCCTGGCCGAACCGGAGGCGCCGGTGCCCGTGATGGTGCCCTCGTCGGCGATCTGTCCGCCCGACTCGGCGTAGAACGGCGAGCGGTCCAGCACGATCTCGACGCGCTCCGGCGCCGCACCGTTGCCGGAACGCGTTACCACCGGAACTCGGACACCGTCGACGAAGATACCGAGAACCCTTGCCTCAGAGGTCAACTCGTCGAAGCCGGTGAACTCCGTCGGGCCCGCGTCGATCAGCTCGCGGTACGCCGACAGATCCGAATGGGCTTGCTTACGCGCCGCGGCGTCGGCCTTCGCGCGCTCGCGCTGCTGGGCCATCAGGTCGCGGAAGCCCTCCTCGTCGACGGACAGGCCCGCCTCGGCGGCCATCTCCAGCGTCAGCTCCAGCGGGAAACCGTAGGTGTCGTGCAGGGTGAACGCGTCGCTGCCCGACAACGTCGAGGAGCCCGAGGCCTTCGTCGCGCCGGCGGCCTCCTCGAACAGCTTGGAACCCGACGCCAGGGTGCGGTTGAACGCCGTCTCCTCGGCGACCGCGATGCGGTGGATGCGGTCGAAGTCGTCGACCAGTTCCGGATACGACGGGCCCATCGCGTCGCGCACCGTGGTCACCAGGTCACCGACGATCGGGCCGTCGATGCCGAGCAGCTTCGCCGAGCGGATCACGCGGCGCAGCAACCGGCGCAGCACGTAGCCGCGGCCGTCGTTGCCCGGGCTCACCCCGTCGCCGATCAGGATCACCGCGGTGCGACTGTGATCGGCGATGACGCGGTAGCGCACGTCGTCGTCGTGACTGCCCTGCCCGTACCCGCGCGGCGCCACCGCGGCCACGGTGTCGATCACCGGGCGCAGCAGGTCGGTCTCGTAGACGTTGTCGACGCCCTGCAGCAGGCAGGCCACCCGCTCGACGCCCATGCCGGTGTCGATGTTCTTGCGCGGCAGCGGCCCCAGGATCTCGAAATCCTCCTTGGAGGTGCCTTCACCGCGCTCGTTCTGCATGAACACGAGGTTCCAGATCTCGATATAGCGGTCCTCGTTGGCCACCGGACCGCCGTCGACGCCGTACTCGGGACCGCGGTCGTAGTAGATCTCCGAGGACGGGCCGCACGGTCCGGGGATGCCCATCGACCAGTAGTTGTCGGCCATCCCGCGGCGCTGAATACGCTCGGCGGGCAGGCCCGCAACCTCCTGCCATAGCTCGGCTGCCTCGTCGTCGTCGAGATAGACTGTCGCCCAGATCTTTTCCGGATCGAACCCGTAACCGCCGTCGTTGACGGGCTTGGTCAGCAGCGACCAGGCCAGCTCGATGGCGCCGCGCTTGAAGTAGTCGCCGAACGAGAAGTTGCCGGCCATCTGGAAGAACGTGTTGTGCCGGGTGGTGATGCCGACCTCGTCGATGTCGGGCGTGCGGATGCATTTCTGAATGCTGCACGCCCGCTTGAACGGCGGGGTGCGCTGCCCGACGAAGTAAGGCACGAACTGCACCATGCCGGCGTTGACGAACAGCAGATTCGGGTCGTCGAGGATCACCGAGGCACTGGGTACCTCGGTATGGCCCTGAGTCACGAAATGATCGAGGAACCGCCTCCTGATCTCGTGTGTCTGCACGTTCCTGCTGTCCTCGTCGGTGTTGTGGTTCTTCGGTTTCCTGTGATCAATCGACCGCACTACAGTACCGGTCGCGATTGGCGCGTCGAAAAGACAACGAACCGGCGCGGCGATCAGTGCCGGGCTACCCCGACACGAAGCTCAACCGCACCTTGCGTTGTGGATTGTCCTCGTTGAGGTCCACCAGCACGATGCTCTGCCAGGTACCCAGAAGCGGCTTGCCGTCCTGGACGGGCACCGTCACCGACGGCGACACCAACGCGGGCAGCACATGGTCGGCTCCGTGCCCGGGAGAGCCGTGGGCGTGGCGGTACCGGTCGTCGCGCGGCAGCAGTCGTTCGAGGGTGTCGACGAGGTCGTCGTCGCTCCCCGACCCGGTCTCGATGACCGCCACCCCCGCGGTGGCGTGCGGGACGAAGACGTTGCACAGGCCGTCACCGCGGTCGGCGCAGAACTCGCGCACCGCGTCGGTGAGGTCGACCGTGCGGCGCCGGGACGTGTCGACGTCGAGTACATCGGATTTCACGCCTTCGAGCCTACGAGCACCCCGCATTTACGCCGGCGTTTATTTACGCGGGCGGCCGGGTACGCCACGGTGACCGCTCGAAACCTGGAGGGCAGCATGACCATCACCAGCGTGATCACCGCGATTCTCATCGGCATTGTCGTCGGCGTTCTGGGCCGCCTGCTCGTGCCGGGCAGGCAGTCGATCGGCATGCTCGTCACCATCCTTGTCGGCATTGTGTCCGCGTTCATCGGTACCGCCATCGCCAGGGCGCTGGGCATCCCCACCGCCACCAGCGGCGTGGACTGGCTGGAACTGCTGGTGCAGGTCCTCGTTGCCGCGGTGGGCGTGGCGTTGGTGGCCGCGCTGATGGGGCGGCGGCGCACCGGGTTGACGGGCGGCAGGCGCTCGGGGCTTTTGCGATAGCCCGCCACCCTCGCGGTCCCGGCCGGTTCCCCCCTCCGGCCGGGACCGCCCCGCACGCGAAACGCACGTTGTCGAGAAGAAGTGCGAGAAGCCGCCTCGCTAACGTACGTCTCGCGGATCAGCGGTTGCGGCGGATGATGGCGCGCAGCTTGTCCAGGCGCCCGGCGATCTCCCGTTCGGCTCCGCGATTGGTCGGCCGGTAATAGTCCACCCCGACGAGTTCGTCGGGCGGATACTGCTGGGCGACAACGCCGTCGGGGTCGTCGTGGCTGTATTTGTATCCGACCGCGTTGCCCAGCTTGGTGGCCCCGGAGTAGTGCCCGTCGCGCAGGTGGGCGGGCACCAGACCGGCCTTGCCCGCCTTGATGTCGCCCATCGCCGCGCCGAGCGCGGTGGTCACGGCGTTGGACTTCGGCGCGGTGGCCAAGTGGACGGTGGCGTGGGCCAGCGTGAGTTGCGCCTCGGGCATGCCGATCAACTGCACGGTCTGGGCCGCGGCCACCGCGGTCAGCAGCGCCGTCGGGTCGGCCATCCCGATGTCCTCGCTGGCCAGAATCATCAGCCGGCGCGCGACGAAGCGCGGGTCCTCCCCCGCGGTCAGCATGCGGGCCAGGTAGTGCAGGGCGGCGTCGACGTCGGAACCGCGGATCGACTTGATGAACGCGCTGATGACGTCGAAGTGCTGGTCGCCGTCGCGGTCGTAGCGGACGGCGGCCTGGTCCAGCGACTGTTCGATGGTGTCGACCGACACCTCCTCGCCGGCCTCGGCGGCCACCTCCAGCGCGGTCAGCGCGCGGCGGGCATCGCCTGCCGACAGCTGTGCGAGCAGGTCGACGGCCTCGTCGGTCACCTTCACCTTGCCGCCGAAACCGCGCGGATCGTCGATGGCTCGGCGTACGACGGTGCGGACGTCGTCGGCGGTCAGCGGCTGCAACTGCAGGATCAGCGACCGCGACAGCAACGGAGCGACCACCGAGAACGACGGATTCTCGGTGGTGGCCGCCACCAGCAGCACGATCCGGTTCTCCACCGCCGACAGCAGCGCGTCCTGCTGCGTCTTGGAAAACCTGTGCACCTCGTCGATGAACAGCACGGTCTGTTCGCCGTGGGCGGCCGCGCGCCGCGCGACGTCGATCACCGCGCGCACTTCCTTGACGCCGGCCGACAAAGCCGACAGCGCCTCGAACCGGCGACCGGTGGCCTGCGAGATCAGCGACGCCAGCGTGGTCTTGCCGGTGCCCGGCGGCCCATAGAGGATGACCGACGCCGCGCCGGAGCCCTCGACCAGCCGCCGCAGCGGCGAGCCGGGCTGCAGCAGATGATCCTGGCCGACGACCTCGTCGAGGCCGGCCGGTCGCATCCGCACCGCCAGCGGCGTTGAGGCCCCGGCGGGCCCACCCGCCGTCACGGGCGGTTCACCGGGGACGTCAAACAGACCGTCGGACACGCTCTCTGCTTACCACGTGCTCACGACTCGGCGGCGGTCACGAAGTCGATCAACTCCTCGACGCGGCCGATCAGCGCCGGTTCGAGGTCGGTCCAGTCCCGCACCCGGCCCCGAATGCGCTGCCACGCCCGCGCGACGTCGGCCTGCCCGGTGTGCGGCCAGCCCAACGCAGAGCACACGCCCTTCTTCCAGTCCACACCCTTCGGGATCACCGGCCACGCCGACATGCCCAGCCGGGCCGGCTTGACCGCCTGCCAGATGTCGATGAACGGGTGACCGACGACCAGCGTGTGCGCCCCGCCCGGCCCGCCGCGCACGGTCTCGGCGATGCGGGCTTCCTTCGACCCGGCCACCAGATGGTCGACCAGCACGCCCAGCCGCCGCCCCGGTCCCGGGCGGAAATCGGCCACGATCGCCGCAAGGTCGTCGATGCCGCCGAGGTGTTCGACGACGACGCCCTCGACCCGCAGATCGTCGCCCCACACCTGCTCGACGAGTTCGGCGTCGTGGCGGCCTTCGACATAGATGCGGCTGGCCAGCGCGACCTTCGCGCGCATGCCCGTCACCGCGACCGAACCCGACGCGGTGCGCGTGGACTTGGGCGCCTGTCGCCGCGGCGGGGTGAGGATCACGGGCCGGCCGTCGACGAGGTATCCGGGCCCGACCGGAAACGGCTTGCGCCGGCCGTGCCGGTCCTCGAGTTCCATCCGGCCGTACTCGACGCGGACCACCGCGCCCACGTAGCCGGTCTGGGCGTCCTCGACGACCATGCCGATCTCCACCGGCACCTCGATGGAGCGGCGGGGTTTGCGGTGCGGGTTGCTGGACAGAACATCGGAGCCATAGCGATCAGACACGGCGTGATCGTAGGGTCATCGCCGGCAATCTGCGCCGAACGTGAGCTTGTGTTCCAAAACTCGCCGAAAGTTCGCCGTCAATTTGACGTTCGGCGCTTGGCCAGTCGGACGGCCAGTTCGTCCGGCCCCACCTGATGGCCCTTCGCGCAGCGGATCTCCACGGTTGCTTCAGCGCCGCAGTCGGCATGAGAGAGCCGCAACGGCGTGGCGGCCAGGTGCCGCCGGCCCCACTCGAACATCGCCCACACCACGGGCATGAAGTCCAAGCCGGCCTCGGTCAGCACGTACTCGTCGCGGCGGCGCTGCCCCGGTTCGCGGTAGGGGCGGCGTTCCAGCAGACCGGCGTCGACCAGTTCGGACAGCCGTACGGCCGCCGCGGCCTTGGTCACCCCGACGCGGCGCCAGAAGTCGTCGAACCGGGTGGTGCCGTAGTAGGCCTCGCGCATGATCAGCATCGCCGACTTGGCGCCCAGCAGCGCCATCGTCTTCTCGATCGGGCACTTCCCCACCGCCGACCACGCGTCGCGGTCGGCCAGCGGGCCCTGGAGCACTGTCACCGAGATCACCCCCTTGCTGAGTTGCCCAAACTATACCCAGGTGTAGCCTGAGTATAGATAACCCTACTCAGCGTGGAGGCAGATGTGGCGACATTCTCGGACCGCGACGCGGTCATCGTCGGAGCGGTACGCACCCCGATCGGAAAGGGCAAAGCCGGCGGCGCACTGCACGACGTGCTTCCTGTCGACCTCCTCGCGCACAGCCTCACCGAACTGCTCGCCCGCACCGGCGTCGACCCCGCACAGGTCGACGACGTCATCGCCGGGGCCGTCACCCAGGTCGGTGACCAGGCGGTCAACATTGCCCGCAATGCGGTGCTGGCCGCGAACTTCCCCGAGAGTGTGCCGGCGACGACCGTCGACCGTCAGTGCGGCAGCAGCCAGCAGGCCGTCAGCTTCGCCGCGCAGGGCGTGATCTCTGGCGCCTACGACATCGCGATCGCCGCGGGCGTCGAGTCGATGGGCCGGGTACCGATGGGCTCGAGCGTGCTACCCGGTGCCGACCCGTTCGGCCAGATGGCCCGACGGTATCCCGACGGCCTTGTGCCGCAGGGGATCAGCGCCGAGCTGATCACTGCGCGCTGGGGCTTCTCCCGGCAGCAACTCGACGAGTTCTCGGCGGACAGCCACGAGAAGGCCGCCACCGCAACGAAAGAGGGGCGGTTCGACAACGAGTTGGCCCCGATCGCCGGGCTGGCCACCGACGAGATCATCCGTCCCGGGACGACGGTTGACACGTTGGCGGCGCTCAAGCCCGCCTTCTACGACCCCGCCTACCAGCAGCGGTTCCCGCAGATCAGCTGGCAGATCACCGCGGGCAACTCGTCGCCGCTGTCCGACGGCAGCGCGGCGGTACTGATCACCAGTGGCGAGACGGCAAGGCGACTGGGGCTGCGCCCGCTCGCGCGGATCCACACCACGACCGTCGTCGGCTCCGATCCGCTGTACATGCTGACCGGTGTGATCCCGGCGACCGAGAAGGTGCTGCGCAGGGCCGGGCTGAGCATCGCCGACATCGACGTGTTCGAGGTCAACGAGGCGTTCGCCCCCGTCGTGCTGGCGTGGGCGCAGGACACCGGCGCCGATCTGGCCAAGACGAACGTCAACGGCGGGGCGATCGCGATCGGCCACCCGCTGGGCGCCAGCGGGGCACGCATCATGGCCACGATGGTCAACGCGCTGCAACAGCGTGGCGGCCGCTACGGTCTGCAGACGATGTGCGAGGCCGGCGGTATGGCCAACGCGACGATCATCGAACGCCTGTAGCGGTTTGTGTGCGTTGTGCAGCGCTCACCGCTCCAAAACGCACACAAGTCAAACTTTCTGGAGTTCGAACAGCGGCAGGGTCCGGCGGGTGTTGGCCTGGTATTCGCCGAAGCCCGGAGCCTGCGCGACGATCTTCGGGAACACCGCGTCGCGCTCCGCGCCGGGCAACTCGCGGGCGGTCACGTCGTAGCCGCTGACGCCGTCGGTCGTACCGACCTCCACGAACGCCCGCGGGTCAGCGCGAAGGTTGTGCACCCAGGCCGGTGCGCGATCCGCGCCGCCGTTGGAGCCGACGATGTAGACCTTGTCGTCGACGGTGAAATAGGCAAGCGGCGACAGCCGCCGCTGTCCGGATTTGGCGCCCGTGGTCGTCAGCAACAACAGCGCCGCGCCCTCGAACGGACCGCCGACTTTGCCGCTGTTGGCGCGGAACTCGTCGACGATCTCGGCATTGAAATTCTTGAGATCAGGTATTTCGGTCACGCTCGGTCAACCGGCGTGGGCACCGCGATTATTCCGCGGGCTTGGCGGGCTTGGCGTCGATGCCGGATTCCTTGCGCTGCTTGGCGGTGATGGGCGCCGGCGCGCCGGTCAGCGGGTCCACCCCGCCACCGGACTTCGGAAACGCGATCACCTCGCGGATCGAGTCCGTGCCTGCCAACAGCGCGGTGATCCGATCCCAGCCGAACGCGATACCGCCGTGCGGCGGCGCACCGAACGTGAACGCCTCCAACAGGAACCCGAACTTCTCCTCGGCCTCGGCCTGGTCCAGACCCATGACCGCGAACACCCGCTCCTGGACGTCGCGGCGATGGATACGAATCGAGCCGCCGCCGATCTCGTTGCCGTTGCACACCACGTCGTAGGCGTCGCCGAGCACGGCGCCGGGATCGGACTCGATGGTGGCCTCGAACTCCGGTTTGGGCGCGGTGAAGGCGTGGTGCACCGCGGTCCACGCGCCGGACCCGACCGCGACGTCGCCGTGCGAGGCGGCTTCGTCGACGGGTTCGAACAGCGGCGGGTCCACCACCCAGGTGAAGGCCCACGCCTGCGGGTCGATCAGGTCCTGCCGCTTGGCGATCTCGATGCGCACCGCGCCCAGCAGCGCCCGCGACGAGCGCGCCGGGCCCGCCGAGAAGAAGATGCAGTCGCCGGGGCCGGCGCCGACGTGCCCGGCCAGACCATCCCGTTCGGCATCGGACAGGTTCTTGGCGACCGGTCCGCTCAGTGTTCCGTCGTCGCCGACCAATACGTAGGCCAACCCGCGATGACCGCGCTGCTTGGCGAAGTCCTGCCACGCATCGAGCGTGCGGCGCGGCTGTGACGCCCCGCCGGGCATGACCACCGCGCCGACGTAGGGCGCCTGGAACACCCGAAAGGGCGTGTCGGCGAAGAACTCCGTGCACTCGACGAGCTCGAGGCCGAAGCGCAGGTCCGGCTTGTCGGAGCCGAACCGCCGCATGGCGTCGGCATACGTCATCCGCGGAAGCGGCAGCGGCACCTCGTAGCCGATCAGCCGCCACAGTGCCGCGATGATCTCCTCGGAGATCGCGATCACGTCCTCGGCGTCGACGAAGCTCATCTCCATGTCGAGCTGGGTGAACTCGGGTTGGCGGTCGGCGCGGAAATCCTCGTCGCGATAGCAGCGTGCGATCTGGTAGTAGCGCTCCATACCCGCGACCATCAGCAACTGCTTGAACAGCTGCGGGCTCTGCGGAAGTGCGTAGAAGCTGCCCGGCTGCAGGCGCGCGGGGACCAGGAAGTCGCGGGCGCCCTCCGGTGTCGAGCGGGTCATCGTCGGCGTCTCGATCTCGACGAAGTCGTGGCGCTCGAGCACCTCGCGGGCGGTCGCACTGACCTTGGAGCGCAACCGAATCGCGCCGCCGGGGCCGTCTCGGCGCAGGTCGAGGTAGCGGTACTTCAGCCGGGCTTCCTCACCGGCCTGCTCGTCGAGCTGGAACGGCAGCGGCGCGCACTCCCCCAGCACGGTCAGCGATGTCGCGTTGACTTCTATTTCGCCGGTGGGGATTTCAGGGTTGGCGTTGCCTTCGGGCCGGATCTCGACGATCCCGTCGACGGCGATGCAGTACTCGGCGCGCAGTCGGTGCGCTTCGGCGAGCACGTCGCTGTCGCGGAACACGACCTGCGTCACCCCGCTCGCGTCGCGCAGATCGATGAAGATGACCCCGCCGTGGTCACGGCGACGCGCCACCCAGCCGGCCAGCGTCACCTTCTGGGCGACGTCGGTGGGCCGCAAAGAACCGGCGGCGTGACTGCGCAGCACTCAAACTCCTGAAATAGCCCGACGGGAACTATTGACCAAGTGTAGAGGGGGCCATCGCGCCGGTAGTTTGGCGTTCGTGGGTACTCGGATCGCGCTCGTCGGCCCCGGCGCCATCGGCTCGACCGTCGCGGCCCTGTTGTACGCCGCGGGTCATGCGGTGACGCTGTGCGGGCGCACCGCCCGCGAATCGATCGAGGTCAGGCCCGACGACGGAGATCCCATCGTGGTTCCGGGTCCGGTGCTGACCGATCCGACGGCCGTCACCGAACCCGTCGACGTGGTGTTGTTCGCCGTCAAGGACACCCAGAACGCGCAGGCCGGGCCGTGGCTGAGCCCGCTGTGCGGCGACGAGACCGTGGTGTGCGCGCTGCAGAACGGCGTCGAACAGGTCGAGCGGGTGGGCCCGTTCTGCCCCACCGCGACCGTGGTGCCCGCGGCCATCTGGATCTCGGCGGAGACGGTGCCGCAGGGCTGGGTGCGCCTGCGCACCGGTGTGCGCTTGGTGCTGCCGGTCAGCGACGCGGCCTCGAGGCTCGCCGAACTGTTCGGTCCCGCCGGTATCAGCGTGGCACTGGACCCGGACTTCCTCACCGCGGCCTGGCACAAGCTACTGGTCAACGCGGTGGTGGGGCTGATGGTGCTGACGGGTCGGCGGTCCGGGATGTTCCGCCGCGACGATGTGGCGCAGTTGGCGCGGCGCTACCTCGCCGAGTGTCTGGCCGTGGCGCGGGCCGACGGCGCCACCCTGGGCGACGGGGTGATCGACGAGATCGTCGACATGCTCGCCCAGGCGCCTGAAGACTTGACCACCTCCATGTTGACCGATCGGGAGGCGGGCCGGCCGCTGGAATGGGACATCCGCAACGGTGTCATCGCGCGCAAGGCCGCCGCACACGGCTTGGACACGCCGATCAGCGATGTGGTGGTGCCGCTGCTGGCCGCGGCCGGCGACGGGCCGGGCTAGACAGGTGGCCGCAACCGTTCACACACATGGCTTTTCGGTCCAACGAGACGTCGGGCCGCGGCGTCGCGGGGCGTTGCGGGCCGGAACGCGACGACGCCGCACGACTAGCCCGACGCCGCGTCGGCCACGCGCGATAGCAGAACAACGGCCACGTTCTGTTCGTGGTGTGCAAAGCTTGTCGCCATGACCTTCAACGAGGGCATGCGCATCGACACCAGCACGACGTCGACCAGTGGCGGCGGGCGTGGTCCCGGCCGCGGCATCGCGCTCGGCGGTGGTGTGGGCGGCCTGCTGGTCCTCGTCGTGGCCCTGTTCCTCGGCGTCGACCCGAGCACCGTGATGCCCCAGCAGGGCAGCACCGCAGGGGTCGACGCTCCGGGGTTCGACCTGAGCCAGTGCAAGACCGGCGCGGATGCCAACGAGATCGCCGAATGCCGGGTGGTGGCCACCGGCAACTCGCTCGACGGGGTGTGGCAGCAACTGCTGCCCGGCGAATATCGGCGCCCGCACGTCCGGATCTTCACCGGTTCCGTCGACACCGGGTGCGGGCCGGCCGACAGTGCCGTCGGCCCGTTCTACTGCCCGGCCGACGAGACCGCGTACTTCGACGTGGGCTTCTTCGACGTGCTCAAGAACCAGTTCGGTTCCAGCGGTGGGCCGTTGGCACAGGAGTACGTCGTGGCCCACGAGTTCGGCCACCACGTCCAGAACCTGTATGGCGTGCTGGGGCGGGCCCAGGGCTCCGGCGCGCAGGGCGCGACCGGCGGCGGTGTTCGCACCGAGCTGCAGGCCGACTGTTATGCCGGGGTGTGGGCGCACTACGCGACGATCACCAAACAGGAGGGCACCGACGTGCCGTTCCTGGAACCGTTGACCGACAACGACATCAAGGATGCGCTGTCGGCGGCGGCGTCGGTGGGTGACGACCGTATCCAGCAGGCCACCACCGGCCGGGTGAACCCCGAGGCCTGGACACACGGTTCGGCCGAACAGCGACAGAAGTGGTTCACCCAGGGATACCGCACCGGCGATCCCAACAGCTGCGACACCTTCGCCACCGACGACCTCGGCTGACTTCGCGGTCGTCGCGGCAATGTGACGATCGCCGAGTCTGAGCTTATGCGCGACGAAAGTGCGAAATCTCGCGCAAAGCTTCAGTCTCGCCGCGGCTATGCCCCCCTACAGTCGCGCCTGTTCCTTGATCGTGGTGTCGGTGGTGCGCAGCGGGCGGATCAACGCGTCCTGGGTGAACGACGCGATGAGCTCACCGGCTTCGGTGTGCACCGTGCCGCGCACATATGACATCCCGGCGCCCACCTGAATGCTTTCGTGGGAGTACAGCAGCCAACCGTCCCACGAGAACGGCTCGTGGAAGCTGACGGCCACCGTCATCGGGGCCGTGGAAACGGTCAGGTGCGACTGCGCGGTGCCGATGCCCTTGTGCGCCCGCATTGTCGTCGAAATACCAAGGTGTCCAGTGAAATACGCGATCAACGCCTTCGCGAGGTCGTCGCGCGTCGGGACCGGGTCGTAATGCAGCCAGGCGTAGAGTTCCGGCGGGCCGAACTCGGCGGGGTCGTTCTCGTCGACGACGTCCACCAACCGCAACTGGCGCCCCGCCAACGGCATCTCGCGCACGTTCGCCTCGTCGGGTCCGGCGACCTGTGGGCGCGGCAGGTGGTGGCGGATCACATCCTCGGTCGGCACATCGGCGAGCGCGGTCACGGTGATGCACCGCTTGCCGTTCTGATTCGCCGCCACGATCGCGGTGGCCGTCGATCGCCCCTCGGCGACCACGTCGAGTTCCAGCTCCAATGGGCCGGCACCGACCAGCACCGCGCGCGCGAACACGGCATGCACCGAACGCACCGACTTCTGCGGAAAACGTTTGGCCACAGCGACGATCGCCTGCGCGAGCACCTGCGTGCCCTCCACGACCTGACGGTCGTCCTGTCCGGCCGGGCCCGTCTCGGCGATGAAACGGTTCTCTCCGTCGGGCCGTACGTCGAACAGGCCGAGCAGGTCGTCGAGGGTCCACTGTGTCTGCGCTGAGTCTGTGGTCATGTGTGGGAACAGTAACGGAGGATCCGCCAAACCGGTAACGTCGTTACCGACGGAATTCTCTCGACTCGGGAAGGTGTTCGGCATGGCGAAGCCCGGCGGACGATCTGCTGGAGCGGCCCGGCCGTCGCGATCGGACACCGACACCGTCGACCCCGAATCGCGGCCCAAGCGGTTCATGAAATCCGCGCTGGCGATCCTCGGCGAGACCGGCCGCACCGACTTCACGGTGCTGGAGGTGGTGGAACGCTCCAAGACCTCGCTGCGCTCGTTCTACCAGCACTTCTCCACCAAGGACGAACTGTTGCTGGCGCTGATCGACAAGATCATGTCCGAATCGTCGCGTCGGTGGCGCGAGGATACGGCGGGACTGCCCAGCACCACCGCGCTGCGGGTACTCGTCGACCGCATCTGCACACCGGCCGAGACCACCACCCAGGACCGGGTCAACCGCGGGTTGACCTACTACAACGACCACCTCGCCGAGACGCTGCCGCGCGAGTACGCCCGGGTGTTGTCCCCGCTGCACGAGCTGATCAAGGAGATCATCCAGCGCGGCATCGCCGAGGGCACCTTCTCCGCCGACCTCGACGTCAACGCCACGGCCGCGCTGATCATGCAGACGGCGCTGGGCGCGATGCGACTGCAGGTGCTCGGGGCCGAACTCAACGGCGTGCCGATCGAGGCCGACCACATTTATCGGTTCTGCCTCGGCGGCCTGCTGGCCCACCGCGACCCCGCCTGACCTGCGCGGCACCGACCCGAAAAACCAATCCGACCGCAGTGGTGTTTACGCTGGTCCAGACGTGGTAATGTCATTACCACCGACCGACAGCCAATGCGACTTTCAGGAGGCGAGCATGGCCCCCCGCCAGCTTCCCTATCCGGTGTTCGACGCCGACAACCACTTCTACGAGCCCAAAGAGGCGCTGACCAAGTTCCTGCCGGACCACCGCAAGAACGTCATCGACTACATCGAGGTGCGCGGCCGCACCAAGATCATGGTGCGCAACCAGGTCAGCGACTACATCCCCAACCCGACGTTCGAGGTCGTCGCCCGACCGGGCGCTCAGGAGGAGTACTTCCGCCACGGTAGCGACGGCAAGAGTTTCCGCGAGGTGATGGGCAAGCCGATGCGGGCGATCCCGGCCTTCCGTGAACCCGCGGCGCGCCTGGAGGTCATGGACAGCCTCGGCCTGGACTACTCGCTGATGTTCCCGACGCTGGCCAGCCTGGTCGAGGAGCGGATGAAGGACGACCCGGCGCTCATCCACGACGTCATCCACGCACTCAACGAGTGGATGTACGAGACCTGGCAGTTCGACTACGAGGGCCGCATCTTCTCCACCCCGGTGATCACGTTGCCGATCGTCGACCGCGCGCTCGAGGAACTCGAGTGGTGCCTGGAGCGCGGCGCCAAGACCGTGCTGGTCCGTCCCGCGCCGGTGCCCGGCCTGCGCGGCACGCGCTCGTTCGGCACCGAGGAGTTCGACCCGTTCTGGGAGGCCTGCGTGAAGGCGGGCATTCCGGTCTCGATGCACGCCTCGGACTCCGGCTATGCGGAGTACCTCAACGACTGGGAGCCCGCCGACGAGTACCTGCCGTTCAAGCCGACCGCGTTCCGGATGGTCTCGATGGGCAAGCGCGCGATCGAGGACTCGATGGCCGCGTTGGTGTGCCACGGGGCGCTGACCCGCAACCCCGACCTGCGCATCCTGTCGATCGAGAACGGCGCGGACTGGGTGCCGCACCTGTTCAAGCAGTTCGAGGGCACCTACAAGAAGATGCCGCAGGCATTCCCGGAGGAGCCGATCGAGGCCTTCAAGCGCGCTGTGTACGTCGCCCCGTTCTGGGAGGACGACTTCAAGCAGATGGCCGACCTGCTCGGTGTCGACCGGGTGATCTTCGGTTCGGACTGGCCCCATCCCGAGGGCCTGGCGGAGCCCACCCACCTGATCGACGACCTTCAGGGCCTCGACGCCGACGGCCAGCGAAAGGTCATGGGCGCCAACATGATCGACTTGTTCAAGGTGCCCAACGAGATCGTGCACAACCCCGACGTGCCACCGCTCGTCATTCCTGCCTGACCAACTCGGCTGCGGGGAGCGTGCCGATCAACGGTGCGCTCCCCGACATCCGGGTGCCAAACCACGCGAGGGGCGAATCGATCTCATGACAACCGCCACCAATCCCGAGGTGCTGCTGTTCGCGTCGACGACGCAGTCCTTCCTCGAGAAGGAAGCGCCGCTGACCCGGCTACGCGAACTGCACGAAGCCGGTAGGTCGTTCGAGCCGGACTGGTGGCGCCGGGCGGCCGAACTCGGCTGGACCAGCCTGCTGGTACCGGAGGACCTCGGTGGCGGCAGCGTGTCCGGCGGAGAGTCCGGCGGGGTGCGGGATCTGGCGCTGGTTGCGCAGTTGGCCGGCCAGGTCGTCGCGCCGGGGCCGCTGCATCCGGTCAGCACGGTGCTGGCCGGTTTGGTCGAGGCACCCGACGGTCACGAAGAGACCATCGAAGCCTTGGTGTCGGGTGAGACGATCGCGTCCTGGGCGGTCTACGAACCCGCCACGCGGTGGTCTCCCCTTTCGGCGACGGTCACCGCGACCGCCACCGGGTCGGGGTTCCGCATCGATGGGGCCAAGGACCGCGTCGAGGCCGGCGCGGAAAGTTCGATCCTGCTGGTGGTCGCCGAATGCGACGGTGCCCCAAGGCAATTCCTGGTGCCCTCCGACGCGCCTGGCGTGACCGTCGAAGCCCAGCGATCCCTCGACATGGTCAAGTCCTACGCGCGCGTTCGTTTCGACGGCGTCGAGGTCGACCGATCCGCGGTCGTCGGCTCGGCAGAACAGACTCCGGCGATCATCGCCCGGCAGAGCCACATCGCCTCGATCCTTCAGTGCGCCGAGGTGGTGGGAATCCTGCAGACCGTGCTGGACTTCACCATCCAGTGGGGCTTCGACAGGCATTCGTTCGGCAGGCCGATCGGCTCATATCAGGCGCTCAAGCACAAGTACGCCGACCTCAAGATCTGGTTCGAGGGCTGTAAGGCGACGACGAACGCCGCCGTCGCGGCGGTGGCCGGCCGGTCCGCGGGTGCCGACATGGCGGTCAGCGTCGCGAAATCCTATGTCGGCGAACACGCGCCGGGCATGCTGCAGGACTGCATTCAACTGCACGGCGGCATCGGCGTGACCTGGGAGCACGACCTGCACCTGTTCTTGCGCCGGGTCACGTTGTACCGGTCGATGTTCGGCACCCCCGACGAACACAACCTTCGCGTCTATGCGCTCACCAAGGAGCATGCGTCATGACCGAAACGGCACCAGCACCGGCCGAGACCACAGAGTCGGTCGAGGAATTCGCCGCCCGCGCTCGCGCGTGGCTGGCAAAGAACCTGCCGCCGATCGATCCGAGCAACCCACCCGAGCACGACCGGGGCGAAGAAGAACCGTGGCGGCGGGCCCGCGAATTGCAGAAGCGGTTGTGGGACGGCGGGTTCGCGGGCATCTGCTTCCCGCGCGAATACGGCGGCCTGGGGCTGCCGATCGCCTACCAGAAGGCCTTCGACCAGGAAGCCCGGTGCTATGAGATGCCGGTCATCCTCAACACACCGACCTTCACCATCTGCGCGGCCACCATCCTCGACACGGGCTCCGAGGAGCAGAAGCACAACCACATCCGCGGCGTGTTGCGCGGTGAGCAGGTGCTCGTCCAACTGCTGTCGGAGCCCAGCGGCGGATCCGACCTGGCCGGGGTGATCACCCGAGCCGACCGCAAGGGCGACAAGTGGGTGATCAACGGCGCGAAGACCTGGAGCACAAGCGCATTCGCGGCCGACTACGGACTGATGCTGGCCCGCACCGACTGGGACGTGCCCAAGCACGAGGGCCTGACGATGTTCATGGTGCCGATCAACAGCCCCGGCATCACGTTGCGCCGCATCAAGCAGGTCAACGGCTCGGTGGAGTTCTGCGAAGAGTTCTTCGACAACCTCGAACTCGGCGACGACGCGGTCGTCGGCGAGGTCAACGACGGCTGGGCGGTGGCGTCCCGCCAGCTCTACCACGAGCGGCGGGCCGTCGGTGGCGGCTCGGAGTTCGCCAGCGGCATCGGCGCCGAAGGCAAGTCCGACGTGCCGATCGACTACGTGGCGCTGCTGGAGGCCACCGGCCAGGCCGACAGTGAACGCGCGCAGGAGATGGCCGGCCGGGCGCTGGTGCACCGCGCGGTGCGCGAACAACTCATCGACCACGTGTACCACGGTGTGCTCGACGGGTCGCTGCCCGCGGCGGCGGGCTCGATCATCCGCGTCACCCACGCCGACATCCACCACCTGGAGTTCGACACCGTGCTGGCGCTGACCGCAAGCAGCGGCGTCGTCGACGTCGGCGACGAGATGATCCGCTATGGCGAGCGGTATCTGTCCCGGCAGGCCGCCGCGCTGGGCGGCGGTACCACCGAGATCGCGCGCAACATCATCGGCGAGCGCGTGCTGGGCTTTCCCCGCGAGCACGCCGCCGATCGGGGCGTGCCATTCAAGGAAGTCAAGCGCAACAAGGGCTGAGCGCCCCGGCGTATCAGAACAGGGTGGGCTGCAGTTCCCGGGCCGTTGGCGTCGGTGTGGCAGCGGTCCGAAACGTTCGGCGGTCCGGAGCCAGACCGTGTTTGGCGATGAGCGGAGCGACCCTGTCGTGCAACGCTTTCCGATAGTCCGCGGGTAGGTATGCGCCGCGCCGGTACAGCTGGCGGTAGGTGCTGACGAGACCGGGATGCGACCGACTCAACCACGCCATGAACCAACCCCGTGTGGAACCGCGCAGGTGCAGGCCGAACGCGGTCACCCCGGTTGCGCCCGCGGCGGCGATGCGGCCGAGAAGCGCGTCGAGATGTTCCTCGGAATCGGTGAGATGCGGAAGAATCGGAGCGACCATGACATGGCAGTCCAGCCCGGCCTCGCGCACCGCCGAGATCAGCCCGAGACGCGCCTGCGGCGACGGTGTGCCGGGTTCGATGTCGTTGTGCAACTGCGGATCCCCCACCGCCAGCGACACCGCGACACTGACCTCCACGCGCCGCGCGGCCTCGGTGAGCAGCGGTAGGTCGCGGCGCAGCAGGGTGCCCTTGGTCAGAATCGAGAACGGTGTGCCGGAGTCGGTAAGCGCCGCAATGATTCCCGGCATCAGCGCGTAGCGGCCCTCGGCACGCTGATAGGGGTCGGTGTTGGTGCCGAGTGCCACGGTCTCGCGCTGCCATGACGGTCGAAACACCTCGCGTCGCAGCACCTCGGCGACGTTGGTCTTGACCACGACCTGGGTATCGAAGTCCGCTCCGCTGTCGAAGTCGAGGTACTCGTGGGTGGGCCGGGCGAAACAGTAGCGGCAGGCGTGCGAGCACCCGCGGTAGCCGTTGACCGTGTAGCGGAAGGGCAGCATCGCGGCGTTGGGGACCTTGTTGAGCGCGGACTTGCACAGCACCTCGTGGAAGGTCACGCCCTCGAATTGCGGGGTGCGTACGCTGCGCACGAAGCCGATGCGCTGCAGGCCGGGAAGGGCGCCGTCGTCGACGCGAACCCCTTGACCAGCCCACCGCATCCGCCCATTCGAACGGACGTTCGACACAAAGTCAAGACGGCGCGTCTTCTCACTTCACTGTATAACCGCGTGGGGGGCTTGCGGCAAGGCCGGGGTGATGGCTCAAAATCGCTGGCTCAGGCCGAAACTGGGATGGCAGGAAGCGGGGCAAGTTGCCGACACGACCGTACGACGACGAACTGCGATCCGAGCAGCACTACGTCACCGGGCTGTACACGCGGCTGGACGCCGAGCGCGCGCGGGTCAGGGACCGGTACGCCGCGGCGCTGCGCGGCCCCGTCGACGTGCAGGACGGCGCCACGCTGGTGGACCGTGACGCCGAGGTGCGTGCGCTGGCCCGGCAGATGCACCGGCTCAACGTCGCCGACCACGCGCTGTGCTTCGGTCGGCTGGACAGCGTCTACGGCGAGCGTCTCTACATCGGCCGAATCGGCCTGTTCGACGAGGACGACGACTACGCGCCGCTGCTGCTCGACTGGCGGGCACCGGCGGCGCGGGCGTTCTACGTCGCCACCGCCGCGCACCCGGAGAACCTGCGCAGACGACGGCAGTTTCACAGCCGCGGGCGGCTGGTGGTCGACTTCACCGACGAGGACTTCGGGCGGCCGGGCACCGGTGCACACGGAGACGCGGCCCTGCTCGCCGCCGTCAACGCTCCGCGCGGCGACGGGATGCGCGACATCGTCGCGACCATCCAGGCCGAACAGGACGCGATCATCCGTCTCGACCATCCCGGCGTGCTGGTCATCGAGGGCGGTCCGGGCACCGGCAAGACGGTCGTGGCGCTGCACCGCGTCGCCTATCTGCTCTACACCCAACGCGAACGCATCGAACGCCACGGCGTGCTCGTCGTCGGCCCCAACCACGCGTTTCTCGACCACATCGGACGCGTGTTGCCGTCGCTGGGCGAGACCAACGTCGTGTTCATGACCACCGGCGAGTTGCTGCCCGGATTGCACACCACCGTCGAAGACAGTCCCGAGGCCGCGCGGCTCAAGGGCGCGCTGGAGATCCTCGACGTCCTGGCGGCCGCCATCGCCGACCGTCAGCGGCTGCCGGAGACGCCGGTGTCGATCGAGTTGTCCGACGCCACGGTGCGGATCGACGCCGAGACCGCGCAGTGGGCGATCGAGGAGGCGCGTACCAGCGGACTGCCGCACAACGAGGCGCGCGCGGTGTTCACCGAGATCGTCACGTGGGTGCTCACCGAACGCGCGATCGCCAGGATCGGCCGCGGCTGGTTGACCCGAGACGACAGCGAGGCCTGGGAGGCCGTGCGGGCCGACCTGCGCGAGGAGCTCGCAGACAACCAGCCCTTTGCCGCCGCCCTCGACGAGCTGTGGCCGTTGCTGACCCCGCAACGCCTGCTGGCCGAGTTGTACGAGTCACCCGAGCGGCTGCGGGCGGCCGGTGCCGACCCCGCACTGTGGCGGGCGCAGGGGGACGCGTGGACGGTGTCGGATGTGGCGCTGCTCGACGAGCTGGTCGAGCTGCTCGGGCCCGAAGCGCCCACCGACGACGCCGCCGAGCGGGAGAGGAAGGCCGAGGAGGTGTACGCGGCCGGCGTGCTCGACCTCATGGTCGATCGCGAGGATCTGATGGACGACGAGGACCGCCTGCTGGCCCAGGACCTGCTGGAAGCCGAGGATCTGGCCGAGCGCTTTCTCGAGCGCGACACCCGTGAGCTCGCCGAGCGCGCCGCCGCCGACCGGGACTGGACCTATCGGCACGTGGTGGTCGACGAGGCGCAGGAGCTCTCGGCGATGGATTGGCGGCTGCTGATGCGACGCTGCCCGAGCCGGTCGTTCACCGTGGTCGGCGATCTGGCCCAACGCCGCTCGGCGGCGGGTGCGACGTCGTGGGACTCGGTGCTCGAGCCGTACGTGCCAGGGCGCTGGGTCTACCGGCCGCTGTCGGTGAACTACCGGACCCCCGCCGAGATCATGACGGTCGCGGCGGCTCTGCTCGCGGAGTTCGCGCCGGACGCCGCGCCGCCGGAATCGGTCCGGTCATCCGGCGTCCGGCCCTGGGCCCGACGTGTCGGCACCGACGAACTGGCGTCTGCGATCGAGGAATTCGTTCGCGACGAGGCCGAGCGCGACGGCACCAGCGTCGTCATCGGGCCGCCGGGCGTGCCGGGCGCGGTGACCGCCGCCCAGACCAAGGGCCTGGAGTTCGACGCCGTGTTGGTCGTCGATCCCGAGGAGATCCTCGCCGACGGCCCACGGGGTGCCGCCGACCTCTACGTCGCGTTGACCCGCGCCACCCAGCGCCTCGGTGTCCTGCACCGCGGGCCGCTGCCGCAGGTGCTGCGCGGTCTGGTCAGAGCGTCCTGATGCGGGCTACCACTGCCCGAGTTGGCAATGCACGGTGTAGGGGCCGTCGCCCTGCACCGCCACCTCACCGTCGATGGTGATCTCGCAGTGCGGGTTCGGTGAGGCCTGCATGGCGTGCACGCCGGTGCTCGCGGTGACGATAGCCCACTGCGGATCGGCGAGCGTGGTCTCGAAGACCCACGGCGCGCCCGGCGACACGATGATCCGCTCCTTCTTCAGGTAGGCGTACGGATCGTCGTTGTAGGCGTCTTTGCTCGCGGGCTGCGCGGTCAGGTAGTTGACCTCGAAATCGGCGGAGCCCGTTGCCGTGAGCGTGTATCGGACCTGATGTTCGGCCGGTTGTGCGTTCGCGGTCGCTTGACTGACCCCGAAGGCCGCCACCAACAAAGCCGCCCCGGCCGCCGCCCCGACCCTGGTTGTCGCTGTTCGCATGTCCGTCACATCGCCGCACCGTACCGGAACGTTACAAATCACGCAGATCTCGCTGCGGAGATGGCACGCTGCAGGCGTGGACGCATCAACTGGGAGCCAGGTACTGGTCGACACGGGCGGGCTGGTCGTCATCGACGACGGCCGACGCGTACTCGTCATCGACCGCAACACCGGTGGGCTGGCGGTGGGGGCCTTCGTGCTCGGGGTGCTGACGCTGGTCGTCGGTGGCTTCGGGGTGGTGGCCCTGGTGGCGGCGGTTCCGTCGCGCCCGGCGGGCGCGCTGTTCTTCGCCGTGGGTGTGGTTTTCGCCGTCGCCGCGATCGTGGTGCTGCGCAGGATCCGCCACCATCGCGGTCGGCCTCTGCACGAGTGCCGTCCGGTCGCGGTTCTGGACCGCAAGCTCGGGTTGTTCAGTTACCGCGGCGGGGCCGTGGTGCAACTGGATCAGGTGCGGTTCGCGCGCAAATTCCAGATCGGCTCGAGCTCACCCAAACTGGTCGCGCTCACACCCGGCGGCGCCAAAGTGCTCAAGCGCGGCAACCCCTTCGACGGCGGGGTCGGCAACGTCGATCAACTGCTCACTGCGGTGGCGCGGGACGGATAGCTGATCAGGCCCGGTTGAGACGCGAAAGCACCTGGGCGACAACGTCGTCGACGGGCACGTCGACCTGCTCACCCGTCGTCAGATTCTTGACCCCGATGGTGCCCGCCTCGATGTCGCGGTCACCGGCCACCAACGCGATCGAGGCACCCGAACGGTCCGCGGCGCGCATCGCGCCCTTGACGCCACGGTCGCCGTAGGCAAGGTCCACACGCACGCCGGCGGCCCGTAGCCGCGCGGCGAGCACCGCCAGCCGCAGCTTGGCCTGCTCCCCGAGCGGGACCCCGAACACGTCGACGCGGGTGGTGCCGCCGACGGTCTTGCCCTCGGCCTTCAACGCCAACAGCGTGCGGTCGACGCCGAGCCCGAACCCGATGCCGGACAGGTCTTTTCCGCCCAGCTGGCGCATCAGGCCGTCGTAGCGTCCGCCACCTCCGATGCCGGACTGCGCGCCCAGACCGTCGTGTACGAACTCGAATGTGGTCTTGGTGTAGTAGTCCAGTCCCCGCACCATTCGGGGATTGATGACGTAGGGCACGTCGAGGGCGTCCAGATGTGCGAGCACGCTGTCGAAGTGTTGCTTGGCGACATCAGAGAGGTGGTCCAACATCACCGGCGCGTCGGCGGTCATCTGGCGCACCTTGGGCCGCTTGTCGTCGAGCACCCGCAGCGGGTTGATCTGCGCGCGGTGCCGGGTCTCCTCGTCGAGGTCGAGTGTGAACAGGAACTCCTGCAGCAGTTCTCGATACTGCGGGCGGCAGCTGTCGTCGCCCAACGAGGTGATCTCCAGCCGGAAACCGTCGAGGCCCAGCGACCGGAATCCGGCGTCGGCGATGGCGATCACCTCGGCGTCCAGCGCGGGGTCGTCGACGCCGATCGCCTCGACCCCGACCTGCTGCAGCTGGCGGTAACGCCCGGCCTGCGGCCGCTCGTAGCGGAAGAACGGTCCGGCGTAGCACACCTTGACCGGCAGCGGCCCGCGGTCCAGTCCGTGTTCGATGACCGCGCGCATCACCCCGGCGGTGCCCTCCGGGCGCAGCGTCACCGAGCGGTCGCCGCGGTCGGAGAACGTGTACATCTCCTTGGAGACGACGTCGGTGGACTCCCCCACCCCGCGCGCGAACAGCGCGGTGTCCTCGAAGATCGGCAACTCCACGTCGCCGTAGCCGGCACGGCGGGCGGCCGCCAGCAGCCCGTCTCGCACGCCGACGAACTGGGCCGATTCGGGCGGCAGGTAATCCGGGACGCCCTTGGGCGCCTGAAAGTCAGTCACTGGGTCAAGCCTTCGAGGAATGGGTTGTTGCGGCGTTCGAAGCCGACGGTGGTTTTCGGGCCGTGTCCCGGTAGTACCACGGTGTCGTCGTCGAGCACCAACAGTTTTGTCACGATCGAGCCGAGAAGGTCCCGGCCGCTGCCGCCGGGCAGGTCGGTGCGCCCGACCGACTGCCGAAACAGCGTATCGCCGGTGAACACCACCGATTCGGGTCCCGCCCCGACACCCGGCTCGACCCGGAACGCCACCGAGCCGCGGGTGTGCCCGGGGGTGTGGTCGACGGTCACCGTCACCCCGCCCAATTCGATCTTGTCGCCGTCGTTGTCCAGTTCGACGACCTGCCTGGGCTCGCGGAACAGCGCGCCGAACGCGGCCTGGGCCAATTTCCCCAGGCCGGCGGGCCCGAAGTCCTTGATCGGGTCGGTCAGCATGAACCGGTCCTCGGGATGGATATAGGCCGGGCAGCCGTACATGTCGGCCACCTTCTGCGCCGACCAGATGTGGTCGATGTGGCCGTGCGTCAGCAGCACCGCCGCCGGTGTCAGGTGGTTCTCGTCGAGGATGCGCCGTAGCGGGCCCATCGCCCGCTGGCCGGGGTCGACGACGATCGCGTCGGAACCCGCCCGCGGGGCCAGCACGTAGCAGTTGCACGCCAACATGCCCGCCGGGAATCCGGTGATCAACACGGGCTCCAGTGTTCCATCCCTGCTGACGTGGGTCGCAACGCCACACACGGGAACGCCTGGCACACTCGTGACGGACCGATCACACAAGGAGGACATCGGCGGTGCCGACCAACGAACAACGACGGGCGACAGCCCAGCGCAAACTCGAGCGGCAGTTGGAGCGCCGGGCCGACAAGGCGCGCAAGCAGCGCCTCTACGTGATCATCGGCTCCGCGGTGGCCACCGTCGTCGTCATCGCCGCGGTGGTCGCGAGCTTCGTGCTCGCCAGCCGCGACTCCGACGATCAGCCCGCGGCGGCCGCCGACACCCCGCCCACGTCGGCGCAGGCCGCGGCGGGCACCGGTGAGTTGCCCGAGTTCGAGGCACCGCCCAGGCTGGGCGAGAACTGCCAGTATCCGGCGACCGAAGGAAAGGCCAGCAAGCCGAACACGCCGCCGCGCACCGGCAAGGTGCCGACCGACCCCGCCGAGGTCAGCGTCAGCATGGAGACCGATCAGGGCAACATCGGGCTGATGCTGGCCAACGGCAAGTCGCCGTGCACGGTCAACAGCTTCGTCAGCCTGGCCCAGCAGGGGTTCTTCGACGACACCCCGTGCCACCGGCTGACCACCAGCCCGAGTTTGTCGGTGCTGCAGTGCGGGGACCCGACCGGTGCGGGCACCGGCGGGCCGGGTTACCACTTCAGCAACGAGTACCCGACCAACCAGTTCCAGCCTGACGATCCGAAGCTGATGGAACCGGTGCGGTATCCGCGGGGCACCCTGGCGATGGCCAACGCCGGGCCCGACACCAACGGCAGCCAGTTCTTCCTGGTGTACGGGGACTCGCAGTTGCCGCCGCACTACACGGTGTTCGGCACGATCGACGACACCGGATTGGCGACCCTGGACAAGATCGCGGAGGGTGGAGTGGCCGGCGGTGGCCAGGACGGCGCACCGGCGACGGAGGTCAAGGTGACCTCGATCCTGCTCGACTGACGACGTGACCACACCGGCTGTACCGCCGAGCGGGCATCCCCCGCCGTACGGGTATCCGCCGCCGCGGCCCACCAACGCCCTGGCCATCGCGGCGCTGGTGTGCGCGTTCCTGTTCGCCCCGCTGGGCATCGTGTTCGGGCACGTCTCGCTGTCGCAGATCAAGAAGTCCGGCGAGGAGGGCCGCGGGCTGGCCGTGGCGGGGCTGATCATCGGCTATGCGATCACGGCGCTGACCGCGGTGGTGATCGCGATCGCGGTGCTGCTGTTCGTGGTGTTCGCCGGTGGCGTCCAGTCGGCAATGAAGAACCAGGACAACTCGAGTTGGACCGAGTCGAAACGCCCGCTGTCCTACTACCTGCTGCCCGCATTCGACCCACCCGGCGTGCCGGGCGCCAACTGCCAATACCCGGCCACCACCGAACCCGCCGACAAGCCGGTCAAACCCCCGCGCAGCGGCAAGATACCCACCGACCGGCAGCGCATCACCGCGCAGCTGTCGACCAACGAGGGCGACATCGGGCTAACGCTCGACAACCAGAAGTCCCCGTGCACGGTCAACAACTTCGAAAGTCTGGCGCGCCAAGGTTTTTTCGACAACACCACCTGCCACCGGTTGACCACCGAGGAACACCTGGGCGTGCTGCAGTGCGGCGACCCCTCGGGCACCGGCGACGGCGGGCCCGGATACCGGTTCCCCAACGAGTATCCGAGCAACCAGTACAAGTTGACCGACCCGATCCTCAAGTCACCGTCGATGATGTATCCCCGCGGCACGCTGGCGATGGCCAACACCGGGCAGGGCACCAACGGCAGCCAGTTCTTCCTGGTGTACAAGGATTCGATCCTGCCGGCCAGCTACACGGTGTTCGGCACGGTCGACGACGCGGGGCTGGCCACTGTGGACAAGATCGCCGAGGCGGGCGTCGCCGGCGGTGCCGGCGACGGTAAGCCGACGCAGGACCTGACGATCGAGTCCGTCCGCGTCGGCTGAGCAGACGCCGGCGCACCGACCGCAAACCTTTGACCGGCTCGCAAGATCCGCATACGTTCAAGACACTCCGGTTGATACGAATGTGAATGTGGACGCGAAAAGGATGAACATGCCGAGTATTACGCGGTTGGCCCTATTCAGGATCGGAAAGACAGCCGGAGCGCTTCTGCTCAGCGCGCTGGTGGTGCTCGCGGGCTGCTCACGGGTGCCCGAGGGCGGCGAGGGCGGCACGCTGGAGCGAATCAAGGACGCGGGATCGATCAAGGTCGGTATCGCCGGTGAGGTGCCGTACGGCTACACCGCCGACGGCGAGGTGACCGGGGAGGCGCCCGAAGTCGCCAAGGCGGTCTTCCGGGCGATGGGCATCGACAGCGTCGACGCCACCCAGGTCGAGTTCGGCCAACTGATTCCGGCGCTCAACGCCGGCCAGTACGACATGGTGGCCGCGGGCATGGCGATCCTTCCTGCTCGCTGCGACAACGCACAGTTCTCTACCGTCGACTACGTCACCCCGACCGCATTGCTTGTCCCAGCGGGAAATCCGCAGCAGGTCAACAACTTCGATGACATCAAGGCCAAGGGCCTCAAGCTCGCGGTGCTGTCCGGCACGGTGGAGGAGGCCGTCGCCCGTGACCTGGGTATCCCCGCAGGCGATATCCAGCACTACGAGGGCCAGCCGGAGATGCTGCAGGCCCTGTTGGACGGGCGGGCGTACGCCGGCGCCCTCACCGACATCTCGCTGCGCCGGATGGTGGCGGACAATCCCGCCGCACCGTTGGAGGTCACCGAGGGATTTGTGCCGATTGTGAACGACAAGAAGCAGATTCAGGCCGGCGGCTTCGTGTTCCGCAAGGGCGACGATTCATTGGTCGAGCAGTTCAACGCCGAACTGCAGAAACTGCATGACAGCGGCCAGTGGCTGGAAATCGTCCGACCGTTCGGCTTCACCGAGGACAATGTGCCGCCGAACGACCTGACCACCGCGCAGTTGTGCGAGGCCGCCTGAGCCGACGCTGATGTTCGACAACATCGGGCTGTTCGTCGAGACCATCTCCCGCGGGCTGCTCGTCACCGTTGAGGCGACCCTCGGCGGCATCGTGCTCGCCACGGTGCTTTCGTTCGTCTTCGGGCTTGGCCTGCTGTCGGGTTCCCGAATCATCCGGGGCTTCGCCCGCGTCTACGTCGAACTCTGGCGAGGCACCTCCGAGGTGGTCCAGCTGATGTGGATCTACTTCGTGCTGCCGGTCCTGGTGGGCTACCAGATCGTCCCGCTGGCGGCGGGCATCGCCGTGCTGGGGCTCAACCACGGCGCGTACGGCGCCGAGATCGTGCGCGGCGCCATCCAATCCGTGCCGAAGGAGCAGTACGAAGGGTGCATCGCGCTCAACCTCACGCGGACCCAGCGGATGCTGCGGGTGATTCTGCCGCAGGCGCTGGTGGAGATGGTGCCGCCGTTCAACAACCTGTTCATCCAGCTGCTGAAGAGCAGTGCGCTGCTGACCATCATCACCGTCCATGAATTGACCTACCAGGCCCGCGAGGTGCTCATCGACCGGTTCATCTCGCAGGCGGCCACGATCTGGACCATCGTGCTGCTGTTCTATCTGGCACTGGCGATCCTGATCACCTTCGGGATGCGCACGCTGGAGCGTTGGGCCGCCAAGGTCGCCGGCCGCAGACCGCCGCCGCGCCGTGGGCTGTGGACCGTGTTGCGCACAGGCCGAACGAATTTCAGCGCCGGACCGTCAACCACTCGGCGCGCCGCGGAGGGTCGGCGATGATTTGGGACTGGAACTTCGCGTGGGAGGTGCTGCCCAGAATCGTCGTGGACGGCCTGCGCGTCACCGTCGTGGCGACCATCGCAGGTTCGGTGTTGGCCTATGCGCTCGGCCTGGCCCTGGCGCTGCTGCGACGATCGCGAAACACCGTCGTCAGCGCGGTCACCTGGGGGTTCATCGAGTTCGTCCGCAGCACTCCCCTGCTGGTGCAGATCTTCTTTTTCTTCTTCGTGCTGCCCGACATCGGACTCAAATTCGATCCGCTGACCACCGGGATCATCGCGATCGGCCTGCACTACTCGACCTACACCGCTGAGGTGTACCGGGCCGGAATCGAGGCCGTCCCCGCCGAGCAGTGGGAGGCCGCCGTCGCGCTGAATCTTCCGCGCCGGCGCACCTGGACCGCGGTGATCCTGCCGCAGGCCATTCCGCGCGTTCTGCCTGCGCTCGGCAACTACACGATCTCCATGCTCAAGGAGACACCGCTGCTGCTGATGATCGGGGTGCTGGACATCGTCGGCGTGGCCAATCAGGCCGGCTCCCGCGCGTTTCGCTACGTGGAACCGATCACCATCGCCGGCGTGCTGTTCTTGGTGCTGAGCTACTCGGCGTCCCTACTGGTCCGATGGTTGGAGCGACGTGTCCGATACAGCGGCTGAGATGATCCGGTTCGACGACGTCGTCAAACAGTTCGGCGACCACGTGGTTCTCGACGGCCTGAGCTTCTCAGTGCGCCCCGGTGAGTTCGTGGCGTTGATCGGCCCCAGTGGGTCGGGTAAGACCACAATCCTTCGTCTTCTGATGACGCTGGAGACGGTCACCGACGGACGCATCCACGTCGCGGGCGAATGCCTCAGTCACATGGTCCGCGGTGGGCGCGAAGTGCCTGCCGACGAAAAACATCAGCGGCGGGTCCGCAAGCGCATCGGCATGGTGTTCCAGCAGTTCAACCTGTTTCCCAACATGCGGGTGTTGGAGAACCTCACCGAGGCGCCGATCCGCTCACTCGGCCTGAGTCGCGACGAGGCCGAAACCAGGGCGCACGAACTGTTGCGGTTGGTGGGGCTGACCGACAAGGCGACCCAGCGTCCCTACCAGTTGTCCGGAGGCCAACAGCAGCGGGTGGCGATCGCCCGTGCCCTCGCCATGCAACCCGACGTGCTGCTGCTCGACGAGGTCACCTCTGCCCTGGACCCCGAATTGGTGGCCGGAGTGCTCGGTCTGCTCAGGGATATCGCCGCCTCCACCGACATTACGTTTCTGTGCGTCACGCATGAGATGAACTTCGCCCGCGACGTCTCCGACCGGGTGCTGATGTTCGACGACGGTCAGGTCGTGGAGGACGCGCCGCCCGACAAGTTGTTCACCGACCCCGACCATGCGCGCACCCGCTCATTTCTGCGGGCCGTGTTGGAGCGGGGCTGACCGCGGTTCGCGTGCCGCGCCCTCGTGGTGGCGAAGTCGACGTATTGGCGTGATCTACCCGCACTTTGTCGCCCGTTTGTCCGTTTGGGCGTTGGGGGCGTCGGGGAAGGTCAGCGCGGGCGGGTCTGGACGTAGAACTCGACGTCCTCACCCTCGACCTTCTCGACCCGCATGTCCGCGATGTATCGCCTGCCGTCGGGGCCGGTGAAGGTGCATTCGAACGTCGTGCCCTGCTTGGCGTCGACGCCCTCGGGACAGGCGACGTCCTTGGGCGTGAACCCGGTCTGCTGCTTGACCAGATCGACGACCGACCGGGCGGCGCCTTCGGGTCTGATGGTCCCCGCGCAGCCGGCAGTCAGCAACGCAACCGACGCGGCGACGGCCAGCAACACGGTGCGCATCGCAGCAGTATGGCAGAGATAGCAAATCTTTGGAGAAATTTACCCACACGTCATCAGGCGGCGGAGGCCACCCGGTACACGTCGTAGACGCCCTCGACATTGCGCACCACGTTGAGCAAATGGCCCAGATGCTTGGGATCGCCCATCTCAAAGGTGAACCGGCTGATCGCCACGCGGTCATCGGAGGTCGTCACCGACGCGGACAGGATGTTGACCTTCTCGTCGGCGAGCACCCGGGTGACATCCGACAGCAACCGGTGCCGGTCCAGGGCCTCGACCTGGATCGCGACCAGGAACACCGAGGACGGCGACGGCGCCCACTTGACCTCGATGATGCGCTCGGACTGCTCCTGCAGCGAACCCGCGTTCGTACAGTCGGTGCGGTGCACGCTGACCCCACCGCCGCGGGTGACGAACCCCAGGATGTTGTCGCCGGGCACCGGCGTACAGCACTTGGCCAGCTTGGTCAGCACCCCGGGCGCGCCGGGCACCGCCACCCCGACGTCGTCGCTGCTGCGCTGGCGCACCGGCATGGTGGCCGGCGTCGAACGTTCGGCGAGCTCGTCGGTCGCGTCTTCGTCACCGCCGAGCAGCGTCACCAGCCGGTGCACCACGTGGCGGGCCGACACGTGCCCCTCCCCCACGGCGGTGTAGAGCGCCGACACGTCCGCATAGCGCAGGTCGCGGGCCAGCTCGGACATCGACTCGGCGCTCATCAGGCGCTGCAGCGCCAGCCCGCCGCGGCGGACTTCGCGCGCGATGGCGTCCTTACCGGCCTCCAGCGCCTCTTCGCGGCGCTCCTTGGCGAACCACTGCCGGATCTTGGCCTTGGCCCGCGGCGACCCCACGAAGGACTGCCAGTCCCGCGACGGGCCCGCGTTAGGCGCCTTGGACGTGAAAACCTCGACCTGGTCACCGTTTTCGAGCTCACGCTCGAGTGCGACCAGCCGCCCGTTGACGCGTGCGCCGATGCAGCGGTGCCCCACCTCGGTGTGCACCGCATAGGCGAAGTCCACCGGCGTCGAACCCTTCGGCAGCGTGATCAGATCCCCCTTGGGGGTGAACACGAAGATCTCTTGCACCGCAAGGTCGTAGCGCAGCGACTCGAGGAACTCGCCGGGGTCGGCGGCCTCCCGCTGCCAGTCCAGTAGCTGGCGCATCCAGGCCATGTCGTCGATCTCGGCGGCGGCGTGGCTGGGCGGAACTCCGTTGCGGCCCTTGGCTTCCTTGTAGCGCCAATGCGCCGCGATGCCGTATTCGGCGGTCTTGTGCATGTCGGTGGTGCGGATCTGCACCTCCAGCGGCTTGCCCTCCGGGCCCACCACCGTGGTGTGCAGCGACTGGTACACGCCGAAGCGTGGCTGGGCGATGTAGTCCTTGAACCGCCCGGCGATCGGCTGCCACAGCGAATGCACCACGCCCACCGCGGCGTAGCAGTCGCGGACCTCGTCGCACAGGATGCGCACACCGACCAGGTCGTGGATGTCGTCGAAATCGCGGCCCTTGACGATCATCTTCTGGTAGATCGACCAGTAGTGCTTGGGTCGGCCCTCCACCACCGCGTTGATCTTCGACGCCGTCAGGGTCGAGGTGATCTCGGCGCGCACCTTGGCCAGATAGATGTCACGCGACGGCGTTCGGTCGGCGACCAGTCGGACGATCTCCTCGTACTTCTTGGGGTGCAGGATCGCGAACGCTAGATCCTCGAGCTCCCACTTGACCGTCGCCATGCCGAGTCGATGAGCAAGTGGCGCAATGACTTCCAGCGTTTCCCTGGCCTTGCTGGCCTGCTTCTCCGGCGGCAGGAAACGCATGGTGCGCATGTTGTGCAGCCGGTCGGCGACCTTGATCACCAGCACCCGTGGATCGCGTGCCATCGCCAGGATCATCTTGCGGATGGTCTCGCCTTCGGCGGCGGTGCCCAGCGCGACCTTGTCCAGCTTGGTCACCCCGTCGACCAGGTGGGCGACCTCGCTGCCGAAATCCTCGGTGAGCGCCTCGATCAGATACCCGGTGTCCTCGACGGTGTCGTGCAGCAGCGCGGCGATCAGCGTCGTGGTGTCCATCTCGAGTTCGGCCAGGATCTGGGCGACGGCCAGCGGATGGGTGATGTACGGGTCGCCCGAGCGGCGCAACTGGTCGGCGTGGCGCTGCTCGGCGACCTCGTAGGCGCGCTGCAGCAACGCCAGGTTGGCCTTCGGGTAGTACTGCTTGTGCACCGCGACCAGCGGTTCGAGCACCGGGCTGACCGGGCTGCGCTGGGCGGTCATCCGCCGGGCCAGCCGGGCCCGCACCCGCCGCGAGGCGCTGGTCGAGGTCTTCGGGGCGTCCGGCGCCTGGGCCTCGGCGGCGTCCTTGCCCGGCGGCGACTGCACGGCCGGTCCTGCGACGGGATCGTCAGCCATGGTCACCTCCTCGTCCGCCTGGGTTCGCGCGGGCCTGCTCTGAGCGGGGCCGCCCCAGCTTCGAGGATATCGCTCAGACCGTGTGCAGGGACGTCACGGCGAGCGGTGCGACCTGCCCACGGCCGCCCAGGGCGGTCAGTTCCAGCACCACCGCGGCCCCGATCACCGTCGCGTCGCAGGCCGTGAGCAGCCGCGAGGTGGCCGCCAGCGTCCCGCCGGTGGCCAGCACGTCGTCGATGATCATGATCGAGCGCCCGGCGAGCTCGGTGCCGTCGGCCGGTATCTCCAGCGTCGCGGTGCCGTACTCCAGGGCGTAGGTCTGGCGGTGCACCGGCGGCGGCAGCTTGCCGCCCTTGCGCACCGCCAGCACACCGGTGCCGAGCCGGATCGCGGCCGCGGCGCCCAGCAGGAAGCCGCGGGCGTCGATGCCCGCCACCAGGTCGGCGCCCTCGGCGACCTGGGCGAGCGCGTCGGTGACGACGGCCAGTCCGTGCGCGTCGGCCAGCAGCGGGGTGAGGTCCTTGAACTGCACGCCCGGCTCGGGGAAGTCGGGCACTTCGCGCATCAGCGTCGCGATGAGCGCCGAGACGTCCTGACCGGAGCTCGCGGGCCCGTCCAATCCGCACCTCACCGCGACAGCACCCAGCGGTCCATGTTCCAGCCCGCGCCCCACCGGGTCGGGTTGCTGCTGACCGCGTACATCTTGTTGGAGGTCAACACGGTTCGCTGCTGCCGATACAGCGGCAGGGTCGGCATGTCGGCCCACAGGATCGGTGCACCCTCGCCGAGCAGCCGTGCCAACTCCTTGGGGTCCGCGGCCACCGCCATCGCCGCGATGATGTCGTCGATGCGCTTGTTGGAGTAGCGCGGCAGATTGTTGCCGTTGTCGGTGTGCAGCGTGTACGCGTCCATCACCGACGCGCCGGTCGACCCGCTGCCCGCCGAGCCGCCCGTGCTGGCCAGCAACACGTCGATCTCGTTGTTGCGCAGGGTCAGCGGGCCGGTGGTCTCGGTCGCGGCGTCCTGCACGGTGATCCCGGCGGGTTCACACGCCTTCGCGATCGCGCCGACGGTCGCGGCGAGCCGGGCGTTGGGGCTTTGGTAGCCGATCCGCACCGTCAGCGGCCGGCCCTCCAGCGCGGCCCGCGCGGCCTCGGGGTTGGCCGCGGTGAACTGTCCGGCCTCGGCGGCGGCCTCGGAGGCGCTGTAGGCGTCTTCGGCCACCGGGCTGATCCGCGTGTTGGCGATCGGCACCTCGGCGTTGCGGGCGATCACGTCGCGCGGCGTGCAGTGGGCCAGCGCACGCCGAGCCGGTACGGCGGCCATCGGGCCCTGCGGGCTGAAGATGAGCTGCTCGATACCCGCGGACGGGGCCTCGGTGCGGATGAAGTCGTCGGGCGGGGTCAGCGTGCCCGAGGAACCCGTCGCGATGTCGACGACGTCGTACTCACCCTGGTTGACCCGGTCCTGGATGTCGGCGCTGAGCTGATAGACGGTGACCTTGTCGGTGACCGGCTCGGCGCCCCACCACTTGTCGTTGGCCACCAGCACCACGGCGCCGTCCTCGGTCACCGAGTCCAGCTTGTAAGGGCCCGAGGACGGGAACTTCTTGAGGTCCAGATCGGGTTTGAGTTCCCACGTGCTGTTCCACACCTTGGCGATGCGTTCGATCGTCGGGCCGTCGTTCTCCAGCAGAGCGGTGGTGACGTCGACACCGAGCGCGTCGGCGATCACGTGCGAGGGCATCATCGAGGTCGCGGTGAACAACTGCCCGAAGTCGACGAAGCTGCGGTGCTGGACGAACGACACCCGCGCCTTCTTCTCCCCGGGTGTGCAGTCCACCGACGCGATGTCGCTGTAGCCCGCCCGGCTGGCCGCGTCGAAACCCGGGAACCGGCCCGACTGCGACGCCCACGCCAGCACCACGTCGTCGCACGTGATCGGCTTGCCGTCGGAATACACCGCGGCGGCGTTGATCTCGTAGTCGAGCACCAGCGGGGCGCGCCCGACCACCGAAACACTGCCGAAGTCGTGATCGCCCACGATCTGACCCTCGGGCCCGTGGTAGGTGAACCCCGTCAGCACCCTCGCGAACGCCTGGGGGCCACCGGATGCCGCGCCGGCGACGGTATTGGTGTTGTAGGTGCTCAAGATGCCGTCGACGGCGTAGTCGATGCTGCCCGCGGGGCTGCCCGCGCAAGACGTCAGTCCGGCGGTCAGCAGGGCCGCCGCCAAGAGACCACCACCTCGGCTCCAGGACTTCATCGACGCGCCTACCGTCGCCGGCTGTCGCGCTTACCCGAGGGTCGTCCGGTGCGGCCGCCGGTCGGTCGTGTGGGACGGGCGCCGGGTGCGGGCTTGTCGGCAAGCGGTGCGGCGGCGGCCCGCGGAGCGGCAGCGACGGTCTCGGGTTCGTCGGTGTCGGTGTCGGTGTTCTTGGCGCCGGCCGCGTTGCGGCGGTTGAGCACCCGACGCGTGTGGTTGCGGACGACGTCGGTGCGTTCACGAAGCGTCACCAGAAGCGGTGTGGCGAAGTAGATCGACGAGTAGGTGCCGACGATCACACCGACCAACTGCACCAGCGCCAGGTCCATCAGGGTGCCGACACCGAGCAACCACACCGCGACCACCATCAACGCGATGATCGGCAGCACCGAGATCAGGCTGGTGTTGATCGACCGCATAAAGGTCTGGTTGACCGCGAGGTTGGCGTGCTCGGCGAACGTGCGGCGGGTGGTGTGTTCGAAGCCGTGGGTGTTCTCCTCGACCTTGTCGAACACGATCACGGTGTCATACAGCGAGAACCCGAGGATGGTCAGCAGCCCGATCACGGTCGCGGGGGTCACCTCGAACCCGACGATCGAGTACACCCCGGCGGTGACGATGAGGTCGAAGAACAGCGTGGCCATCGCCGCCATCGCCATGTAGCGCTCGTAGCGCACGGTGATGTAGATGGTGGCCAGCACCAGGAACACCACCAGCGCCATCAGCGCCTTCTCGGTGATCTGGCCGCCCCAGGTCTCCGAGACCGCCGAGTCGCTGATCGCCTGCCTGCTCGGCTGCCCGTCCGCGGACAGCGGCTCAAAGGCGTCGAACAGCGCGGTGCGCAGTTCCTCGGTCTCGTCGTTGGTCAGCGTCTCGGACCTGATCTGTACGGTGGCCGATCCGCCGCTGCCGACCACCACCACCGATTCGGGGGTCTTGCCGAGCGTCTCGTTGAACACGTTCTCGACCTGCTGGACCGTGACGGTGCCGGTGGCCGTCGCCGTCGGCATCGACACCTTGGTGCCGCCCTCGAAGTCGATGCCGAAAGTGAAGCCGCGAAAGACCATGCTGGCGATGCAGACCGCGACGATCAGGGCGCTGATCGCGTACCACATTTTGCGCTTGCCCACGACCTCGAATGCACCGGTGCCGGTGTAGAGCCGGACGAAGAAGCCGTGGCGGGGCAGATCCGCTGCCAGCTCCGGCGCCTCCATCGCGGTGGACCTCAGATCCTCCGGGTTGTCGGTCCGCTTGGTGTCTTTGGCGTTCTTGGCGGCCATCTCGTCAACTCCGTCCCGTCGCATGTGCGGCCGCTCGTCGTTCGCGGGCGATCTGCTGCACGGCGCCGAGACCGTTCAGCGACGGTTTGGCCATCGTCGGCGACTTCGACGCCAGGTACACCAGCGGCCAGGTCACCAGGAACACCACCGTGACGTCGAAGATCGTCGTCAAGCCGAGGGTGAACGCGAAGCCCTTCACCTGGCCGACGGCCAGGAAGTAGAGCACCGCCGCGGCCAGGAACGTCACCGCGTTACCGGACATGATCGTCTTACGCGCCCGGGCCCAACCGCGTGGCACCGACGAGCGGAACGAACGGCCCTCGCGAATCTCGTCTTTGATCCGTTCGAAGAACACCACGAACGAGTCGGCCGTGGTGCCGATGCCGATGATCAGACCCGCGATACCCGCCAGGTCGAGCGTGTAGTTGATGTATCTGCCCAGCAACACCAACACCGCATAAACCATGGCTCCGGCCGCGACCAGCGACAGCGCCGTGAGCACACCCAACGCGCGGTAATAGAGCAGCGAGTACGCCAGCACCAGGGCCAGCCCGATCGCACCCGCGATCAACCCCGCCCGAAGCGACGTCAAACCCAGTGTGGCGGAGACGGTTTCGGCTTCAGAGGATTCGAACGACAGCGGAAGGGAACCGTACTTGAGCACGTTGGCCAGTTCGCGCGCGGTCGACTCGTTGAACTGGCCGGTGATCTGGGTGCGCCCGCCCGGTATCGGCTCGAGGATCTCGGGGGCGCTGACCACCTGCGAGTCCAGCACGAATGCCGTCTGGGTGCCGACGTTGGCGGCGGTGAAGTCCGCCCAGGTACGCGAGGCGTCGCCCTTGAACTGCACGTCGACGACGTATTCGCCGCGTTGCTGGTCCAGTCCCGAGGAGGCGTTCTCGATCTGCTCACCGTTGATGATCGACTTGTCGAGCAGATAGACCTGGTCGCCGTCCTGCGAGCAGGCGATCAACGGCAGGTTCGGGTCGTCGTTACCGGCGAGGATGTCGTCCTCGTGGCAACGGGTCGCCTGATACTGCAGCGCCAGCCCCTGGATGATCTGGTCGGTGCTCTGCCGCCGCTGTTTTTCCGCGGCGATGCGTTCGGCCAGCGAGGGCTCACCGGGTGGCGGCGGCGCGTCGGCCGGCGTCGGCGTGACCGGAGCTTCGGGCGACGGCGACGGCGTCGGTGACGGTGGAGGTTGGGCGGGGGCCGGTTCCTGTGGATACGGCCGCGGCTGCGCGGGCACCTCGGCGGGCGGGGCGGGCGTCTGCTGGGCCGGCGGCTGCGGCGCCTGCGGCGCTCCGGGTGTGCCGGGAGCGGCGGGCGCGGCGGGCGGCGCGTTGGCCGGTCCCTCGGTCTGCTGCTGTTCCTCCGGTGGCATGGCCGGCATCTGGTAGATCACCGGGCGGATGTAGAGGCGCGCGGTCTGGCCGAGCGTGCGCGCCTCGCTCCCGTCGGTGCCCGGCACGGTGATCACGAGGTTGTCCCCGTCGATGATGACCTCGGAGCCCGACACGCCCAGCCCGTCCACGCGGGCACTGATGATCTGCTGGGCCTGCATCAGGGCCTCACGAGTGGGCCGAGACCCGTCCGGAGTGCGGGCGGTCAGCGTGACGCGGGTGCCGCCCTGCAGATCGATGCCCAGCTTGGGCTCGGCCTGTTTGTCCCCGGTCAAGAACACCAGAAGATAGGCGCCGATCAGCAGAGCCAGGAACAACGACAGGTAGCGGGCAGGTTGCACCGGCGCCGAGGGCGATGCCACGTTTCTAAGGTCTCCTCGAGATCATTTCGTCAGCACCGCAAAGGGTACGTGCTCGTGCTGAGAACTTAGCTGTCAGTCTTGCGGTTCGGGCTGTCGGTGATCTCGATGGCCGTCGACTCCTCGTCGTAGCCGTCCTCGTCATAGTCCTCGTACTCGTCGTCATCGTCGTCGAGGTCGTCCTCGATCTTGTCCCGCACGGCCAACTTCATCCAGGTGGTGACCACGCCCGGGGCGATCTCCAGGTCGACGGTGTCGTCGGTGATCTCGGTGATGGTGCCCTGCAAACCGGATGTGGTGTGTATCCGATCGCCGATCTCCAGGGAATTGTGCAGGTCAATGGTGGCCTGCATGGCCTTCTTCTGGCGTCTGGACGCGAAGAACATGAAGGCGCCCATGATGATGAGCAAGGGCAGGAATATGACCAGATCCATGTCAGCAGCTGTCTTTCGTATAGGTCTGTTCGGCAACAGCGCACGACCGGCAGGCCAGGCGCCCCGTAGTTGACCAGTGTGCCATTGCCGCGACGGGTCGATGAAAGTCCGTCGACACATCTGGGCAGACGGCCCTCGTGACGACGAATTCCGTCGCGCTGATCGAGCTAGGCGGTGGATCCCGCCGGGACCTGGCGTTGTTTTCGACCGAATCGGTGCATGGCCGTCTAGGCTCGATGGCGGTGCGTGAGCGCGAAAACCCACGATCGGCAACCTGACCATCAGGAGCTCTCATGACAGACGGATTACAGGTGTCGAACTTCATCGCCGGTGAGCGCGTCGACCCCGTCGACGGGTCGACCATGGCGCTGGTCGACCCCAGCACCGGGGAAAAGTACGCCACCGCACCGATTTCGGGACCTCAGGACATCGACAACGCCTACGCCGCGGCCGCCGCGGCGTTCGCCGACTGGAAGCGCACCACGCCGGCGCTTCGGCAGAAGGCGATGCTCGACTTCGCCGACGACGTCGAAAAGCACGCCGAGGAGCTTGTTGTCGCCGAGGGGCGCAACACCGGCAAGCCCAATCACGTCACCACGGCCGAGGAGATTCCGCCGATGGTCGACCAGATTCGGTTCTTCGCCGGCGCGGCACGGATGTTGGAGGGCAGGTCGGCCGGCGAATACATGGAGAACCACACGTCGTGGATCCGCCGCGAGCCCGTCGGCGTGATCGGCCAGGTCGCGCCGTGGAACTATCCGATGATGATGGCGATCTGGAAGTTCTGTCCCGCCATCGCGGCCGGCAACACGGTGGTGATCAAGCCCAGCGACACCACACCGGTGACCACGGTGATGCTCGCCGAGATCGCCTCTCGCCACTTCCCGCCGGGGGTGCTGAACGTCGTCTGCGGGGACCGCGGCACCGGCGCGGCGGTGGTCGCGCACCCGACGCCGCAGATGGTGTCGATCACCGGTTCGGTGGCCGCGGGTCGCGCGGTCGCGGCCAGCGCGGGCGAACAGGTGAAACGCACCCATCTGGAATTGGGCGGCAAGGCGCCGGTGATCGTCTTCGACGACAGCGATATCGCCGTTGCCGCCGAGGGAATCGCGACGGCGGGGTTACTTCAACGCCGGCCAGGACTGCACTGCGGCCACCCGTGTGCTGGCGACGGCCAAGGTGGCCCCGGACCTGACCGACGCCCTGGCCGAACAGGCGCGCGGGGCGGCGACGACGTACGGCCGGCCCGCCGACGACGAGGACGCCTGGGTGCCGCCGGTCAACAACGCCGACCAACTCGAGCGGGTCTTGAGCTTCCTCGGTGACGTGCCCTCACATGCCGATGTCGCCGTCGGCGGAGGACGCCAGGGCGACAAGGGTTTCTACGTCGAGCCGACGGTGATCGGCGGGCTGCGCCAAGACGACCGACTGGTGCAACAAGAGATTTTCGGCCCGGTGATCACCGTTCAGTCGTTCACCGACGAGGATGAGGCGATCGCGTGGGCCAACGGCACCGAATACGGGCTGGCCTCGTCGGTGTGGACCCGTGACGTGTCACGCGCTTTACGCGTCTCGGCCGCTTTGGATTTCGGTTGTGTGTGGATCAACACGCACATCCCGTTGGTGGCCGAGATGCCGCACGGCGGATTCAAGTCGTCGGGTCACGGCAAAGACCTGTCGATGTACGGCTTCGAGGATTACACCCGCATCAAGCATGTAATGGCCTACACAGGCTGATCGCCACTCCACAAGTTGCCGAGCAACCGGGCGACCCGGTCCCGGTCGATCAACAGCGGCGAAATGTGACGGGGGCTCCTCGCTCTAGATGCGCGTCACCAACGAAGCGACGTAGCGGTGGATGTCCTCGACGCTCAACTCCTCGCCGTCGACCTCGAGTTCGATCAGCCGGGACACCAGGTCGTCGCCGGGCTGGTAGCACCGCTCGGCGATCATCACGTCGACATACTGATGAAGCGTGTCCATGGACTCCGGCGAGGGGTCCGCGGCCCAACGGGTGAACAGCGGCCAGTCGCGGGCGGGCACACCCAGCGCCTCGCACACCGCGGTGATCGAATATCGGCGTGCCGCATGGGAACCGGCGCGGCCGGAGGGGTAAGTCATAGCTAGGCACGCTAGCTTTTAGGCCTGGTCGACGTCAGTCATGACGATCACAGACCGGGGGTGAAGCTGATCTCATTTCCACGAAACTGTATTCCAGCAGACAACGTCGAAAGACGGCCTGCTGGAATACAGTTTCGCGGCCAGATCAGTGGGCGTGGGTGTGGCGACGGTTGAACACGTCACGCCAGCTACGGCGAGACCGCACAGGCGCGCCGGCCGGGCGCATCTCCGTCGTGTCCGTCGCGTCCGGGTCCGTCACGCGCGCTGTGTCCGTCGCGTCCGAAGTCGTGGTGGCGGTCGTATGAGCCACGGGGCTGTCCACGAACTCGATATCGCGCACACTGCGCACCGAGATGCGGCCCAGCGCGAGCGCGCCCAGGAACACGATCAGCGCGCCCAGGCCGGAGAAGTACGCCAGATCCAGCGCGATGGCCTTGGCCTCGGTCGCGGCCACCGGTGCGCCTACCTCACCGATGCCCAGCGGGCCGGCCAGCGCACGCCCGACGACGAACCAGGCACCGCCCGCCACGGCCAGCCACCCACCCAGCATCGCGGTGGCGCGGTTGCCCGACACCAGCAACAGCAGGCCACCGAGCGCCACGGCAGCGCCGGGCAGCACCTCGAGCCACCCGCGCGCGGTGGTCCACGTCCACGCCGCGTCCGAGTTGAACGCGAAGTCGAAGTACGGGCCGACGAACGGGATGAGTGCACCCCACAGGCCCAGCAAGATCAGTAGAAACCCGCTCATGGCGCCGCGACTGCGGGACATCCCCAGCCGACCGCCTCGCGGTCGAATACGCGCATCAGTCATGTTGGCCTCCTTGGTTGGCGAGTGATTACCCACCCTCACCTCGGTGTAACCCGGCCCGACGCGACTAGTTTGGCGGTATGGGAATCCGTGGCACCCGAGAGGCACTCGCCGACGCGTGGGAGCGTTGGGCTCGGCGCTGCACCGCGCTCACCGCGGCCCAGTGGTCGGCGCCGACGCGTTGCATCCCATGGGACGTGCGCGCCCTGATCGCCCACGTGTGCCCCGATCCCGCGATGTTCGACATGCTCACCGAGGCCGTGATCGACGGGCCGCCGGCCGTCGACGACGCCGCAGAATTGTTGCGCCTGTTCAACGAACCCGGCGGCGTCGCGCATACATCGGCCGGCAGGGTGGCCGAGCAGGCGCTCACCGATGCGGCCAAGCTCTCCCCGCAAACCGTCGTCGCGCGGTTCGCCGAATCCGCCCACATTCTGCGGTCCATCTCGACGCCCGACTCCACGGTGATCAGCTACCCCGTGGTGGGCAGCACCACGCTGGCCGTCATCACCGAGACGGCGCTGATGGAGGCGACCGTGCACCTGCTCGACCTCGCCGACGCGGTCGGTGGCGTCACGCCGTCGGACGCCGCGCTCACCGCGACGCGTGACCTGCTCATCGGCGTACCCGACGCCACCGCCGCCGTCGAGGTGCTCGCCGGCCGCGCCGATCCTGCCACGGCGCTGCCCGCGGTCCGGTGACGCTCAGGGCCGTCCGCGTACCCGCTCGACGATGTCGATGATGTTGTCGGCGACGAACTTCGGCTGATACAGCATCATGTTGTGGCCGCTGCCGCTCGACACGATGTGGGCGGCGCCCAGCGCCGCCGCCAACTCGGCGTTCGCGGCGTGGATCTGGGCCAGTGTGTAGTTGTCGGGGCTGAGGGCCTCCGGTGGCTGGAACTTGTCGGAGCTGAGCACCACCGCCGGTACCCGCGGCAGCGGTGGTGCGGCGTGAATCTGGGCAATCGACTCGGAGATGACCACGGCCTCCGCGCCCGGCTGCGGCGGGATTCTGGTGTCGCGCTCGAATGCGGCGTTCTGCGCGGGACTGCCCAGTGCGGTCAGGTATTCCGACAGCGGATCGACCATCACGATGCCCGCCACCAGCCCCGGATGTGTCCGTGCCAGCAGGTCGAGGATCAAGCCGCCGTAGGAGTGGGCGACGAACACGAACGGCCCGGGCAGCCGGGCCGCGTCGATCAACGCGATCACATCGTCGACGTCGCGCTGCACGGTGTGCGGCTGTGGCGCCGGCGTCGACAGGTCGACGCCGTCGGGTCGGGTGTCAGGACGGTCGTAGGCACACACCTGTGTCGTCTTGGCCACCGTCGGCGCCACCGCCTCGGAGCTGGGCTCCAGCCCGGCCTCCGTGATCAGGTCGTAGGGCGAGGACCGAATCGGATCATCGGGCGGGACAACATAATTCCAGGCCTCGGCGTAGCTGCCCTTGCCGGGTATGACGAAGACGGTGGGGCCGCCGGCGCCCTGACAATCCAGAAACAGCGCACGATCGCCGCCGATGTCGACAAGACCCGAGGACGCCACCGGGTCGGCCGCGCCGGCCGCGCATCCGCCGATCGTCACGATGAGCACGGCAAGCGCTGCCAGCCTCTTCATCTTGCGGACGCTACAAGGTCAGGCCGACCACCATCAGCACTATCGCGATCAGCGGCAGGATCCCCTGTGTGACCGCCGCGCGCGCCTTGTCCGGTGACGACGCCAGCAGCACCACCGCCGCGGCCAGCATCGACCCGGTGCCCGCGAAGACCAGCGCAAGGCCGACGTAGTTGTAGCCGACGCCGCCGATCACGAGTCCGGCAGACGTGACGACCGCCAGGAACAGGTTGTAGAAGCCCTGGTTGAACGCGAGTTCCTTGGTGGCGTGCGCCTGCTCCTCGGTCAGTCCGAAGGTCGCACGGGTACGCGGAGACGTCCACGTGAACGACTCCATCACCCAGATGTAGACGTGCAGCAACGCCGCGAAACCGGCGAAGACCAGACCGATGTAACCCATTACGCCCCCACACTTTCCACTCGCACGACGGGCGGGATTGCCAGCATGGTCAACCCGGTCAGCGCCATCCACGCGAGCACGCAGTACGCGGTGGGCAGGCCGATCCACGTCTGAAGCAGCGCCGGAACGCCCAGTACCGCAAGCGCCGCCGACCACTTGGGCAGCACGCCGGTGCGCCAGACGATGTAGGCGGTGGCGAAGATCAGCGCCGCCGACCCCAGGTAGCCGCAGGTGTACAGCCACAGCGCCAAACCCAGGAACGGTTGGGCGTATTCGGTGACGGTCACGTCGCCGAACTGTACGATCGCCGCGGGCACGGCCACCTCGGCAGCCAGACCCGCACTCGTCAGCGCGAGGTAGAGCGCCCCGCCGAGCAGTGCGACGTAGGCCGCGCCGGTGACCCCCGACGCGGTGCGCAACATCGCGACCAGCACCCCCACGAACAACAGCGCGAACAGCACGTGCAGCAACGCCAGCGTGCCGTTGGCGGTGAGAAACGCCGCCGCGTCGTCGAAGTAGCGATGCGCGTCACCGGGAGCGCGTGGGTGCTCGGGCGACCCGGCGACCAACGCGGGAATCAGGGCGCCCGCCGCCGCCACCCCGCACAATCCGCCGATTCGGATGGTTCCGCTGCCCATCGCACCTCCCTAATCGAACAAGCCGCCCTGCCCCATCCCGCCGACTCCGGCCGGGGGCTTGAGCCCCAGATGTGTCCAGGCCTGCGCGGTGGCGACCCGCCCGCGCGGGGTGCGGGCGATCATCCCGGCCCGCACCAGAAACGGCTCGCACACCTCCTCGACCGTGGTGGCCTCCTCCCCCACCGCGACCGCCAGCGTCGACACCCCGACCGGTCCGCCGCCGAAACTGCGTGTCAGCGCGGACAATACGGCCCGGTCGAGTCGATCCAGCCCCAACTCGTCGACGTCGTAGACCTCCAATGCGGCCTTGGCGACGTCGCGGGTGATGACACCGTCGGCGCGCACCTCCGCGTAGTCGCGCACCCGCCGCAGCAACCGGTTGGCGATGCGCGGCGTGCCGCGGGAGCGCCGGGCGATCTCGGCTCCCGCCTCGGCGCCCAACTCGATTCCCAGGATGCCTGCCGAACGGGACAGCACCCGTTCGAGCTCGGTCGGTTCGTAGAAGTCCATGTGCGCGGTGAAACCGAACCGGTCGCGCAGCGGCCCGGTCAACGCGCCGGACCGGGTGGTGGCGCCCACCAACGTGAACGGCGCGACCTCCAGCGGAATCGACGTGGCACCGGGGCCCTTGCCGACCACGACGTCGACGCGGAAGTCCTCCATCGCCAGATACAGCATCTCCTCGGCGGGCCGGGCGATGCGGTGGATCTCGTCGATGAACAGCACGTCGTGTTCGACGAGGTTCGACAGCATCGCGGCCAGATCCCCCGCACGTTCCAGCGCGGGACCGGACGTCACCCGAAGCGAGGTACCCAGTTCGGCGGCGATGATCATCGCCAGCGACGTCTTGCCCAGGCCCGGCGGCCCGGACAGCAGGATGTGATCCGGTGTGCCGCCGCGGTTCTTGGCGCCCTCGATGACCAACTGCAACTGCTCACGCACCCGGGGCTGGCCGATGAACTCGTGCAGGGTCCGCGGCCGCAGACTGGCGTCGATATCGCCCTCGCCGACCGTCAGCGCCGGCGACACCTCGCGCTCGTCGGGGTCTTCGGAGGAGTCTTCGTCAAAGCGGCTCATTTGTTACCCAACATCGACAATGCCGCCCGCAGCGCCGTCGCTTGCGTGGCCTCTGGTTCGTTGGCCAGTACCTTGTCCGTCGCCTCCTCGGCCTGCTTGGCGCTGAAGCCAAGCCCGACAAGGGCTTCCACAACCGGAGTGCGCACCGAGTGACCGCCGAGGACGACCGCGTCCGACGGAGCCACCGGCCCGATCTTGTCCCGCAGTTCGAGCACCATCCGCTCGGCACCGCGCTTGCCGATGCCCGGTACCCGCGTCAGCGCGGCGATGTCACCCTCGGAGAGTGCCTGCCGCAGCGAATGCGGATCGTGCACCGCGAGCGTCGCCATCGCGATCTTGGGCCCGACCCCCGAAACGCCGAGCAGGGTGAGGAACAGGTCGCGGGAGTCGGCGTCGGCGAAACCGAACAGCGTCATCGAGTCCTCGCGCACGATCATCGCGGTGATCAACCGGATTTCGTCGCCGCGGCGCAAGGTGGCCAGCGTGGCCGGTGTCGCCATCACCTTGTAACCGACACCGGCGGCCTCGATGACCGCGTGGTCCAGGGCGATCTCGAGCACCTCACCGCGGACGGATGCGATCACCGGGCCGCCCTCACTTTCGCCTTGACCGCCGCCTGGTACTTGCGTTTCTGCTCGGCGGCCAACGCCTCGGCCGCGGCCATTCTGGCGATCATCGGGGCACGCCAGCAATGGCAGATGGCCAGCGCCAGCGCGTCGGCGGCGTCCGCTGGCGTCGGCTTGGTCTGCAGCGCAAGGATTTTCGTCACCATCGCGGTGACCTGTGCCTTGTCCGCGCTGCCGTTGCCGGTGACGGCCGCCTTGACCTCGCTGGGGGTGTGGAAGTGCACGTCGATTCCGCGCTTGGCGGCCGCCAGGGCGATCACCCCGCCGGCCTGGGCGGTGCCCATCACCGTGGACACGTTCTGCTGAGAAAACACCCGTTCGATCGCGATCACCTCGGGGCGATGGGTGTCCATCCAGTACTCGACGGTGTCGCTGATGATGAGCAGACGACGATGCAACGGTTCGTCGGACGGGGTGCGCACCACGTCGACGTCCAGTGCGACCACCTGACGGCCCTTGCCACCCTCGATGACCGAAAGCCCACAACGCGTCAACCCCGGGTCGACGCCCATCACCCGCATGGGTCAACTCCTTGTCGTGAACACTTGTTCGAGAGACTAGCCCGACTCACCGACCGGATCGGGGAGGACACGCCTTCCCCGCCCGCACCAGGGGATTATCGGGCTCGCCGTCGTGGGTATGCGGTGCGGTTGATGCTCGTCTCGAGCATTCCCGATGAATGGAGTTGAAACCCGAACCGATGCCCGACGACAAGGAACTGCAGACCGCCACCAACCTCGCCGTGACGCTGGCGTGGGTCGGGGGCGCCGTGGCCGCCGCCTACCTGCTGGGGGTGGTGATCACCTGGGTGCTGACGCGGGTGAGCCGCCGCAGCGACCTGCTGCGGGACATCGAGGTGCTGTGCCGCCTGCCGGTGCGCGCCACGCTGATGGTCGTGGCCGCCACGTTCGCGGTGCGACAGGCCTCCGACCCGGCCGACTCCTGGCGCGGCCTGGTCGACCGCACCCTGCTGATCGGGCTGATCGCAACGCTCACCTGGCTGGTCACCGGGCTGGTTCTGGTCGCGGAGCGGCGCGCGATCGCCCGCTTCGGCGGCGGAACCGAGGAGATCTCCGACGCGGACCGCCGCTGGCGGCGGGTTCGCACCCAGGTGACGGTGATGCGTCGGCTGGCGATCGCGGTCGTCGTGGTGCTCGGCGCGGCCGCCATCCTGATGACGTTCCCGCGGTTCTCCGACATCGGCACGACGGTTTTCGCCTCGGCCGGGGTGTTGTCCGTGGTCGCCGGCCTGGCCGCGCAGACCTCTTTGGGCGCGGCGTTCGCCGGCATGCAGATCGCGTTCTCCGGTGCGATCCGGGTCGGCGACGTGGTGCAACTCGAAGACGGGCAATGGTGGGGCCGCATCGAGGAGATCACGCTGACCTACGTCGTCGTGCGCCTCTGGGACGAACGCCGACTGGTGCTGCCGTGCTCGTACTTCACCACCGAACCCTTCGAGAACTGGACCCGCAACGCCACCCAACTGATGGGCACCGTCGATCTCGACGTCGACTACTCGATCCCCCTCGACGACATGCGCGCGGAGTTGGACCGGCTCCTGGCCGAGAGCCGTCTGTGGGACGGCCGCAGCGGTGTGCTGCAGGTGACCGACGCCGTCGGTGGGGTGGTCCGGGTGCGCATCGTGGTCAGCGCGCCCAACTCCGGCGCGCTCTACGACCTGCGCTGCGCGGTGCGAGAAGGCATGGTCGCCTGGCTGCAGCGCACCCGCGCGCTGCCCCGCGACCGCATCGAGGCTTCCGAACTGAACCCGGTGCTGCCGTCGCGCACCGACGACGACGCACCGCGGGCGGCCCCGGGCATGTTCTCCGGGAGCCCAGAGGCCGAGGCGCGCGGACGCGCGTTCAGTGACTCACCCGAGGACTCGCTCGACGATTCTGCCGAGAACCGAGCATTCGCCCGGTCGAACGGCAGCCGCTGAGCGGTCAGTCCTCGCTGTCGAGAATCGCGGCGACGTCGTCGGGGACGTCGATGTTGGTGTAGACGTCCTGGACGTCGTCGAGTTCCTCCAGCGCGTCGACGAGCTTGAGGATCTTGCGGGCGCCCTCCAGGTCGACCGGCACGGTCACCGACGGCTCGAAACCGGCCTCGGCGGACTCGTAGTCGATCCCGGCCTCCTGCAACGCGGTGCGCACGGTGACCAGATCCCCTGGCTCGCAGATGATCTCGAACGTGTCACCGAGATCGTTGACGTCCTCGGCGCCCGCCTCGAGCACCGCGGTCAGCACGTCGTCTTCGGTCAGGCCGTCCTTCTCCAGCGTGATCACGCCCTTACGGGAGAACAGGTAGGCCACCGATCCCGGGTCGGCCATGTTGCCGCCGTTGCGGGTCATCGCCACCCGCACGTCACCGGCGGCGCGGTTGCGGTTGTCGGTGAGGCACTCGATCAGCACGGCGACACCGTTGGGGCCGTACCCCTCATAGGTGACGTTCTGGTATTCGGCGCCGCCGGCTTCCTCACCGCTGCCGCGTTTGCGGGCGCGCTCGATGTTGTCGTTGGGCACCGACGACTTCTTGGCCTTCTGGATGGCGTCGTACAGCGTCGGGTTGCCCGCCGGGTCCCCTCCGCCGACACGGGCGGCGACCTCGATGTTTTTGATCAGCTTGGCGAACATCTTGCCGCGGCGGGCGTCGATGACAGCCTTCTTGTGCTTGGTGGTGGCCCATTTCGAATGGCCGGCCATAAATGTCCTAACTCTTTCCGTGCGCTGAGTCCGCCCAACGAGTCTACGTGGAGGTTTACCCGCTACCGCACGGCGGCAGGCGGTGTCAGCGCGACAATCCGGTAGCCGACGCCCGCCGGCCAACCCACATGCCCGTGGATGTGGACCTGGATCCACGTCGGCGCGCCGGACGGGTCGTCGGTGAACGTCGCGGCGGCGCCGGCGATGACGCCGGTCTCACCGGAGCCCTGCCGCGTCACCGACACCGACAGCGTCGCGTCGCCGAGAGCGAGCCGGTCATAGGCCAGGCTGTCCGGGAGGAAGAACGACGCCGAGAAGTTCGGGGTGCGGATCCCCCGCGGCGCATTCGGCGACCGCCGCAGTACCAGCCCCGACACCTCGGGTTTGCCGTCGAACCACACCGTACCGACGTACTCGGTGCGCCGCGCCTCCCCGCCGCCGGGAGTGCGCGCCAGCGTGTCGATCCGCGGCTGTGGCTCGACCTCGACCATCGTCATCGATCAAAAACCTAGCTCGGTGTTAGCTACACCACATTGTTTCGCGGTGAACTTACTGCCGAGTAAGATTGCGCTGAATCTGTCAGCAGCGCGGATCACCACTCGAAAGGACCGCGACTCATGTCGTTCTCGCTTGAACTCCCGGCCGACCTCGTCCACATCCAGAGCTGGGTCCACGACTTCGCCGCCGACGTGATCCGGCCCGCGGCCGCCGAATGGGACGAGCGCGAAGAGACCCCGTGGCCGATCATCCAGGAGGCCGCCAAGGTCGGCATCTACTCGATGGAATTCTTTGCCGAGCAGTCCGCCGAACCGACGGGGCTGGGCATGCTCGTCGCGTTCGAGGAGATGTTCTGGGGCGACGCGGGCATCGCGCTGTCGATCCTGGGCACCGGCCTGGCCGCCGCTTCGCTGGCCAGCACCGGCACGCCCGAGCAGATTGGTGAGTTCCTGCCGCTGATGTTCGGCACCGTCGACGATCCGAAGGTGGCGGCGTTCTGCTCGTCGGAACCGGGCGCAGGCTCCGACGTCGGCGCGATCCTGACCCGGGCCCGCTACGACGAGGCCACCGACGAGTGGGTGCTCAACGGCACCAAGACCTGGGCCACCAACGGGGGCATCGCCGACGTGCACATCGTGGTGGCCTCGGTGCACCCCGATCTCGGTGCCCGCGGTCAGGCGACGTTCATCATCCCGCCGGAGACCCCGGGGTTCCGGCAGGGCCAGAAATTCCTCAAGCACGGCATCCGCGCCTCCCACACCGCCGAGGTGATCCTCGACGACGTGCGCATCCCCGGTCGCCTGATCGTCGGCGGCAAGGAGAAGTTCGACGAGCGCATCGCGCGGGTGCGCGAGGGCAAGAGGGCCGCGGGCCAGGCCGCGATGGCGACCTTCGAGCGGACCCGCCCGGCCGTCGGCGCGATGGCCGTCGGGGTGGCCCGGGCGGCATACGAGTACGCCCTGGACTACGCCCTGCAGCGCGAGCAGTTCGGCCGCAAGATCGCCGAATTCCAAGCCATCGCATTCAAACTGGCCGACATGAAGTCGCGCATCGACGCGGCCAGGATGCTGGTGTGGCGGGCCGGTTGGATGGCGCGCAACGGCAAGGCGTTCGACAACGCCGAGGGCTCGATGGCCAAACTCGTCGCCAGCGAGACCGCCGTGTACGTCACCGACGAGGCGATCCAGATCCTCGGCGGCAACGGCTACACCCGTGACTATCCGGTCGAGCGCATGCACCGCGACGCCAAGATCTTCACGATCTTCGAGGGCACCAGCGAGATCCAGCGTCTGGTGATCGGCCGCGCGGTGACGGGCCTCGAAATCCGCTGACGACGTCGCGATTTCGGCGTGCGTGGTCGCGCTCAGCGCGACCCGCCACGCCGAAATCGCTTATGTCAGCGAGTCGACGAACAGTCTGTGGATGCGACGGTCGCCGGTCACCTCGGGGTGAAACGCCGTCGCGAGCACGCGGTTCTGCCGCACCGCGACGGGGTGGCCGGCCGCCCGCGCCAGCACCTGCACCTGCGCGCCCGCGCGTTCCACCCACGGGGCGCGGATGAACACCGCGTGCACGGGATCGTCGAGGCCCGCGAAGGCGATGTCGTCTTCGAACGAATCCACCTGACGGCCGAAGGCGTTGCGCCGCACCGTCATGTCGATCGCCTTCAACGGTGTGGCTTCGCGGCCCGCCGAGCCGGCGTCGAGGATCTCGGTGGCCAGCAGGATCATGCCCGCGCACGACCCGTAGGCCGGCATCCCCTCCGCCAGCCGGGCGCGCAGCGGCTCGAGCAGTCCGAGCTCGCGCATCAGGTGGCTCATGGTGGTGGACTCCCCGCCGGGGATCACCAGCGCGTCGACGCCCTCGAGTTCACTGAGCCGCCGCACAGTCGAGGCCGTGGCGCCAGCCTCCTCCAGCGCGGCCAGGTGTTCACGGGTGTCTCCCTGCAGCGCGAGCACACCGACCCGGGCGACGCTCACGGCTGGTAGCCGCGTTGGTAGCGGGTGAGGCCCTCCTGCATCACCGCCGCGACCATCTCCCCGTACTGGTTGAAGATCTTGCCCTCACACAGCGACCGGCCACCGGACGCCGACGGCGAGGACTGGTCGTAGAGCAGCCATTCGTCGGCGCGGAAGGGCCGCATGAACCACATCGCGTGATCCAGCGACGCGACCTGCAGATGGTCGCGCTCCTGCTGGTGGTGGACCTGCGCGGAGCCCAGCAGCGTCAGATCGCTCATGTAGGCCAGCGCGCAGATGTGCAGCACGTAGTCGTCGGGCAGCGGGTCGCGATGGCGGAACCACACCTGCTGCTGGGAGGCCTTCCCCGGCAGCCGCACCAGCTTGTCCTTGGGCACCACGCGCACGTCCCACTCGGCGAACTGCCGGAATCCCTCGTCGTCGAATGCCTTCATCTCGGTCAGCCTCGGCAGGTCCTCCGGCGGCGGCGCCGACGGCATCGCGTCCTGGTGGTCGATGCCGCTCTGGTCGGTCTGAAACGACGCCGACATCGAGAAAATGGTCTCCCCGTGCTGGATCGCGTTGACGCGCCGGGTCGCGAACGAGCCGCCGTCGCGGAGTCGCTCGACGATGAACACGGTCGGCGCCTTGGAATCCCCCGGCCGCAAAAAGTAACCGTGCAGCGAGTGCACCTGGTAGCGGGGATCGACGGTGCGCACCGCCGAGACCAGCGACTGGCCGGCCACCTGACCGCCGAAGGTGCGCTGCCAGTTGGCCAAGTTCGGGCTGAAGACCCTGCCGCGGTAGATGTTGACCTCGAGCTGCTCGAGATCAAGGATCTCCTCGATCGCCATGCAGCGTTACCAGCCGCGTTCGGCGAGCCGATGCGGGGCGGCGACGTCCTCCACGTTGATACCGACCATCGGCTCGCCCAGCCCGCGCGACACCTTGGCCAGCACGTCGGGGTCGTCGTAGAAGGTGGTGGCCTTGACGATCGCCGCGGCGCGGGCGGCGGGGTCGCCGGACTTGAAGATGCCCGAGCCGACGAACACGCCCTCGGCGCCGAGCTGCATCATCATCGCGGCGTCGGCCGGGGTCGCGATGCCACCGGCGGTGAACAGCGTCACGGGCAGCTTGCCCGCCCGCGCCACCTCGGCGACCAGATCGTAGGGCGCCTGCAGTTCCTTTGCCGCAACATACAACTCGTCCTCCGACAGGGAGGTGAGCCGACGGATTTCACCGCCGATCTGACGCATGTGCATGGTGGCGTTGGACACATCGCCGGTGCCGGCCTCACCCTTGGAACGGATCATCGCCGCGCCCTCGGTGATGCGGCGCAGCGCCTCGCCCAGGTTGGTCGCGCCGCACACGAACGGCACGGTGAACTTCCACTTGTCGATGTGGTGGGTGTAGTCGGAGGGGGTCAGCACCTCGGACTCGTCGATGTAGTCGACGCCGAGGCTCTGCAGTATCTGGGCCTCGACGAAATGCCCGATGCGCACCTTGGCCATCACCGGAATCGTGACCGCGGAGATGATGCCCTCGATGAGATCGGGATCACTCATCCGTGCGACGCCACCCTGGGCGCGGATGTCGGCGGGGACGCGTTCGAGGGCCATCACGGCCACCGCCCCGGCGCCCTCGGCGATGCGCGCCTGCTCGGGCGTGACGACGTCCATGATGACGCCGCCCTTGAGCATTTCGGCCATTCCGCGTTTGACCCGGGCGGTTCCGGTTTGGGTCACCGACCCGCTTTCAGGTGCGGTATCCACTTATATCTCCTCCAAGTCGCTACTGATCCAGTCTAGTGGCGGCCGCAAATCCGTTTAATCCGCAGCGCACCGCGGAAACAGCCGCAGCCGAGCTCACCTGATCGATTGCAGCTGCCGCCGCGGCACCGCGCCCCGCGCATCGGCGAGGGCGTGGGCTTCGGGAAGCAGCTCGCCGAGCTGCAGCGGGTAAACGGTTTCTCCGTTGGCGACCAGCTCATCGATCATTGTCTCATCGCACCACCGGTGACCGTGAATGTAGGCGCGCTCCAGGCCCGTCCGACCCGCCGGCGACGGTTCGAAACGCCGGGTGCGGTGCACGAAGAACATCTCCTCGCTGCGGATGACCGACCCGTTGAAGTCGATCACCGCGTCGCGACGCCATACCGGGCCGATCATGTCGGCGGGTTCGACCCGCAGCCCGGTCTCCTCCTCGAGTTCGCGGGCGGCGGCCTGGGCCAGCGTCTCGCCGTGCTGCACCGCTCCCCCGACGGTGAACCACCAGCGCGGCGCGGGGTTGTCCGCGCTCGCCGGAATCGCCGGGTCGGAGCCACACAACAGCAGCACCGATCCGTCGCCGTCGATCAGCACCACTCGCGCCGAAACCCGTTTGCTCACCGTCGCCGTCGTCACCGCGCGTTCGGCGATCTCGAAATACCTTGGCAGCGGAGCCGTTCCGCCCAGCCGCAGCATCCGCACCGCGCGTCGTTCGCGCAGGGCCAGAATGTCGCGCACCGCGTCGTTGTGAAATCGGCGGGCCAGCAGCACCCGCGCCTCCGCATCGGCCAACTCGGCGACCAGCGCAACCGGCAGCGCCGCCGGATCGACCAACGCCAGCGCCCCCGACAGTTCGTTCTCGGCGGCCTCCCGCAGGCTTCGCGGGGCGCGCTCGGCGGCGTCGGCCAGGCCCGCCAACCGTGTGCCCTCCGGCCCGCCGCCGTAGGCGTCGACGGCCACCGCGCGCGCGACGACCGCCCGTCGCGCCAGCGCACTGTCGAGCGCCTGCCAGGACAGGTCGTAGCGCACGTGCAGGCGGTCCAACCGGTGGGCGGTCTGGTAGGCCCAGGCACCCACCGCCAGCAGGATGACGACCAGCACCGCCAGCGCGGCGACCAGCACCCAGGTGATCACCTGGCGCCCCTCGGGCTGGCCTCGGACTCGGCCCCGGCCACCGTGACCTTGACCCCGACGCCGGCGACCGTCTCGTAGACGCGCATGATCTGGCGTTCCACCACCGACCAGTCATAGCGGCGCACGGCCGCGGCCGCCGCGGCGGTGTAGCGTTCGCGGGCGGCGTCGTCGTCGAGCACCTCGATCAGACCGGCGGCCAACTCATCGGCGTCGCCGACGCGCACCAGCCGCCCGGCCGTGCCGTCGACGAGCACCCGGCGGAACGCGTCGAGGTCGCTGGCCACCACCGGCGTGCCCGCCGCCATCGCCTCGACGAGGACGATGCCGAAGCTCTCCCCGCCGAGGTTGGGCGCGCAGTACACGTCGGCGCTGCGCATCGCCGACGCCTTCGCCTCGTCGTCGACCTGGCCCAGAATCCGCAGGTGTTTGGCGAATTTGCCTGCGGCTCCGCGTAACTCGTCCTCGTCGCCGCGGCCGACGATCATGATCTCGATGTCGGGGAAGCGCGTCGCGAGCTTCGGCAGCGCACCGATGAGCACCGACATGCCCTTGCGCGGTTCGTCGAAGCGGCCCAGAAACAGCACCGACCTGCCGGCGCGGGGGTACCCGTCCAGGACGGGCGCGTCGGCGAAGAACCCGACGTCGACCCCGTTGGGGATCTCCACGGCGTCGGAACCCAACGCCTCCATCTGCCAGCGCCTGGCCAGATCGGACACCGCGATGCGCGCGACGATCTTCTCGTGCCAGGGCCGCAGGATTCCCTGAAACACGCTCAGCGTCAACGATTTCGTGGTGGAGGTGTGGAAGGTCGCGACGATCGGGCCCTCGGCGATCATCAGCGCGAGCATCGACAGGCTCGGCGCGTTGGGCTCGTGTAGGTGTAGTACGTCGAATTTGCCTTGCACCAGCCACTTTTTCACCAGCCGGTGGGTGGCCGGACCGAACCGCAGCCGCGCCACCGAGCCGTTGTACGGGATCGGCACCGCCTTACCACCGGAGACCACGTAGTCGGGCAGCTTGACGTGTGGCGAGAAGGGCGCGAGCACGCTGACGTCGTGTCCGCCCGCGCGCATCACTTCGGCCAACTGCAGCACGTGTGACTGCACGCCGCCGGGCACGTCGAACGAATACGGGCAGACCATGCCGATGCGCATCAGGTCGACTCCAGCCTGGCGCGCCGCTCGGCCGACAGGTCGGCCAGCCACTGCGGCTGCAGCATGTGCCAATCCTCCGGGTGCGCGGCGATGTTGTCGGCGAATCGGTCGGCCAGCGCCTGGGTGATGACGGTGACGTCGGACGAGGAGACGTCCAGCGCCGGGTACACCCCGAATCCCCAGTCGTCGGGCTCGAACCAGCAGTGCACGGGCAGCAGTGCCGCACCGGTCTCGATGGCCAGTTTCGCCGAACCGGCAGGCATCCGGGTCGGCTCGCCGAAGAAGTCGACCTGCACACCGTTGCGGCTGAGGTCGCGGTCGGCCATCAGGCACACCAGCCCGTTGGCGCGCAGTCGTTCGGCCAGCACGTCGTAGGGCGGGCGCTTGCCGCCGGTGAGCGGAAGCACCTCGAAGCCCAGGCTTTCGCGGTAGTCGACGAACCGCCGGTACAGCGATTCGGGTTTGAGACGCTCGGCGACCGTGGTGAACCGGCCGTGGTTCTGCACCAACCAGACCCCGGCCATGTCCCAGTTGCCGCTGTGCGGCAGCGCCAGGATCGCCCCGCGCCCGGCGTCCAGAGCCGCCAGCACGTGGTCGTAGTCGCGCACCATGAGCTGACGGCCCAACTTCTCGTGATCCATCGTCGGCAACCGGAACGCCTCCCGCCAGTACCGGGCGTATGAGGCCAGCGAAGCACGGATCAGCTTGTCCGGCACCCGGTCGGGCGAGACGCCGGTGACCCGGGCCAGGTTCTTGCGCAACTGCTCGGGTCCGCCGCCGAACGCGGCGTAGAGCGCCCCGGCGTCGAACGCACCCCGCGCCACGAACTCGGGCATCGCGCGGACCAGTCGCCAACCGGCCGCGTACCCCCAGTCCGCGAGGTGCCCGCCCAGCGGGATTCGGCTGCCACCAGCCGTCTGGGATCCCGCTGCAGTGCCGCTCACGGCTCGCTTGCCTCGGGTTTCTCCCCGCCCGAGTTGGCCGCGTCGGGGTTGGCCATCCGGTCCTCCGCACCCGGTGAGGTGCGCACCGTGTGCAACCGCTGGCCGACGGTGACCAGGCTGGCCACCGCGAGCACCCACATCGCCACGGGCAGCGCCCAGGGCATCGGGAAGAACGGCAGATCCGACAGACCCGCCCCGGCCAGCACGATGATCAGCCGCTCGGGGCGCTCGATGAGGCCGCCGCCGCCGGACAGCCCGCTGGCTTCGGCACGGGCCTTGATGTAGGAGATCACCTGCGAGGTGACCAGGCAGATCAGTGTCGCCACCATCAGCGACGGGCTGTCCAGGCCGAACGCCGCCCACCACAGCAACCCGCAGAACACCGCGCCGTCGCCGATCCGGTCACAGGTGGCGTCGAGCACCGCGCCGAACCGCGTGCCGCCGCCGCGCTCGCGCGCCATCGCGCCGTCGAGCATGTCGGCGAGCACGAAGAACCACACCGCGACCGCGCCCCAGAAGATCTGGCCCATCGGGAACAGCGTCAGCGCGCCCACCACCGAGCCCGCGGTGCCCAGGATCGTGATGCTGTCGGGGGTGAAACCGGCCCGCAGCGCGGCCTTGGCGACCGGCCGGGACAGCTTCTCGTAGGCCGCGCGGGTCATCAGGTAGATGTTGCTCACTGCTGTTTCGCCCACTCCGTGGCCAGCAATTGCCGGGTCTCGCGCAGCAGTTGCGGGATCATCTTCGTGCCGCCGATGATCGTGATGAAGTTGGCGTCACCGACCCAGCGGGGCACCACGTGCATGTGCAGGTGCTCGGCCAGTGAACCGCCCGACACTCTGCCGAGGTTGAGCCCGACGTTGAAGCCCATCGGGCTCGACACCGCCTTGATGACGCGAATCGCCTTCTGCGTGAAGGCCATCAGCTCCGCGCTCTCCTCGTCGGTGAGGTCCTCGAGCTCCGAGACCCGCCGGTAGGGCACCACCATCAGATGCCCCGGGTTGTACGGGTAGAGGTTGAGCACGGCGTAGACCAGTTCGCCGCGCGCCACCACCAGACCGTCCTCGTCGGACAGGGTGGGGATGTCGGTGAACGGTTGGGAGCGGGAGTCGTCTTGGCGGCGCACCGGCGCCTGGGCGATGTAATTCATCCGGTACGGCGTCCACAGCCGCTGCAACTGGTCGGCTTCACCCGCCCCTTGATCGACGATGGAGCGTTCGTCGGGATCGCTGGTGCGGTCGTCAGGATCGGTGGTCACGACGTAGCGCCCACCTTGAGCAGTTCGGCTGTCGGGGTGGCGTTTTCACGACTGGCTATCCATCCGCGGATGGCTTCGACGGCCGCGTCACGGGGCACACCGTTGATCTGGGTGCGGTCACCGAAACGGAAGCTGACGGCGCCGGCCTCGACGTCGCGGTCGCCGGCCACCAACATGAACGGCACCTTCTGGTTGGTGTGGTTGACGATCTTCTTGGCCATCCGGTCGTCGCTGGCGTCCACCTCGGCCCGGATCCCGTGCGTCGCCAATTGCGCGGCGACGTCGTCGAGGTAGCCGACATGGTCGTCGGAGACGGGGATCCCGACCACCTGCACCGGCGCCAGCCAGGCCGGAAACGCGCCGGCGTAGTGCTCGGTGAGGATGCCGAAGAAGCGCTCGATCGACCCGAACAGCGCGCGGTGGATCATCACCGGCCGCTGCCGACTGCCGTCGGCGGCGGTGTACTCGAGTCCGAAGCGTTCCGGGAAGTTGAAATCCAGTTGGATGGTGGACATCTGCCAACTGCGGCCCAGGGCGTCTTTGACCTGCACCGAGATCTTAGGCCCGTAGAAGGCTGCCCCACCGGGGTCGGGCACCAACTCCAGGCCCGAGGCGGCGCCCACCTCGGCCAGCACGCTGGTGGCTTCCTCCCACAACTCGTCGGAGCCGACGAACTTCTCCGGGTCCTTGGTGGACAGTTCCAGGTAGAACTCGGTCAGCCCGTAGTCGCCGAGCAGGTCGAGCACGAACCGCAGCAGCGAGGTCAACTCGCCGCGCATCTGGTCACGGGTGCAGTAGATGTGCGCGTCGTCCATCGTCAGGCCGCGCACCCGGGTCAGGCCGTGCACCACACCGGAGAGTTCGTAGCGGTAGACCGTGCCGAATTCGAAAAGCCGCAACGGAAGTTCGCGGTAGGACCGCCCGCGTGACCGGAAGATCAGGCAGTGCATCGGGCAGTTCATCGGCTTGAGGTAGTAGTCCTGGCCGGGCTTGCGCACGGTGCCGTCGTCGTTGTATTCGGCGTCGAGGTGCATCGGCGGGAACATCCCGTCGGCGTACCAGTCCAGATGCCCGGAGATCTTGAACAGTTCCGCCTTGGTGATGTGCGGACTGTTGACGAACTCGTAGCCGGCCTCGGTGTGCTTGCGCCGCGAATAGTCCTCGAGTTCGCGTCGGATCACCCCGCCCTTGGGGTGGAAAACCGCCAGCCCGGAACCGATCTCGTCGGGGAAGCTGAACAGGTCGAGTTCGGCGCCGAGCCTGCGGTGATCGCGGCGCTGGGCCTCCTCGATCATCTGCAGGTGGTGGTCGAGCGCCTCCTGCGATTCCCACGCGGTGCCGTAGATGCGCTGCAGGCTGGCGTTGCGCTGATCCCCGCGCCAGTACGCCGCCGAACTGCGGGTCAGCTTGAACGCCGGGATGTACTTCGTGGTGGGGATGTGCGGGCCCCGGCACAGATCGCCCCATTCCCGTTCGCGGGTGCGAGGATTGAGGTTGTCGTAGGCGGTCAACTCGTCGCCGCCGACCTCCATCACCTCGGGGTCACCGGACTTGTCGTCGACGAGTTCGAGTTTGTAGGGCTCGTCGGCGAGTTCCTCGCGGGCCTGCTCCTTGGACTCGTAGACCCGCCGAGCGAACAGCTGGCCCTCCTTGACGATCTGACGCATGCGCTTTTCCAGCGCCGCCAGATCTTCGGGCGTGAACGCGCGCGACACGTCGAAGTCGTAGTAGAAGCCGTCGGTGATCGGCGGGCCGATGCCGAGCTTGGCTTCGGGAAACAGGTCCTGTACGGCCTGGGCCAGCACATGGGCGGCGGAGTGACGCAGCACGCTGCGACCGTCGTCGGTGTTGGCCGCGACCGGGACCACCTCGACGTCGGAATCGGGCACCCAGGACAGGTCGCGCAGTTTGCCGTCGGGGTCTCGCACCACGACGATCGCGGCCGGGTCGCCGCGGCCGGGCAGTCCCGCCGCGCGCACCGCCTCCCCCGCGGTCGTTCCAGCAGCCACCCGGATCGGAGCTGCCGGGGCGGACTTGACGGGGGCGCTCATCGGTGACTCTCCAAACGTGCGGCGGTGGTCGCGAGGATTTCGGGACGCGACCATGCTATCGGGGTGAGTGCTCAGCTCCCCACGCCAATGGGGCTCTTCAGCCACGGGTAGTCGATGCCGAGCAGTCCGGCCGCCCAGCCGAGCGCTCCGAGCAACCACAGCGTGGCGAGCACGACCGCACAGGTGAACACCGCGCCCAGGGCCTGCACCCACAGGCCCTGGGCGAGGAACCACGCCATCGCCCGGTCGTAGTGCTTACGCGCGAAGCCCAGCAGGCGTCGGGCCCAGTCGAACTCGGTGGCCAGGATCCCGAGCCCGACGAACACGATGGCCCAACCCGGGCCGGGATACGGGATGGCGACGATGCCTATTGCCAGTACCGTCAGCCCGACGACCCCGACGACGATCCGATAGCCCAACTCCGCGGCCGGTCGGTCGCGCAGCCAACTGCGCAACCGCACCAGCCGCCAGTTGGCGTCGGACAGTTTCACGGCTGGCCCGGCTTGAGCTTGACGAACAGGGCGTGTGCCTCGGCGACGACGGCGTCACCATCGGCGATCTGCCCGGAGACGAAGATCTTGCGGCCTTCGATGCGGTCGATGCCGGCGTCGACTTGGAGCTCGGTTTCCACCGGCGCGATCCTGCGGTAGTCGACGTGGAGGAACGCGGTGCGCTGGGTTCGGCTGCCGCTGAGCTGGAACGCGGTGAACCCCAGCAGCGAGTCGAACAGCAGCGCCACCGTGCCGCCGTGCGCGGCGCCGTTGCGGCCCAGGTGGAAGCGACGGAACCGGGCCGTGCCGGCGACGCGTCCGTCGACGACCCGCAGGTCGTTGGGGATCAGCAGCGGGTTGCCCCGGTCGGGTAGGTCCATCCGGCGCCCGGACGGCGACGTCCACTCGTCGGCGTCGTACGGCGCGAGCAGTTGGCAGGCCTTGTCGACCAGGTCGGCGGCCTCGGTGATGACTCCGTCGGGAGCGTCGGCCGCCCGGGCGTGGTCCTGCAGCGTGCGGAGGGCCTCCAGGAACCGGCCGTAATCGGGTCCGCCCTTGGTGGTCGGCACCGGCGGGTTGAACCCGCCGCCGACGTGTTCGCCCGAAGTTGGCTCACTGGTCACCCGACCACCGTATTGCCTGCTTCAGCCAGAAGCCGAGCCGGCTTTGCTCAGCGTCTCGAACTCCTCGTCGGACAGTTCGATCTCGGCGGCCGCGACGTTCTCCTCCAGATGGGCGACCTTCGACGTGCCGGGGATCGGCAGCATCACCGGGGATCGTTTCAGCAGCCAGGCCAGCGCCAGCTGCGACGGGGTGGCGTGATGCTCGGCGGCGATGCGCTGCAGCGGGCCGTCGGGCGCGGCCAGCGGGCCGGCGGCCAGCGGGAACCAGGGGATGAACCCGATGTTCTGGGCCGTGCAGGCGTCGAGCAGCGGCTCGGCGGTGCGGGCCGAGACGTTGTACATGTTCTGCACCGAGACGATCGTGGCAACCTTCTGGGCGGCCGCGAGCTGGTCGACGTCGACTTCGGACAGCCCGATGTGGCGGATCTTGCCCTCCTGTTGCAGCTTGGCCAGCTCACCGATCTGGTCCTCGGCCGGGAACTTGGCGTCGATGCGGTGCAGCTGGAACAGGTCGATGGTGTCGACGCCCAGGCGGCGCAGGCTCATCTCGCACTGTTGCCGCAGGTAGGCGGGAAAGCCCAGCTGGTGCCATTCGTCGGGCCCGGTGCGCAGCAGGCCGGTCTTGGTCGCGATGACGACACCGTCGGGATACGGGTGCAGCGCCTGACGGATCAGTTCCTCGGAGACGTGCGGACCGTAGGAGTCGGCGGTGTCGATGAAGTTGACACCGAGTTCTACGGCGCGGCGCAGCACGCGCAGGCATTCGTCGGGGTCGGCGGGCGGGCCCCACACCCCGGGCCCGGCCAGGCGCATGGCGCCGAAGCCCAGCCGGTTGACGGTGAGGTCGTCGCCGATGGTGAAGGAGGTCATCCTGCCGACCGTACGCCCGGGATGACAGGCTGGCCTGGTGAGGCTGGATGACCTGGCGGCGCTGTCTCATACCTATCCGGAGGTGGGCGCCACCGCGGGCCGGCTGCCCGCGGGCTATCACCACGTGCAGAAGTCCGCGGTGATCGGGCGGGGCAGGCAACGCTTCGAGGAGGCCGCCGCGGCGGGGATGCGGTGGGGCATGCTGCGCGGGGCCGGGGTGAGGGTGGAGCCGACCACCGAGGTCGCCGCGGTGGGCTCGGACGTGATCGTGCATCTGGGCCCGGTCCGAGTGCCGTGCCGCGTCGTCTACGTCGTCGACGAACCCGACCGCCGCGGCTTTGCCTACGGCACCCTGCCCGGGCACGCCGAGACGGGCGAGGAGTTGTTCCTGGTCCGCTACGACCCGCACACCGAGGACGTCTACGCCGAAGTGGTGGCGTTCTCCCGGCATGCCACGTGGTGGAGTCGGTTGGCCTATCCGGTGACCTCGTTGATCCAGCGGATCGTCACCACCCGCTACCTGCGCGCGCTGTAGCGCTGATCCCCGGGTGGGCCACGGCGTATGTTCTAACCATTCGGCGATCGTGATGGGACGTGATGGGAGTGGAGGTGACCGAAACCGGCGGGCTGGAGGCCAGACACCTGCGCATCGCCGAGCTGGTGAAGGGCCTGCACAGCCGATCAGATGCCGACTCCGAGACGGTGATCGCGGAGCTGGCCGAACACGCCGCGGTCGAGATTCCGGGGGCGCAATTCGCCGGGGTCACGGTCACCCGCAATGCCAAGCACATCGACACTCCCGCCGCGACACACATGTGGCCGGTGCTGTTGGACAAGATCCAGCAGCGCTACCGGGAAGGCCCGTGCCTGACCGCGGCCTGGGAGGAGCAGACGGTCTACGTCGCCGACCTGGAGACCGACCTGCGGTTCCCGCAGTATCGCCGAGAGGCGTTGGCGCAGACGCCGATCCGGTCCATCATGGCATTCCAGTTGTTCATCGCCGGGGAAACGATGGGCGCGCTCAACGTCTACGCCGAGGTGCCCGACGCGTTCGGTCCGGAGGCGCGCAACATCGGGTTGATCTTCGCCGCGTATTCGTCGGTGGCCTGGAACGCGGCACGCCGCGACGAGCAGTTCAAGCGCGCGCTGTCCAGCCGCGACGTCATCGGTCAGGCCAAGGGCATGATCATGGAGCGCTACGGCGTCGACGCCGTGGCGGCGTTCGAACTGCTGCGCAAGCTGTCGCAGGACTCCAACACGGCGCTGATGCAGGTCGCCACCAGCCTCGTCGCGACGGTCGACAAGTCGAATTAGACCGGGCCTCGGGTCGTGGCCGTGCCGTGACCCATCCTTGACCGAATTGCTAAGGCGCACCTCCACATCGAATCGCTGCGGTGACCCTACGATCGAATTGACACTGTTGTAATTTCGGAGGAATCAAAAGCATGCGTGGGGTTGTCCTGTGTGTTCTTGCCGCGGTCGGCATCAATTCCGTGGTCGCCTCGGCGCCGGCAGACGTGGGCCTGGCGACGGTCACCCATGCGGACAAACCGGCCGCGGTGAACCCGTTGTACAAGCCCGCGATCGCCTCGGTGCGCCCGGCCCCCGACCAGGTCGTCGGTGTGGGACACCCCGTGGTGGTGACGTTGTCCGCACCGGTCACCGACAGGCTCGCCGTGCAGCGCGCCATCGACATCAAGACCACGCCCGCGATGACCGGAAAGTTCGAGTGGCTGAGTAACGATGTCGTGCAATGGGTTCCGGATCGCTTCTGGCCGGCACACACCACGGTGGCGCTGTCGGTGGGTGGGGTGAAGACCAACTTTGCTGTCGGTGCCGCCGTCATCGGCATCGCCAACATCTCCGATCATTCGTTCACCGTGCGCATCGACGGCGCCGACGCGGAGCACATCTCTGCGCTGCCCTCACCGCACCACCGACCGCACTGGGGAAAGCCCGGCGTGTTTCCGGCCTCGCTCGGCAGGCCCGAATACCCGACGCCGGTCGGCACTTACACCGTCTTGGGCAAGGACCGCGACGTGCTGATGGATTCGAGCAGTGTCGGAATCCCCGTCGACGCCGACGACGGCTACCTGCTCGACGTGGAGCACGCCGTCCGGATCACCAACCGCGGGATCTTCGTACACGCGGCGCCGTGGGCCGTGAACTCACTGGGATACGAGAACGTCAGTCACGGCTGCATCGGCTTGAGCCCCGAGGACGCCGAATGGTACTTCGACACAGTCAAAGTCGGCGACCCGGTGATCGTCCAGGAGAACAACATCGAGGTCCCCCGCCCCATATCGGGCTGAGGTGCAAACGATTTCGGCGTGAAAACCTGCGCTGGTCGCAGGTTTTCACGCCGAATCAATCGACTGGCGGCTGTCAGCCCGCTGGGCCCGGCAGAATCGGCTGACCGTCGACGGGTGCGCCCTCCGGCGCGGGGCCGGTCGGCTGTCCCTTACCGCCGTAGGCGCCGGCCATCTCGGTCAGCGGAGCACCCGCCGCCGTGGCGACCGGGGCACCCACCGGCACCGGTGCGGCGACGGGAGCACCCGCCGGCACCGGGGCACCCACGGGCACCGGCGCGCCCACCGGAACCGGCGCGGGCACCGGGGCGCCCACGGGCACCGGCGCGGCGACCGGCGCCGGCACGGGCCCCGGCAGAGCCATCGGCACCCCCGCCATATCGGTGATGGGAGCGGCCGGACTGCACCCACCCGCCGCAGGCGCGCCGACTTGGCCCGCCGCTGTCTCGATGCAGTCGTAGCCGCCGGTCAGAAACGGGCCCGCCACTGCGGTCGGGCTCAACGTCATGGCAAGGCCGCACAGCCCCGCCCCGGCAACAACCACTGTCCTGTTGAACCGATCAAAGATCGCCATCGGCGTCGACCCCTCTACTCCCTGGAAACCACATACCCGTGATGCAGCAAATTGCGCGCCGCATCGAAGTCGCAAGCTAGACGACCTCGTCAATTATTGGCAGGAACATCGCCCGACACGCCACGCCGCACCACACCGTTACGGTGACGTTCGACATGCGTGACCCAACCGTTGCACCAGGGCCGAGCGTTTCAACGCCGTGAGCGTGGGCATCTCTGTGAGAGCACCCGAAAACGTGAGGGGTTGGGAAAAATGGCCGTGGAGACCAAACCCACCGCGGACCCGTCGGTCGGCGAACTGATGAGCCAGCTGTCGTCGCAGACATCGCGACTGGTCCGTGATGAAATTCGGTTGGCGCAAAAGGAGTTTCAGCAATCCGCCAAGCATGCCGGCCTCGGCGCCGGCCTGTTCAGCGTGGCGGGCCTGCTAGCTTTCTTCGGCGTCGCCACGTTCATCGCCGCGGCGGTCGCGGCGCTGTCCTTGGTCCTTCCGGTCTGGGCGTCCGCGCTGATCGTGGGCGGCACGCTGGTCGTGCTGGCCGGGATCGCCGCACTCGTCGGCCGCAAGGAGGCGCGCGAGGTCACGCCCGCCGCACCCAGGACCGTGGAAACCGTGAAAGCCGACATCCAGGAGATCAAGGACATCCGCCATGACCAGGCCTGAGCAGGCACGCCCGGAACCGGGCCGGGACGCCGGCATCGACGACATCCAGACCGACATCGAGCAGACCCGCGAGGATCTCGGACACACGGTCCAGGCGCTGGGGGCCAAACTCGACGTCAAGGCGCAGGCCCGGCATAAGGCGGCCTCGGTGCGGCACTCGGCGGCCGACAACCCGCAGGTGCCGGTGATCGCGGCCGTGGCGGTCCTGACGGTGCTCGGGCTGCTGCTGTGGCGCCGCCGCCACTGACGGTCAGCCTGGTCAGCCGCCAGCCAGTGAATCGATGGCGTTCTGCAGTTTCGCGGTGACCTCGTCGGCGACGGGACGCAACGCGTCCTCACCGGTCACCCGCACCAGCAGCTGCGGGTCCATCGCCTCGACGAGCACGGTGTCCGCGTCGTCCGGATCGCGGCGCACCACCACGTTGCACGGCAACAGCAGGCCGATCTGGCGCATCGTGTTGACGGCACGGTGGGCCAGCGGCGGATTACAGGCCCCGAGGATCAGGTAGTCCTCCATGTCCTCGCCCAACTTCTCCTTCAACGTCGCCTGGACGTCGATTTCGGTGAGCACCCCGAAGCCCTGCTGCGCCAGCGCCTCCCGGGTGCGCGACACGGCGTCGTCGAACGACGTCTTCAGGCTTGTCGCCAATGCGATTCCCATCTCGGTCCTTTCTCTCGGCGTCCCGCGTGTCATGCCAGCGCGAGGAACAGCTTCTCCAGTTCGGCTTCGGTCATCGGTGTCGCGCCGTCGGGCGTCTGCCCACTGATGCACTCCCGCAACCCGCTGGCGACGATCTTGAAGCCCGCCCGGTCCAGGGCGCGCGAGACCGCCGCCAGTTGGGTGACGACGTCCTTGCAGTCGCGACCCTGCTCGATCATCGTGATCACGCCGGCCAACTGCCCTTGCGCGCGACGAAGCCGGTTGAGCACTGCGGCGACGGCGTCTTCATCTGCAATCATGTGGCTCCTTTCGATCCCCAATATACCCCCTGGGGTATATGATGTCGACCGTACGATGACTCAGGAGGCGATATGTGTTACCCGGTCCAGTGCCCGAACTGCCGCAAGACCACGTGGGAAGGCTGCGGCGACCACGTGGACGAGGTGATGAGCGCGGTGCCGGTGTCCGAACGGTGCACGTGTCGCCCCGCGGCAGACGCGGCGCAGTACCGTTCGAACTGAAACACGCGCCCGAGCGAACAGAAAGTGCGCCATGTCAGAGACTGCAGATGAGCACGGCATATTGGTGGGGGTCGACGGGTCCGCGGAGTCCCAGGCGGCCGTGCGCTGGGCGACCCACGAAGCCGGGCTTCGCGAACTGCCACTGACCCTGATGCACGTCATCGAACCGGTGGAGGTCCGGCGGCCGGCCAAGTCGTGGCAGTCGGCTTTCGACGAGGCGCAGGAACGAAGCGCGCGCACCGCCATCGAGCAGGCGCGACTGATCGTCTCCGAGGGCGCGGCGGGCGCGCGGCCCTCCGCCGTGCGCACCGTGGTGCGGCGCGCCCACGCCGCGAACGAGTTCGTCAGCGCCTCCTACGACGCCTTCATGGTGGTGGTCGGCAGTCGTGGGCTGGGCGCGGTCGGCAGGGTCCTGCTGGGCTCGGTGAGCAGCGGCTTGCTGCACTACGCGCACTGCCCGGTCGCCGTCATCCGCACCGAGGAGATCCCGCCGGCCGACAGCACGTCGCCGGTGCTGGTCGGCATCGACGGATCACCCGCGTCGGAGGAGGCCACCGCGCTGGCCTTCGACGAGGCCGCGCGGCGAGGGGTGGATCTGGTGGCGTTTCACGCGTGGAGCGACGCGAATGTCCTCGCGGCCATCGGCATCGAGTCGCCCCGCTACGAAGAGGAGGCCCACGAGGTCCTCGCTGAGCGACTGGCCGGCCGGCAGGAGCAGTACCCCGACGTGCGCGTGCATCGCCGTGTCGAGTGCGACCAACCGGCCCGCTGGCTCATCGAGGAATCCGAGCGCGCACAACTGGTCGTCGTCGGCAGCCGGGGCCGCGGCGGGTTCCCCGGCGTGCTGCTGGGTTCGGTGGGCAATGCGGTGGCGCAGGGCGCCAAGGCCCCGGTCATCGTGGTACGGCCGCGCTGACCTCGCTCAGGTTGTACGGCAACAGAGTTGCCAGGCCTCGTCGACCGACTCGCCGGGCGGCCTGCTGGTGTCGAGGCGATGCCCTGCGGCGATTTGACCGTCGGCCGCCAGGGCCGCCGCGATCTCGGGTGTCGCGTCCGATGTCGAGGACTGTCGGTGTCGGATCCGCTGCGACGCCGTCTCCAGCGGAACCGCACAGGTGAATTCCACCATCGGCACCGCGGCCTCGGCCGCCAGCGCACGCGCCCGCGCACGTTGCTCGTCGTCCCGCCACGTGCCGTCGAGCACCACCGACACGCCGCGCGGCAAGAGCCGGCGCGCCCGTGCGAGCACCTCGTCGTAGACGGCCGCCACCTTCTCCGGCGAATACAGTCCGGCGTCGAGATCGCCCGCGTCGCCGGTGATCGCCCCCTGCTGCATCAGTTCCCGACGCACCTCGTCGGTCGAGATGATCTGCGCACCAAGGCGTTCGGCGAGTCCACGCGCCACAGTGGTCTTACCCGTTCCCGGCCCGCCGCCGACCAGAATCAGCCGCACGGCGCCGGCGCGAAGATGCGCGACGGCGATATCCAGGTGCCGACGGGCCTGCGCGGCTGCGTCCTGGTCGCCTTGTGTCACTCGCACGCAGTCCACCTTGGCGCGCACACCCGCGCGATAGGCGATGTAGAAGTCCTTCAGTGCGCGCGGGGCGCGATCCTGTGCGAGCCTGCAGTATTCGGCCAGGAAGTACTCCCCCAACTCGGGGCCCGCGAGGAACTCCAGGTCCATGGCCAGAAACGCCGCGTCGTCGACACCGTCGACATAGCGCAGCCGATCGTCGAACTCCAGACAGTCCAGCATGGCGGGCCCGTCGGGCAGACAGAAGATGTCGTCGGCCAACAGGTCGGCGTGCCCGTCCACGATCCGTCGGTCGGCGATGCGCTGGTCGAACAGCGCGCCGCGGCCGGCGATGAACTGGGTGACAAGCCGTTCGACTTCGGCAACCGACTCCCCCGGTAACACCGTGTCGGCGTGCGCCTTCAGCTCATCGATGTTCTTCAGCCAGCGGGCCCGTACCGCCTCGGCGGTGCCTTCGGCGTCGATCACCGGACCCCGCTCGGCGTCGCGATGGAATCGCGCCATCGCCGCGGCGACCTCGACGAGATGGTGGTGCACGGGCTCGCCGGCCTTGACCAGCGACGCCAGTCGGACCGAATCGCCGTAGCGCCGCATCACGATCACCGGTTCGGCCGGGCCGCCGTCCGGATCGGTGAAATGTCCGACTCCCAGATAACTCTCGGGCGCCAGCCGGCGATTGAGCTCCACCTCGCGCCGACAGGCCTGCGCTCGACGCTCCGCGGTGCTGAAATCGAGGAAGTCGGTCGTGACGGGTTTCTTGGCCTTGTAGGCCTTGTCACCGAGCAACATGACGATGCCGGTGTGCGTCTCGTGCACCGCAGCGCTCAGGTTTCCCGCGATCTCCCAAGGGTCGTGGACAGTGTTCGTTGCCGACGGCGCTTCGCTCATGTCTCCATGGTGCCCGTCGACCGGGTCCGTCCGGCAGGGCAGGACGCCCTCGGGTTCAGGACCAAAGGCCCTGGTGTCGAACCGATGAGCCGCGAGAAGATCAGGTGAGTTCGACAGTGTTCGACAATGGAGGCTGGTAGTGCCCGAACGCGAGTTGGATACCGACGTCATCAAGGCTGCCGTGCAGCGCGCCTGCCGGGCCCCGTCCCTGCACAACAGCCAGCCGTGGCGATGGGTCGCCGACGGTGATGCCGTCGAGTTGTACCTCGACAAGGACCGAGTCCTGTACGCGACCGACCGGTCGGGTCGTGAGGCCGTGATCAGCTGCGGCGCCGTGCTCGACCACTTCCGGGTGGCGATGGCCGCGGCGGGCTGGACGGCCGAAATCCACCGGTATCCCAACCCCAACAACCGTCTGCACCTGGCGACCATCCACTTCGAACCCGCGGATTTCGTCACCGAGGGCCAGCGTCGCCGCGCGGAGGCGATGGCCCAGCGACGTACCGACCGGCTGCCGTTCGCCGAGCCGCCGGACTGGGAGACGTTCGAGGCGCAGCTGCGGCACACCATCACCGGCGACACCGTGCGCGTCGACGTGGTCTCCGACGACCTGCGTGTCGAGCTCACCCAGGCGTCGCAGCTCACCGAGTCGCTGCGCCGGTACGACACGTCCTATCACGCGGAACTGTCCTGGTGGACACGTGAACTCAGGCGGACCGAGGGAATTCCCTACAGCGCCTTGACATCGCCGCGGGAGAGAGCCCGCGTCGACGTGTCGCGCGATTTTCCCGCCCGCGTCGACACCGACAGACGCGTCGGCCTGGACGTCGACCAGTCGAAGGTGGTGGTGTTGTCGACCTACGACGACACACCTGCCAGTGCGCTGCGGTGCGGTGAGATGCTTTCGGCCGTGCTGCTCGACGCCACCATGGCAGGGCTGGCCACCTGTCCACTGACCCACATCACCGAATTACAGTCCAGCAGGGACATCGTCGCGTCGCTGATCGAGCAGTCCACCACGCCCCAGGTGCTGGTCCGCGTCGGCGTGGCGCCCGACAGCGACGACGCCCCGGAGTTCACGCCGAGGCGCCCCATCGACGACGTCTTCGAAATCAAGGGCACGCCATGACCACCGCGCGTGAGAACCTCGGCATCGTCGTCGGAGTCGACGGATCGCCCGCATCCAGGGTGGCCGTCGACTGGGCCGCGCGTGACGCGACGCTGCGCAACCTGTCGGTGACCCTGGTGCACGTGGCAGGCCCGATCCTGGCGTCGTGGTCGCGCACGCCCCCACCCGTCGGCATCGGGAAATGGCAGCAACAGCAGGGGCGTTCGGCTCTCGAGGATGCCGTCGGAGTTGCCCGCGAGGCGGGTGCGACGCGGATCAAGACCGAGATGTACTACTCGGCGACCGTGCCGACCCTGGTGGACTTGTCGAAGGACGCCGACATGGTGGTGGTGGGCAGCCGGGGACAGGGAGCGCTCGGCAGGCTGCTGGGCTCGGTCAGCGACGGCCTGGTGCACCACGCGCACTGCCCGGTCGCGGTCATCCGCGACGAGGACCCGTTGATGCCGACCCCGGCGAAAGCCCCTGTCCTGGTGGGGATCGACGGATCACCGGCATCCGAGCTCGCGACCGCGATCGCGTTCGAAGAGGCGTCGTTTCGACAGGTCGATCTGATCGCCCTGCACGCGTGGAGCGACGAGGGCGTGCTGGATTTCCCCGGCATGGACTGGTCGACGATGAAAGCCGGCGAGGACGCGGTGTTGGCCGAGCGCCTGGCCGGCTGGCAGGAACGCTTCCCCGATGTGCAGGTGCACCGGTTGGTGGTGTGCGATCGACCGGCGCGGCAACTGGTCGAACACTCCGAAGAAGCCCAACTGGTGGTCGTCGGCAGCCACGGGCGCGGCGGATTCGCCGGCATGCTGCTCGGCTCGGTCAGCGCGGCGGTGGTTCAGGCGTCGCGGATGCCGGTGATCGTCGCACGGCAGCGGTGACGGGTTCCGGATCGGGGGCCACCTCGTGGAGGCGTTCGACGTCGGCGGATGTGCACGGCATCGTGCCGGGCGTCAGCAGCATCGCCGCGGCGGTGGCGTTACCGAACCGCACCGATTCCGGCAGGGACCACCCACGGGTCAGTCCGACGGTGATGGCCGCGACCATCGCGTCGCCCGCGCCGACACCGCTGACCGCGCGCACCGGTATCGCCGAGTACCGGAAGCATTCCCGCGCGGTCACCAACAGCGCTCCGTCCGCTCCGAGGGACACGACGATGGCCTCGCAGCGGCCGTCGTCGATCAGTTCACGGGCGGCGTCGATCTGTTCGGCTTCGGTGGCCAGCGGACGGTCCACGCATTCTCGGAGTTCACGCAGGCTGGGTTTGAGCAGGTAGACCCCGGACTCGATCTGCTGCAGGCCCGCGCCGGAGGTGTCCAGCACGAACCGCACACCCAGCTCACCGCACATGTCGGCAACCCGCTGGTAGAACGCCGGCGGCACGCCCGGAGGCAGGCTGCCGCTGGCGACGACGTATTGCGCCGAGGCGGCGGCCAGGCGCACCTCCTCGAGGCACCGCGTCTGTTCGTCGCGGGTGAGTCGGGGCCCGGGCAGCACGAACCGGTACTGCAGGCCGGTGCTGGTCTCGTTGACCGTGAAGCTCTCCCGCGTCGCGTTGCCGATCTTGACCTCGCGGACCGGCACCTCGTTGCCGGCGAGCAGTTCGGTGAGCATCTGCCCCGTCCACCCGCCGATGGGAAACACCGCCAGCACGGAGGCGCCGAGCACATGGGCGATCTGCGCGACGTTGACCCCGCCGCCGCCCGGGTCGTGGCGGGCCTCGCCGCAGCGGACCTTGCTGGTGCTGTGCACGGTATCGGTGTCGGTGGTGATGTCGAGCGCCGGGTTCATCGTCAGCGTGACGATCGAATGCATGCCACCTCCTCGATGCCGGCCGTCACCTCGATCGCGCCGAAAGCAAGCGCGTCGAAGGGTCTTTGACCATTTAACAGGTGGCCGTCCACCGGCGGCGATGCGCCTCAGGGGAACGGGTCGGCCGGACCGAACCGGAACCGGCGGCCGGTGACCCTTCTGGGCAGGATCCGGACGTAGTGCTGCTTGACCGTGGCGGTCCACGGGAGCAGTTGTGCGCGTTCTGCCTCCGCGACGTCGTCGTCGGAACGGACGCTGCGGGCCACGCCGCGAACGATCACACTCCAGCCCTCGGCGACGCCGTGGTCGTCGGCTTCGAACAACACCGAGTTGTTGATCGCGACGCTGGACAGCTTGGTGCCTTCGGCGGTGCGGAACAAAAGCGTTCGGTTCTGGGCGACGAAATTCACCGGGAAGATCTCGGGCTGGCCGTCGGCGCTGGTGACCAGTCGCCCCAGCGAGACGCTGCCCAGCAGATCCCAGCATTCGCTTTCGGACAGGACGGTGACGGGCTGCCTGGTCTCAGTCACGGTGATCGCCAGACCGCTTGGGCAGCGCGGCGATCAGCGGGGTGTCGACGCCGATGCGTCCCACCGCGGCGGCCCCGCCCGGCGCGCCCAACGGTGCGTCGCGACCGGGCAGGACCTCGCTGAAGAACGCGGCGTTGTCGGCGAGATGCTGACGTTGCTCGTCGGGCAGGTCGGTTTCGTAGTAGATCGCGTCCATGCGGCAGATCAGCTTGCACGCACCGCAATCCACGCACTCGTCGGGGTTGATGTAGAGGACGCGGTCACCTTCGTAGATGCAGTCCACCGGGCACTCCTGAACACAGGATTTGTCCATGACGTCGACGCACGCACTTCCGATCACGTAAGCCATGCCCGAAAGCCTAGGAAGACGGCGGGTCGAGATCTGGGGCCGAAGGCAACATTGCCCAGGGACCAAGGACCCTGATCGGCAGCACGGCGACGCGCCGATCTGCCAAGCTGGACGGCGTAGCAACACGGCCGCAATGGGCCGTCGCGACCGTGGAGAGGCTTGACAATGGTGAAGGTGTTTCTCGTCGATGACCATGAGGTGGTCCGCCGGGGACTGGTCGACCTTCTCGGTGCCGACAGCGACCTCGAGGTGGTCGGTGAGGCGGGGACGGTGGCCGAGGCGATGGCGCGGATACCCGCACTCGAGCCCGACGTGGCCGTGCTCGACGTGCGGCTGCCCGACGGCAACGGCATCGAACTGTGCCGAGACCTGTTGTCGCGGCTACCGAACCTGCGCTGCCTCATCCTGACCTCCTACACCTCCGACGAGGCGATGCTGGACGCGATCCTGGCCGGCGCGAGCGGTTATGTGGTCAAGGACATCAAGGGCATGGAACTGGCCAAGGCGATCAAGGACGTCGGCGCGGGGCGCTCGCTGCTGGACAACAGGGCGGCCGCGGCGTTGATGGCCAAGCTGCGGGGCACCGCCGAACGGTCAGATCCGTTGTCGGCGCTCACCGATCAGGAGCGGGTTCTGCTCGACCTGCTCGGCGAGGGTCTGACCAACAAACAGATCGCGGCCAGGATGTTTCTCGCCGAGAAGACCGTCAAGAACTATGTGTCTCGGCTGTTGGCCAAGCTGGGCATGGAACGGCGCACGCAGGCAGCGGTTTTCATCTCGAAGCTGGACCGATCGCAGGGCCGCGGCTGAGAGGTCCGACGCGGCAGCAGTTTTCGCTTACGCCTGTCGCGCGGGCCGGACCTCGTCGTCACCTTCCGCGAATTCTCGGATCTGGACCAGGCCGTGGTGGCGTGCGGCGGTGATCGCCCACACCAACGCGATGACGGGCAGCGGACCGAAGGCCACCCACCACCTGGCGCCGGGCGGCAGAAGGTCGGCGATGACCTGGGCGCGCGGAACGCCGTCGACCATCGCGGGTAGCCACTCATTGAGCAGGATCGTCAGCATCCGGGTGCTCTCGAACGGGCCCACGATGGTCGCGAGGGTCCACGACAGGCACGCGATGATCAACGCCCACGGCCAGGCCAACATCAGCGACTGCTCGTCGACGATGTCGGCCGCCGACCGGATGGACTCGACGATGAATGCCACCCCCAGCGCGGCGAGCAGGACACCGACCTGTGCGGCCAGCAGGTCGTCGATCACCGAATGAGCCTCGGCGTCGCCGTGGCGGGCGGGCAGCCCGAACGCCAGCGACAGCAGGCCGGCGACCAGGGCCAGCAGCGTCAGGTGCGAGGTGGAGTCGCTGATCCGCGCGAAGGAGCTGGAGATGATGCGCATGACCAGGTGCGACGACGCGGCGGGCCGGGTGCGGTAGAGAATCATCACCACCAGACCAGAGATGACGATCGAGGTCAGCCACGCCACGACGGCGGTGCAGATAATGACCAGCGCCAGCGAGCCGATCAGCGGGACCAGCAGCGAGTCCTCGTCGCTGCTGCTGCGCACCACCAGCAGCGGGACCACACCGACGGCCAGGACCCCGACGGCGCGCACCAGCAGCGGGAAGGTGAACAGGGTGATGTCGGCGGGGGCCAGATCCGGGTCCTGCCGCCGGATCGCCGCCCATTCGGCGCGCAACACTGATCGCGCCCGCTGCAGCGACGGTTTGCCCGCCATGGCGCGAATGTAGGCGCGAACCGGTGCGGGTGCGGTGATGACACGCCCGGCGGCCGGGGATGTTGGGGTGACGATCGGTGTTGTGGTCCCGACTGGGATCGAACCAGTGACCTTCCGCGTGTGAGGCGGACGCTCTCCCGCTGAGCTACGAGACCGGAAAGCCCGACCGGATAGGCCGAACGACGTCGAAGACTAGCACGGGACAGCTTACCGGCCCGAATCGATTACTTGCCTTCCACCTGCTGTTCTCGGAGGTGGGTGCAGGTTGGAGGGCTGCCGATTTGGTGTGCGGCCCCCGGCGCCCGGGCCGACATCTGAGGGCAGGCCCGCTGCCATATTGCCGGGTCCGGCATCGCCTGTCGCGGGGCGGAATCGGGCCGCGGCTTCTCGAATTCGGGGGCGGACTGCCGGGTGCCCTAAGCTTGGGGGGTGACGACGACGCGGCACGGGTCGTCGAGATTTGTGCGGCTACACTCGGGTCGACTATCGTCGTCATTCGCGATGGGCGACGGGGTCGCTCGTGGCGTGCGGATGTAGCGCAGTTGGTAGCGCATCACCTTGCCAAGGTGAGGGTCGCGGGTTCGAATCCCGTCATCCGCTCGGAGGGTGCAGTGGCATCAACCCAAGCGGTGGAGTGGCCGAGTGGTGAGGCAACGGCCTGCAAAGCCGTGCACACGGGTTCGATTCCCGTCTCCACCTCTAGCCCGCGCGATTAGCTCAGCGGGAGAGCGCTTCCCTGACACGGAAGAGGTCACTGGTTCAATCCCAGTATCGCGCACCACAGTTTGTGCAGTTCAGCGACTCTTTTTACGATGAGGCGCGGAGGCGCGTTCCCAATACATGCCCAGTCCGCTTGGGGAAGTGTTGACCGCTATCCCCGTGGGGGAAACGGATCCTTGCCATACGTGTTCTTCTCCCCGACAGTGCCGTCCTGATTACGGATTGTGTGCTCGGCTCTGCGGGCTTGGGCCATTCGTCTACCTACCGCCACTTGCTCGACCTTGGTACCCCCGACATGGGCGGCTCGACTGCTCCCCTCGACCTTCGACTTCCATGCACCATTCTCGAAGTACGTGTTGACGTCACCTTTCGCCATGGCTTACCTCCTCAATTGAAAACGACTCGCTAATACGCGCGTTCCCGGTTTCTCGCCTCCCTAACCGGTCTGGAAAGTCCCGCGTAGGGCGCGCGCTGCAGATGGCCGACGCGGCGCTGGCCGCACCGATCGTGTGAGCCGAACTCGTGGACGAGTGCCGGATCGTGATCGCACCCATCACGGTGGCCGGCGGTACCCCGTTTCCGACATTGCCTTCATGGATCTCGCTGCGACGGTTGGAGAATCGCACCTTGCCGTGCGGCACAGCCCTGCTGCGCGCTATGAAACGACGTGCGACTGACCTTCACTTTGGTCAATTTGCTGATGTGTTTGCTGCACCAGCGGTATGGTCTGAGTATCAGGCTAATCGCACACCAGATCACCAGAGAGCAACAATGTTTCGCATACTCCTCGCCGCAGTAGGCCTCGCCGCCGTCGTCGCTGTCGGTGCTGCACCGGTAGCTGAGGCCGCGCCGTACCAGAACTGCAAGGCAGCCGCCGCCGACGGTCGCTACAACATCCCGTCCGACGATCCGGCCTACGGCCCCCATCTCGATCGTGACGACGACGGCATCGGCTGCGAGAGGTAGCACCCGGGTTGATACGCCACCTACTCACCGTCGCCATCTCCGCACTCATCGGTCTTGCCGGTCACCTGTCCCCCGCGATCGCCACCGCTGACCCCGTCGACGCCACAGCCGTCGTCCTCCGAGTCGTCGACGGCGACACCATCGACATCCGCGACGACAACCGCGGTCGCCTCCGCGTCCGCATCCTCGGCATCGACACACCGGAGACCTCCAAGCCCGGCTACACCGTGGGCTGCTGGGGCCCCGAAGCCACCCAGTTCGCCACCGAGAACATGCTGGGTCAGCGCGTCGCGCTGCAACCCGACCCCACCCAGGACCGCACCGACCGGTACGGCCGCACCCTGGCCTACCTCGTCCGCGCCGACGGCTGGGACTACTCGGTCGAGGCCGCTCGCGCCGGCACCGCGAAGTCCTACGTCTACGGCGGCAAGCCCGTCACCCGCTACGCCCAGATCGTCCAAGCCGAACAAGAGGCCAAAGACGCCGGCCGGGGGCTGTGGGGCCCGCCGTGCAACGGCCAGACAGAATCGCACCCGCGCGGCTCCTCGTCGGCCAGCTCACAACCACCGCCGCCGGTCGGCATCGCCGGCCTGGCCCCACCGTCCTCCTCGAACGTCTACTACGAGAACTGCGCCGCCGCCCGCAAAGCCGGCGTCGCGCCGCTGCGCATCGGCGAACCGGGCTATCGGATCGGCATGGACGGCGACGGCGACGGCGTCGCCTGCGAGTAGCGACGCGCTTCGGTTCGGCCGGTGTCGGCCCGGGCTATCCATTACATTGGCGAAATGCGGTTGACCGCAGCGTTCTTAGCCAACCACGCCGAGATCGTCAACGGCATGCTCAACGTGGACGGCGGCTTCTGGAAGAGCACCAGGGTTCCCCCGGACGCGACCAGTTTCGGGTGCGACGTGGTGGTGCTCTGCGAGGTCGAACCCGAAGAGGTGGGCAGCCGGTTCTTGTTGCACATCAACGCCGAGGGTCCGTCCGGCCGGCACTGGCGACCCGCCTACTCCTCCGATTTCACCCTCAACTCCCCGGTCAAGTTCCTGCTGTTGCCGCAGACTCGGCTACCGATCGAGCCCGGCGGCGGCCCGCACCTCTACGCCTTCCGCCTCGACGGCCAGCACGAGCGCGTCGACGTCCCGCTCACCGTGCACACCGGCCCGCCGCGGCACGAGCGTCATGCCGGCCCCGCCGACGCGGTCTGAGAAACCACCCGCGCGGTAGGTTCGACGCACTAGGCTTTGCCAAGGCCAACCGGTCACCGGGACCAAGAGGTGGACATGATTCGCGAACTCTTCGCCGCCGCGGCGATCGCCGGCGCAGCGCTCGGCGCGGCTCCGGTCGCCGTCGCCGATGACCTGATGTATCCCGACACGTCAGGGCGCTACCCCAGCGACGTGCCGGGCATGAACTACGAGGCGCACCTCACCGCGCCGTGCACCAACCTCCACCGGTTCACCTTCGGCCGTGGCCCGGGCGGCGAGGTGCTGCAGTGCCGCTGGATCGAGAACCAGTGGCCACCCCAGTACACCGGCTTCTGGGTCGCGGCCTATCAGCTGTTCGGTGTCCAGGAGCAGGGCGCCCCGTGCCCCAAACCCCAAGCGGCGGCCCAACATCCCGACGGACGTCCGATGTTGTGCCTGGGCACCCAGGGCTGGCAGCCCGGCTTCTTCACCCGCGAGGGCTTCTTCCCGATCTAGACCAGCTCACCCGTAGCCACGCAGCGTCCGGCTCGGCGGTGTGCCGAACGTCTGCTTGTACATGCCGCTGAACCGGCCCGCGTGGCTGAAGCCCCACCGGTAGGCGATCGACATCACCGTGTCGACGGACGGGTCTGCGGCCACCAACTCGCGGTGCGCTCGGTCCAGCCGCACTCGGCGCAGGTACTCCAGCGGTGTGGTGTTCAGATGCCGTCGAAACATGTACTGCACCGACCGCGGAGTGACCCCCGCCGCCGCGGCGATCCCGACCAGGGTGACGTCGCGGTGCGCGTTGTCGTGGATGTAGGCGACGGCCCGCCGCAGCAGCGGCGGTTGGTCCACCCCTTTCTCGACACGCTTTGACATCCCGCTCGGAGTTTCCCGAACCCGCGACCGCAAAACCGTCCCCAGCAAATTTCGGCAGCCGCCCAGGCAGGGCCGTCAACCTTTGGTTGACGATCCGGCAGCGTCAACCTACAGTTGACGTATGACCGCCGCTGAAACACCCGACCCCGCCCCCGCCCGCATCACCAATCCCGTTCGCCTCGACGACCTCATCGACGTCATCAAGCAGGTGCACTCCGAACCGCTCGACCAACTCACCGACGCGGTGCTGGCCGCCGAGGCCCTCGACGACATCGCCGACCACCTGATCGGTCATTTCGTCGACCAGGCCCGCCGTTCCGGGGCGTCGTGGACCGAGATCGGCAAGTGCATGGGCGTCACCAAGCAGGCCGCCCAGAAACGGTTCGTGCCCAAGACCCCCGACACCACCGAGGCGATGGACCCCGACGCCGGGTTCAGCCGATTCACCCCGCGGGCCCGCAACGTCGTCGTCGTCGCACAGAACAAGGCCCAGCAGGCCGGCAACACCGAGATCACCCCCGACCATCTGCTCCTGGCGATGTTCGACGACCCCGACGGGCTGGCCGTCAAACTGCTCGCCGCCCAGAAAGTCACCGTCGAGGCGGTGACGAAGGCCATCACGCTGCCGCCGCGCACCGACGGCGAGTTGCCCCCGCTCACCCCGTTCGACGGGGCCGCCAAGAAGGTGCTGGAACTGACCTTCCGCCACGCACTTCGGTTGGGACACAACTACATCGGCACCGAGCACATCGTGTTGGCGCTGTGGGAGGTCGAAGACGGTGACGGGCCACTTCATCGCGTCGGCGCCGACCGGGACCGCTTCGAAGCGGATCTGAACGCGGCTCTGGAACCGTTCACCAAAGGCTGATCTCACAACCACGACGGCCGCGGCGTCTACATGATGTGAGGGTGCGTCCGTTCGAAGAGGTGGTGGCCGAGCACGCCCCGACGGTGCTGCGGGTGTGCCGCGCGGTGCTCGGCCCCGTCGACGCCGAGGACGCCTGGTCGGAGACGTTCCTGTCCGCCCTGCGCGCCTACCCCGACCTGCCCACCGGCGCCAACGTGGAGGCCTGGCTGGTCACCATCGCCCACCGCCGCGCCCTCGACGTCGGCCGCGCCCGCTCCCGTCGCCCCACCCCGATCGAGGACCTGCCGGATCGGGCGGCGCCGCACGGCGATCCCGCCCTGCGCGACCCCGACCTGTGGACGGCGCTGCAGCGGCTGCCCACCAAGCAGCGGCAGGCGGTGGCCTACCACCACATCGCCGGTCTGCCGTTCGCCGAGATCGCCACACTGCTGGACAACTCACCCGACGCCGCGCGCCGCGCGGCCGCCGACGGCATCAAGACCCTGCGCAAGATCTACCGAGAGGACGAAACATGATGACTGTCAAGGCCTTCGACCAGATCCCGGCCGAGGACCACACACTGGCCCGACTGCACGACCGGCTCGGCCACGCCGCCGAGGCCGACGGGCTGCTCGACGTGGCCTACCGCACCGTCGACACACCGGTCGGCACCCTGCTGCTGGCCGCCACCACCGTCGGCGTGGTCCGGGTCGCCTATGACATCGAGGACCACGACGCGGTGCTCGCCCGGCTCGCCGAGGCGGTCAGCCCGCGCATCCTGCGGGCACCCGCGCGACTGGACTCCGCCGCGCGCCAACTCGACGAGTACTTCGCCAGGCGCCGCACCATCTTCGAGGTGCCCCTGGACCTGCGAATGGCCGACGGGTTCCGGCGCACGGTCATCGAGCACCTGCGCGACATCGACTACGGGCGTCGGCAAAGCTACGCCGCGGTGGCCGCCGCGGTCGGCAGTCCTCGTGCGGTGCGCGCGGTCGGCAGCGCCTGTGCCCACAATCCGCTGCCGGTGCTGATCCCGTGTCACCGCGTGGTGCGCTCCGACGGGTCGACGGGCCAGTACATCGGCGGGCCGTCGGCCAAGTCGACGCTGCTGGACCTCGAAGCCGCCTGATGCGCCCGGAAGAGGCTGTAACACGTTTCAGTCTGTGCGATCATGCGTGGATGCGCCGCTGGTTCGTGCTCCTGATCGCCACCGCGGCGGCCGTGGCCGGCCTCACCGCCGTGCCCGCCGCCGCTGTGCCCGCCGCCGCCCCGACGCCGATCGGCCGCCTCGGCGACACGCTGCAGATCAAGTTCGAGGGCCTGATCGCCGACATCACCGTGCACAGCGTCGACCCGTCCCCGATTCCGCCGGGCTTCGGCTATCCGCCGCGCCCACCGCGCCATCAGGTCTGGCGCGCGCAGATCACCGTGCACCCCATCCAGGTGCCCACCCCGTACGCCCAGGCCATCACGTATCAGTTCCGCGGTGTCACGCCGACCGGCGACTCCTACGAACCGCGAAACACCGACGCGCCCGACGCGCTGCAGTTCGCCCTGAACAACGCCCCGGCCGGATCCACGGTCAGCGGCGGTGTCTGGTGGGACTGCTACCGCGACCTGGTGTCCAACGTGGTGCTGATCGACAAGATCACCGGCCAGCACCTGGCGCAGTGGAACGTGTCCTGAGCATCGGACGCTGAGTTGGTCGCTGAGGTCAGCACGGCCGACGCCGCCGACGCAGCGCACCTGGCCGATGTCGCCGCGCGCACGTTTCCGCTGGCCTGTCCCCCGTCGGCGACACCGCAGAACATCGCCGCGTTCATCGCCGAGAACCTGTCCGAGAGCCGGTTTCGCGACTACATCACCGATCCCGACCGCGTGGTGCTCGCCGCCCGTGCGGACGGCCGAATCGTCGGCTACGCCATGCTGATTCGCGAAGACGGCGGCGCGGTGGAGATCTCGAAGATGTACGTGCTGCCCGACAGTCACGGCCGCGGCGCCTCGTCGGCGCTGATGACCGCGGCGCTGCGCGAAGCCCGCGGGCTCGGCGCCACCTCGGTGTGGCTGGGCGTCAACCAGCACAACCAACGCGCCCAACGCTTCTACACCAAGCACGGTTTCACCGTCACCGGGACCAGGACGTTCCGGCTGGGCGACGGCGTCGAGAACGACTACGTGATGGGCCGCCCCCTTTGAGCGCGGGCAGACGCAAAGTCCGCGCGAATACGGCGTGTCGCACGGATTTTACGTCTGCTCGCGGGAGTGGCGGGGCTCGCGAGAGTGGCGGGAGTCGCGGGAGTGGCGGGACAGTGCCAGCAGCCGCGATGTCGCGCGCAGGTACTTCTTGCGGAATCCGCCCGCCAGCATCTCCTCGCTGAACACCTCGTCGAGCTTGACCCCCGACGCCGCCACCGGGATGCCCGCGTCGTAGAGCCGGTCGGTCAGCGACACCAGCCGCAGCGCGACGTTCTGGTCGTCGACCGGGTGCACCCCGGTGATGAACACCGCGGACACCCCCTCGATCAGGGTGAGGTAGCGCGACGGGTGCATGGTGGCCAGGTGCGCACACAGCGCGTCGAAATCGTCGAGGGTGGCACCGGGAACTTCAGCGGCGCGGGCGGCGATCTCCTTGTCGCTCAACGGCTCCGGCGCGGCGGGTAGGCCGCGGTGGCGGTAGTCGGGTCCGTCGATGCGCACCGTCGTGAAAATCGCGGCCAGGGTGTTGATTTCGCGCAGGAAGTCCTGCGCGGCGAAGCGGCCCTCGCCGAGTTGCTCAGGCAGCGTGTTGGAGGTGGCCGCCACCGACACCCCGCGTTCGACGAGTTGTGACAGCAGCCGCGAGATCAGGGTGGTGTTGCCGGGGTCGTCGAGTTCGAACTCGTCGATGCACACCACGACGTAGTCGGCGAGCAGATCGATACATTCGGCGAACCCGAAAACGCTTGCCAGCTGGGTCAACTCGCCGAACGTGGCGAACGCCTTGGGCTGCGGCAACCGGTAGTAGGACGACGCCAGCAGATGCGTCTTGCCCACGCCGAACCCGCCGTCGAGATACAACCCGACACCGGGAAGCGCTTCGCGCCGGCCGAACAGCTTCTTCTTACCCGCCCGCCGTTGCACCGCGAGGTCGCAGAACCGCAGACACGCCTGCACCGCCTCGGCCTGCGACGGTTCGCCCGGATCGGGCAGGTAGGTGTCGAAGCCGACGTCGGCGAAAGTGGGCGGCGGGACCAGTTGGGCGATCAGCCGCTCGGGGGTGACGTCGGGGTGCCGGTCCACCAGACGTCCGACGCTGCTGGACCCGTGCATGCGAGCACCCTATGCGACGTGCTGCAATCGTCTTCATGGCCGATACCGCCGCTGGGGCGCAATTCACCGTCCTCGGGGCCGACGGCGCCGCGCTCGACGGCGCCGACCCCCGGCTGACCGAGTTCTACGCCTACCCCGACGCGCTGACGCGCTGTTATGTGCGGGGCAACATGGTCACCAGCGTCGACGGCGCCGCGACGGCCGACGGCAAGACCGAAGGGCTCGGCGGCGACGGGGACCGCAGCCTGTTCGCGATGATGCGAAGCGCCGCCGATGTCATCCTGGTCGGGGCCGCGACCGTGCGCGTGGAGAACTACTCCGGCGCGCAGATGCCGCTCGCGCAGCGTCACGCCCGGCAGCGCCGCGGCCAGGCCGAGGTGCCGCCGATCGCCGTGGTCACCCGGTCGGGAAACCTCGATCCCGACGCCCGGTTCTTCACCCGCACCGAGGTGACGCCGCTGATCCTGACCTGCGCCGACGCCTGCGACCGCACCGGCAGACGACTCGGCGCGGCGGCCGAGGTACTCAACGCCTCGGGTGCCCACCCGGACAGCGTCGACCCCGCGGCCGCGCTGGCGTTGCTGGCCGAGCGTGGGCTGTTTCGGGTGCTCACCGAGGGCGGCCCGCAGCTGCTGAGCCAGCTGATCGAGAGCGACCTGCTCGACGAACTCTGCCTGACCGTGGCGCCGGTGCTGGTCAGCGGCTCCGGGCGGCGCATCACGGCCGGCACCCGTGAGGTCCGCGTCGCGATGCGGCCCGCGCATGTGCTCTCCGACGCGCACGGCTACCTCTACACCCGCTACGTCCGAAGTGGTTGACGCGCACATCAGTACTGTGGTCGGCATGCCTGCGCGTCGCCTGGTCCGGGCTTCAAGCCTGTCGGCCCTGGTGTTGTCGACTGTCCTGGCCGGTTGCGCACCGGGGTTGGCCGCCAACCCGCGGTTCGCCACCAACTCCGACGCCAAACCGCAGGGCCAGCCCGAAACCAGCCAGGCGCCCGAGGGGCCGCCGCCGCTGGAGGCGCCCAAGAACGACCTGAGCTGGCGGGAGTGCACGTCGCGGGTGTTCTCCGATGCGTCGGTGCCCGCGATCCCGGGAGTGACGCTGGACTGCGCCACCTACGACGCCGACCTCGACCCGATCAAGGGCGCGACCGGCACCATCAGCATCGGGGTGGTGCGCGCGAAGTCCGCCCAGACCCCCGACGACGCCGGTCCGCTGGTGATGACCACCGGTTCGGACGTGCCCACTTCCCGGCAACTGCCGGTGTGGCTGGCCCGGTCGGGCACCGACGTGCTCAAGTCGCATCCGATCGTCGCGGTGGACCGGCGCGGCATGGGCATGTCCAGCGCGATCGACTGCCGCGACCTGTTCGACCGCCAGGCGATGCTCGACCAGGCCCAGTTCCAGCCGGGCGACGACCCGGTCGCCGCCCTCCGGACGATCGTGCAGGAGGCGACCACCAGCTGCACCGACACCATCGCGCCCGGTGACTCGGCCTACGGCAGCGCCCACGCCGCCGAGGACATCGAGCGACTGCGCAGCACCTGGGACGTGCCGACACTGGCGTTGCTCGGGGTCGGCAACGGCGCGCAGGTGGCGCTGGCGTACGCCGGATCCCATCCGAACAAGGTCGCCAGGCTGGTGCTGGACTCCCCGCTGCCGTTGGGCATCGCCGCCGAGACCGCCATGGAGCAACGCGTCAAGGGCGAACAGGCCGCGCTGGACGCGTGGGCGGCCCAATGTGTAGCGCTCAACTGCGCGCTGGCGCCCAACCCCAAGGCCGCCGTCGACGCCGTGCTGAACCAGGCGCGCGGATCGGGCACCGGCTCGCGATCGGTGGCCACCGTCGCGAACGCGATCGCCACCGCGCTGGCCTATCCGCGCGGCGACCGGGTGGCCGCCACCAACGACCTGGCCGCGGCGATCGACGGCGCCCGCTCCGGTGACTGGAACGCGATGACCGCCCTGATCAACGAGGCCGAGATACTGCGCGGCACCGACGGCCAGTTCGTCAACGACTGCAGCGATTCCCTGAACCGGCCGACCCCCGACCGGGTGCGCGAACTCGTGGTGGCGTGGGACAAGCTCTACCCGCAGTTCGGCACCGTGGGCGCGCTGTCGCTGGTGGACTGCCTGAGCTGGCCCAGCGGGTCGGCGCCGCAAGAACCGCAGAACCTCAAGATCCCGGTGCTGCTGCTCGGCACGCAGAACGACCCGATCGTCGGCAACGAAGGGGTGGCCGCGGTGGCCGCCATCGTGCTCAACGCCCGGTCGGCCAACAGGCGGGTGATGTGGCAGGGCATTGGCCACGGCGCGTCGGTGTACTCGCCGTGCGCGCTGCCGCCGGTGCTGGGCTACCTCGACAGCGGCAACCTGCCCGACACCGACACGTTCTGCCCGGCCTGACGCCTCGCGCCGACGGCGGTCGGGTACCGTGCGGTCGTGCGCGATCTTGTCCTGGCTGCCTTCCGGCCCCGCACTTCCCCGCCGAGCACCGCCTCCGTGCTGCGTTCGATCCTGTGGCCGATCGCGATCTTGGCGATCATCCACCGCAGCTATGTGCTGGCCACCAACGGCTACATCACCGACGACTTCGGGCCCGTCTACCGCGCGGTGGTGAACTTCAAGCTGGGCCTGGACATCTACAACGAGCACTTCAACCACGTCGACCCGCACTACCTCTACCCGCCCGGCGGCACGCTGATCATGGCGCCGTTCGGCTATCTGCCGGTGGAGGCGTCGCGCTACTGGTTCATCTTCTTCAACACACTGGCGATCGTGCTGGCCGCCTACTTCCTGCTGCGGCTGTTCAAGTTCACGTTGGCGTCGGTGGCCGCGCCGGCCCTGCTGCTGGCGATGTTCTGCACCGAAAGCGTCACCAACACCTTGGTTTTCGGCAACATCAACGGCTGCATCCTGCTGTTCGAGGTGCTGTTCTTCCGGTGGCTGCTCGACGGCAAGAAGACCAGCGAATGGTGGGCCGGGGTGGCGATCGGGCTGACGTTGGTGGTCAAGCCGCTGTTGGCGCCGCTGCTGTTGCTTCCGCTGCTCAACCGGCAGTGGCGAGCCCTGGTGACCGCGTTCTTGGTGCCGCTGGTGTTCAACGCGGCCGCGTGGCCGTTGATCAGCGACCCGATGAGCTTCGTCACCCGCACCCTGCCCTACATCATGTCCACCCGCGACTACTTCAACAGCTCGATCCTGGGCAACGGGGTCTACTACGGCCTACCGATGTGGCTGATCATGGTGTTGCGCTTGGCATTTGTGGTGTTGGGTGCGGTCAGCCTGTGGCTGCTGTACCGCTACTACCGGACCCGTGACCCGCTGTTCTGGATGTTGACGTCGTCTGGCGTCCTTCTCATCACGTCGTGGCTGGTGCTGTCGTTGGGCCAGGGCTACTACTCGATGATGCTGTTCCCGTTCCTGATGACGGTCGTGTTGCCGAACTCGGTGCTGCGCAACTGGCCGGCGTGGCTGGGTATCTACGGCTTCATGACGATGGACCGCTGGCTGCTCGGGCACTGGCCGACCACCGGGCGCGCCCTGGAGTACCTGAAGATCACCTACGGCTGGTCTCTGGTGGTGATCGTGGTGTTCTCGGTGCTGCTGTTCCGCTACCTCGACGCCAAGGAGGCCGAGCGTCTTGCCGACGGTATCGACCCACCCTGGATGAGGGAACCGCAGAGGCAGCCCGCAACGGCCTGACCTCGCGCCGATTCGTTGCGCACGCAAGCTGTTTCGTCACTGCGGCATGCGCGTAATTCCCTCCGGGGTGCCCCTGGGCTCGTACGATTGAATCGCCTGAGGTCAGGGCCGGGGGGGAGGTGAGCCGTGCCGACGATTCCTGCCGACCCGCCGCCGAGACTCGCTAGCCTGGAGCTATGACCACACCAGCTCCCAAGCTGCAGCTCACCGACGACGAGTGGCGCAAGAAGCTCACACCCGAGGAATTCCACGTGCTGCGCCAGGCGGGCACCGAGCGTCCGTTCACCGGCGAGTACACCGACACCAAGACCGAGGGCATCTACCAGTGCCGGGCCTGCGGCGTCGAACTGTTTCGCAGCACGGAGAAGTTCGAATCCCACTGCGGCTGGCCGTCCTTCTTCGACCCGGCCGACTCCGACGCGGTGATTCTGCGGCCGGACAACTCGCTGGGCATGCGCCGCGTCGAGGTGATCTGCGCGAACTGCCACAGCCACCTCGGCCACGTCTTCGAAGGCGAGGGCTACCCGACACCGACCGATCAGCGCTACTGCATCAACTCCATCTCACTGCGACTGGTGCCCACGGCCGACTGACCCGGCCAGGGGCGGGCTAGCCGGGGTAGACGGCGAATTCGGCGTGGTCGACGGTGTCCGCGACGCACTGGAAGATCAGCGGCGCGGTCATCGCATTACCGGAGTAACAGTTGAACGGGCCGATCGATTGATACTTGTCGCCGTCGACGTCGTACTGGACCGCGTAATCCGACGCGGTGACGCAGTCGATGTCCCCGACGTTGATGACGACTGTTAGGCCGTTTCGCGGCGGGCACTGTTCGCCGGTCGGTGACTGCGCAACAGCGCTGGGCGCCGCCGTGAACGCGACAATCAGCAATGGTGCGGCAACCCACGCCCGGATGGTCATTGACCAATGATGATGGGGCGACGTCGCGTCTGCGGTGAGTTCCGCGATTCTCGGCGCGAAGAACAGCGGGCTACGGCAGAGCGGTGACCAACTGTTCGGGGCTGACCCGCGGGCCGGTGAAGAACGGCGTCTCCTCGCGGACATGCCTGCGCGCGTCAGTGGCGCGCAGGTCGCGCATCAGATCGACGATGCGATGCAACTCCGGCGCCTCGAACGCCAGGATCCACTCGTAGTCGCCCAACGCGAACGCGGGCACGGTGTTGGCCCGCACGTCCTTGTACTCGCGGGCGGCCATTCCGTGCTCGGAGAGCATGCGGCGGCGCTCCTCGTCGGGCAGCAGATACCAGTCGTAGGACCGCACGAACGGATACACGCAGATGTAGTTGCCCGGCTCCTCACCGGCCAGAAACGCCGGGATGTGGCTCTTGTTGAACTCGGCCGGACGGTGCAGTGCGACGTTGCTCCACACCGGTGTGCTCGCGCGTCCCAGCGTGGTGGTGCGGCGGAAGTCCGAATAGGTGGCCTGCAGCGCCTCGATGCTCTCGGCGTGCGTCCAGAACATGAAGTCGGCGTCGGCCCGGGTGCCTGCGATGTCGTAGATGCCGCGCACCACCACGCCGCGCTCCTCCTGCTCTTTGAGGAACGTCGACAGCTCGTCGATGACGCCCGCGCGGTCCTCCCCCAACGTCCCCGGTTGCACCGAGAACACCGAAAACATCAGGTAGCGGAGGGTCGAGTTGAGCGCGTCGAAATCGAGCTTGGCCATACCCCTATCGTGCCACGCGCGTGGTGACCAGCGAAGCGGCCGCCCTGGTGGCGGCCGCCACACAGGCGGGCACGCCGATCCCGTCGAGATAGTTTCCCGCCACGGCCAGGGTCGGCGGCAGGCCGGCGCGCAGATCGGCGACCAGTTCGGCGTGCCCGGGCCCGTACTGCGGCATCGCGTCGATCCAGCGCGTCACCAGGCAGTCGACCGGTTCGGTCGCGATGCCGAACACCGCCTTGAGGTCCTCGACCGCCCATGCCAGCAGATCGTCGTCGCTGGTCGCGCGCGCCAACCGGTCGCCGAAGCGTCCGTAGGACAGCCGCACCAACTCCACGTTGCCGCGCGCTCCCCACTTCTGCGTCGACAGCGTGATCGCCTTGGCGCGCAGGCGCTCACCGGTGGCCACCAGCACACCGGAGCGGGCGGGCAGCGGTGTGCCGCCGGGCAGTGCCAACGCCACCACCGCCGTCGACGCCACCGCGATGCGCCGGGCCGTCTCGGCCGCGCGTGCGGCGACGCCCTCCACCAGGCGCGCCAGCCGCGGCGCCGGGACGGCCAGCACCACCGCGTCGGCGTGATGGGGCACGCCCTCGTCGTCGATGAGCCGCCAGCCCCGCGGTGACCTGTCGACCCGCTCGACGGGAACCTGGATCCAGCGGATGTCGGCGCGGCGGATCAACTCGTCGAGTAGCACGCCGTAGCCGCCGTCGACGGCGCCGAAGATCGACCCGGACACCGGCGGGCCCGCGGCCATCAGCGCCTCGTTGACCGCGGCGGTCAGGCTCGGCGCGCCCCGGTCCAGCGCGGCGACCAGCGTCGGAAGGGCCGAACGCACCCCGATGGTGGCCGCGGACCCGGCATAGACGCCGGCCAGCAGCGGATCGACCGACCGGGCCACCACCTGCTCGCCGAAGCGGTCGGCCACCAGGTCGGCGACCACGGGGTCCGCGCCGGGCCGCCAGGACAGCGGCCTGTGGCGTTCGTCGCGGATGCGGGCGGTCGTCGCGTCGTCGACCAGGCCGGCCAACGCCGCCGAATGCGCCGGGATGCCTTGCAGCGTGTCGGCGGGCAGCGGGTGCAGACGGCCCTGGCTGTAGATCAGCGGCCGCACGCCCGTCGTGCCGATCTGCCTGCCCGCCAGACCCAGCTCGGCCAGCAGCGCGGGCACCTCCGGCCTGCGCGCGACGAACGCCTCGGCCCCGACGTCGAGCAGCTGACCGCCGACCCGTTCGGTGCGCAACGCCCCACCGAGCCGGTCGGCCGGGTCGAACACCGTGATCGACGCGTCGGGTCCGGCCGAGACACGCAGCCGGTAGGCGGCTACCAAACCCGAAATGCCGCCGCCGACAACGGCGTACGACACGGTCACAATGAGTGCACCAAGGCCACCACGTCGCTGATCACACCGGGGTCGGTGCTGGGCAGCACGCCGTGGCCGAGGTTGAACACATGACCGGTCGCGCCGGCATCGACGGCCCTGCGGCCGTCCTCGACCACCGCGCGCACCGCGCGTTCCACCACCGGCCAGCCCGCCAGCAACACCACCGGGTCGAGGTTGCCCTGCAACGCGGTTCCGGCCACGACGCGGGTGGCGGCGTCGGGCAGCGTCGTGCGCCAGTCGACGCCGACGACGGCCGACGCGCCCTGGATCGACACCGCCTCCGACATCGCGCCGAGCAACTCCGCGGTGCCCACCCCGAAGTGGGTCATCGGCACTCCGGCGCCTGCGAGCGCGGCGAACACCCGCGCGCTGTGCGGCAGCACGTAGGTGCGGTAGTCGGCCAACGCCAGAGTGCCCGCCCACGAGTCGAACAGCTGAATCGCGTCGACCCCCGCGTCCACCTGCATCTGCAGGAACGCGATTGTCACGTCGGTCAGGGCCGTCATCAGCGCGTGCCAGGTGTCGGGCTCGCCGAGCATCATCGCCTTGGTGCGCTCGTGGTGGCGGCTGGGCCCACCTTCCACCAGGTAGGACGCCAGCGTGAACGGTGCGCCGGCGAACCCGATCAACGGCACGTCACCCAGCTCGGACACCAAGTTGGTAATCGCTTCGGAGACCGGTGCCACCTGATGCGGCTCAAGGGCTTTCATCGCCCTCACATCGGCGATGTCGCGCACCGGCTTGTCGATCACCGGTCCCACGTCGGGCACGATGTCCAGCGCGATGCCCGCGGCCCGCAGCGGCACGACGATGTCGGAGAACAGGATGGCGGCGTCCACGCCATGTCTGCGGACCGGCTGCAGCGTGATCTCGGTGATCAGCTCCGCGTCGAAGCAGGCCTGCATCATCGTGTTCTTCGCGCGCAACTCCCGATACTCGGGCAGCGAACGCCCAGCCTGGCGCATGAACCACACCGGCACACGGCTCGGTTTGCGGCCTCGGGCGGCGGCGAGATAGGAAGACTCGGGCAGGTCACGACGGGTACTCATCCTCACCAATGCTGCCAGAGCCGCCGACAGGACCCAATTCCGTCGGTTCCGCCGGGCCCTGGTGCCGCCGGTCAAGATCGGCGCGCCTGCGCACAGACAAGGCGCAATCCGCTAGCGTCGAAGAAGTGACCACCGCCGAACCGGCTCAGTTCCGCGAAGCGGTGGCGGCGATGAATGCCACCACCGTGCGACCGGAGATCGAGCTCGGCCCGATCCGGCCGCCGCAGCGGCTGGCGCCGTTCAGCTATGCGCTGGGCGCGGAGGTCCGCCATCCCGAGACCGCGATCGTCCCGGAACGCTCCGAGGGCGACGCGTTCGGCCGGTTGATCCTGCTGCACGACCCCGAGGGCGCCGACGCCTGGGACGGCACGATGCGGCTGGTCGCCTACATCCAGGCCGACCTGGACTCCAGCGAGGCCGTCGACCCGCTGCTGCCCGAGGTGGCATGGAGCTGGCTGGTCGAGGCCCTGGAGGCCCGCCAGGAACATGTCACGGCGCTCGGCGGCACAGTCACCGCCACCACCTCGGTGCGCTACGGCGACATCTCCGGCCCGCCGCGCGCCCACCAATTGGAGCTACGAGCGTCCTGGACGGCCACGACGTTGGTCCTCGGCCCTCATGTCGAAGCGTTCTGTGAAGTGCTCGAGCATGCCGCCGGTCTGCCCCCGTCGGGGGTGACCGACCTGAGCTCCCGCACCCGCGCGTGACGATGTCCGGTACCGGGGACAAGGCAGTCGAGGAGACCGACCCAGATATCGAGGCCGAGGGCGAACCGCTGCTGGCGCCCCGCGACGGCGTACCCGACCTGTCGGTTAGCACCGACGAAATCAAAAGGGCGGCAGAGCGATTGGCCGACGGGCAGGGCCCGTTCGCCGTCGACGCCGAGCGGGCGTCGGGCTTCCGGTATTCCAACCGCGCGTACCTGCTGCAGATCCGGCGTGCCGGGGCGGGCACGGTGCTGATCGACCCGGTCAACCACGGTGGTGATCCGGAGAAGACGCTGGCGCCGGTCGCCGAGGTGCTCGCCGAAGACGAGTGGGTGCTGCACGCCGCCGACCAGGATCTGCCGTGTCTGGCCGAGTTGGGCATGACACCGACCAAGCTTTTCGACACCGAACTGGCCGGCCGACTCGCCGGCTACGACAAGGTCAACCTCGCCGCGATGGTGCAGCGCTTGCTGGGGCTGCGGTTGATGAAGGGCCACGGTGCGGCCGACTGGTCCCGACGGCCGCTGCCCCCGGAGTGGCTGAACTACGCGGCGCTGGACGTCGAGGTACTGCTGGATCTGCGCTACGCGATCGCCGAAGTCATCGACGAGCAGGGTAAAATACGTTGGGCCGCAGAGGAATTCGACCACCTGCGCGAGTTCGAGGCCGCCCCGACCCGGCGTGACCGCTGGCGGCGCACGTCGGGCATCCACAAGGTGCGTGATCGCAGGGCGCTGGCCGCGGTTCGCGAACTGTGGCTGACCCGCGACCACATCGCCCAGCGCCGCGACATCGCACCCGGCCGCATCCTGCCCGACGCCGCGATCATCAACGCCGCCACCACCGATCCCGACACCGTCGAGAAACTGACCGCGCTGCCGGTGTTCGGCGGGTCGCGTCAGCGCCGCTCGGCCCAGGTGTGGCTGGACGCGCTGGCCAGGGCGCGCAGCATCCCGGACCCGCCGCCCGCGCAGGAGCCGTCCACCGGTCCCCCGCCGGCGTCGCGGTGGGCCCGGCGCAAACCGGAGGCCGCCGCCCGCCTGGAGGCGGTTCGCACCGCCCTGACCGAACTGTCGCAGCGGCTGTCGGTGCCCAAGGAGAACCTGCTGTCCCCCGACGTGGTGCGCAGGCTGTGCTGGGACTGGCAACCCAAGCCCGACGCCGAGGCCACCGCCGCGGCCATCAACACGTTCCTGCGTGATGCGGGCGCACGCCCGTGGCAACGGGAGCTGACCGTTCCGGCGCTGACCGAGGCGCTCACCAATCCCGCCGAGCAGACGCAAACTGGGGCCGACACGCCGTCTGAGGGCTGATTTTGCGTCTGCTCGCGCAAAGGGGAAGGGAGCTAGTCGAGGTGTCCGCTGACTTCGTGCTCGGCGATCCGGGTGCCCAGCGCGGCCACCCAGCCGGTGATCTGGCGGGCGACATTGCGGTCGGTCAGGCCGACCTCGGTGAGCACCTCGCCGCGCGAGGCATGGTCGAAGAACTCCTGGGGCAGGCCCACGTCGCGGCACGGCACGTCGATCTCGGCGCGCCGCAACGCCGCTGACACCGCGGATCCGACGCCACCGCTGACGCCGTTGTCCTCCAGCGTCACCACCAGCTTGTGACCGTCGGCCAGTTCACCGATCACGCCGGGAACCGGCAGCACCCAACGCGGGTCGACGACGGTCACGCCGATGCCCTGGTTGCGCAGCAGCTCGGCCACCGTCAACGCCATCGAGGCGAAGGGCCCCACCGCGACCAGCAGCACGTCGTCGGACAGTCCCTCTGCCGGGACGGCCAGTACGTCGACACCGTCGCGCCGCTCGATCGCCGGAATGTCTTCGCCCACATCGCCCTTCGGGAACCGAATGGCGGTCGGGCCGTCCTTGACGTCGAGCGCCTCACCCAGCTCCTCACGCAACCGGATACCGTCGCGCGGCGCGGCCACGCGCATCCCGGGCACGATGCCCAGCATCGACAGATCCCATATGCCGTTGTGGCTGGCGCCGTCCGGACCGGTGACCCCGGAGCGGTCCAGCACCATCGTCACCGGCAGCCTGTGCAGCGCCACGTCCATCATGATCTGGTCGAACGCGCGGTTGAGGAACGTCGAGTAGATCGCGACGACGGGATGCAGGCCGCCCATCGCCAGGCCGGCCGCCGACGTCATCGCGTGCTGCTCGGCGATGCCGACGTCGAAGAACCGGTCGGGGAACCGCTGGCGGAACTTGGTCAGCCCCGTCGGGCCGGCCATCGCGGCGGTGATCGCCACCACGTCGCGGCGCCTGGCGGCGTAGCCGATCAGCGCATCGGAGAACACCGAGGTCCAGCCCGGACCGGACACCGACGTCGCCAGACCCGTCTCGGGATCGATGATTCCGCAGGAGTGCATCTGGTCGGCCTCGTCGTTCTCGGCCGGCGCGTACCCCATCCCCTTGCGGGTGACGACATGCACGACGACCGGCGCGCTGAAGCCGCGGGCCCGCCGCAGCGCCGTCTCCACGGCCTGCTCGTCGTGGCCGTCGATCGGACCGACGTACTTCAGGCCCAGATCGCTGAACATCACCTGCGGTGAGAGCGCGTCTTTGATGCCGGCCTTGATGCTGTGCATGCACTGGTAGCAGAACTCGCCGATGACCGGCATTCCGCGGACGGCCTTGCGGCCCTCCTCGAGCACCCGCTCGTAGCCCGGCTGCAGCCGCAGCGCCGCCATGTGCTCGGCGAATCCGCCGATGGTGGGCGCGTAGCTGCGGCCGTTGTCGTTGACGACGACCACGACCGGACGCTGCGCCGCGGCGATGTTGTTCAGCGCCTCCCAGCACATGCCGCCGGTGAGCGCACCGTCACCGACCACCGCCACCACGTGCCGGTTGCGGTGCCCGGACAACTCGAACGCCTTGGCCAGCCCGTCGGCATAGGACAGCGCCGAGCTGGCGTGGCTGGACTCCACCCAGTCGTGCTCGCTCTCGCGGCGCGACGGGTAGCCGGACAGGCCGCCCTTCTTGCGCAGGCTGTCGAACTCGTGGACACGCCCGGTCAGCATCTTGTGCACATAGGACTGATGGCCCGTGTCGAAGATGATCGGGTCGGACGGCGAGTCGAACACCCGATGCAGCGCGAGCGTCAACTCGACGACACCCAGGTTGGGACCGAGATGTCCTCCGGTTGCAGCGACCTTGTGGATCAGGAATTGCCGGATCTCATGTGCCAGGTCGCTCAGCTGCGACTGCGTCAGGTGCTGCAGATCAGCGGGACCGCGGATCTGTTCAAGCATGCCGTCAGTTTAGCCACGCCGATGTAGCTCAGTCGCGTCGAGCCTGGTAGATGTCGGGCACACCATCGTGGTCCGAGTCGACGGTCTCCTGCTCCCAGATCGCCCGGTAGTGGCGGTTACGCAGGCGCAACAGCACCGCGGCGAGCGCGGCCGCGGCGAGTGATCCGGTCAGCACCCCGACTTTGACGAATTCGTCACGATTCGACTGCGTGCCGTAGGCGAGGTCGCCGATGAGCAGCGACACGGTGAACCCGATGCCCGCCAGCATCGCGATGCCCAGCACGTCGACCCAGCGCAGCGCCGCGTCCAGGGTGGCGCGGGTCGCCGCGGCCAGCACCCTGGTGGTCAGGAAGATGCCGACCGGTTTGCCCACCACCAGGCCGAACACGATGCCGAGCGTGATCGGGTCCGCCAGCGCGGCGCCCAGGCCCTGCAGTCCGCCCAGCGCCACCCCGGCCGCGAAGAACGCGAACACCGGAACGGCCACGCCCGCCGACAGCGGCCGCAGCCGGTGCTCGAAATGCTCGGCGAGTCCGGGTCCGGCCTCCGGTCCTCCCGCGGCCTGCGACCGCAACACCGGCACGGTGAATCCGAGCAGCACGCCGGCGACGGTGGCGTGCACCCCGCTCTCGTGCATCAGCACCCAGGTGGCCAGCGCCAACGGGACCAGCAGCCACCACGCTCGGACCCGCCGCTGCACGCACACCGCGAACAGCGCCAGCGGCACCGCGGCCGACGCAAGCGCGGGCAGGTTGATGTGCTCGGTGTAGAACACCGCGATCACCGTCACCGCCAGCAGGTCGTCGACGACCGCCAGCGTCAACAGAAACGTCCGCAGCGCCGCGGGAAGGTGGGTGGAGAGCACGGCGAGCACCGCGACCGCGAACGCGATGTCGGTGGCCGTCGGTATCGCCCAACCGCGCGTCGCCCCGTCGCCCACCGGCGCGGTGAACGCGACGAAGATCAGCGCCGGCACCACCATCCCGCCCACGGCCGCCGCGATCGGCAGCGCGGCCCTGGCGGGGTCACGCAGGTCGCCCGCGACGAACTCGCGTTTGAGTTCCAGGCCGACGACGAAGAAGAACACCGCAAGCAAACCGTCGGCCGCCCACGTGCCCAGCGACAGGTCCAGGTGCATGCCCAACGGTTCGGCGCCGACCTGCAGATCCCGCAAGTCGAAGTAGCCCGCCGACCACGGCGAGTTCGCCCACAGCAGCGCCATCGCGGAGGCCGCCAGCAGGATTGCGCCGCCGACGGTCTCCCTGCGCACGATCGACGAGATGCGGCTGGTCTCCGCCCACGACCCCCTGGACAGCAGCCGCCGGTTGCCGGGTCGACGGGTGGGTTTTGCGGTCACGGGAGTCCTTCTCTGGGCGTGGGAACGGCGAATCCGTCGCCGACCAGACTTCCCGGCACACCCTGCGGTACACCCTAATGGCACCGATGTGACCGCCTGGGCAACACCCGAACCGCGCATGAACTACGTTGGAGGAGTTCCTCCTTGACCATTTGCCGACCATTTGCCGCGAAGTGATGTGATGACCTCGGCCACGCTCACCACCCTCACGACGGCGGCCGAATCCGGGATCCCACCGCCGGCCGTCACTGCCGCGATCGAGTGTGCGGGCCACGAAATGCGCCGGTTTCGATGACACTTCGCAACGTGCCGGCAGCAGCCCCGAACCGGCGCCCAGAGCGCGAGATCGTGTATCTGGTTGCCCCCGGCGGGAATCCGAACTACGGCGACGAGTTCATTCTGCGCGCCTGGCTGCGGCGCCTGGCGGTGATCCGCCCCGAGGCCGACGTCGTCGTCGACTGTCACACGCCGGGGCAAGCCGCGGTGCTGCTGCGCAACTGCCACCCACGGTTGACCTTCGTCGACACGGTGTGGCGGGTGTGCTTCCAGACCGCCCTCCTGCCGCCGTCCGAGGCGGCCGTCGTCGCCGAACAGGCCATCCACGATCCCGGCCGGATGCCGACCATCGTCTCCGGGATCGAACTTCTGGCCCGCGCGAACACCGTCCACCTGGTCGGCGGCGGCTACATCAACGCGGTCTGGTCACACCACATGGCCCTGCTGGCGGCCGCCCTGGCGGCGGTGGACCGCTCCGGTGGCCGCGCGGTGGCCACCGGCCAGGGCCTGCTGCCCGTCGGCGACCCATCCCGCCTGGGCCTGCTGCGGGAACTGCAGGCCCGGTTCGGCCTGTTCGACGTGCGCGATCGCCCGTCACACGAAGCGATCGCCGGAAACAGCGGCCGGGAGTCGTTCAGTTGCGACGACGCCTGGCTGGGCATCGGCGACGAGGGCGTCTACGACACCGAAACCGAGGCGGCCCGGCGCCGCTTCGTGTTCTGCCTGCAGTCCGATCTCGTCGAGGACTTCGCCGGCGGGCGTGGTATCGACGCGCTGATCGGCGCGATCGAGGGCCTGATCGAGCAGTGGCGGATCGACGGACGCGAGGTCGCCGTCATCGAGGGCATCCCCGGCGCCGACCGGATCGTCTTCGACCGGATCGCGCATCTGCTCGAGGGCGTCGTGTTCGTGCCGTTCACCGAGGTGTGGCAGAACGGGCTGCCGGCCCGGCCCGACCAGACCTGGGTCAGCACCCGCTTTCACCCGCATCTGCTCGCCGCGGCCGCCGGGGCCAGCGGTCTGGCCCTGTCCGGACGCACCGACTACTACCCGATCAAACACCAGTCCCTGCTGGAGGCGGGGTCGCGTTGGCGGCTGGCGGACTCCCCGGAGTTGCCGACGTCGCCGGTGCGCGACGGCGGCTTCCCACCGCACGCGGTCACCGCGATGCATCGGCGCAAGCTCGAGGTCGCCGCCGACATCTATCCGCCGGCGCCGTCGTCGATCCGCCGGGCCGTCGGCGCGTTACGCATGATGAGAAGACCTTGACCGACAGTTCGTCCACCGATACGGAACCGATACGGAGCACGACATGAGTACTCGACCGCCGGGCATCAGGCCCCCGTTGTCCAAACGCGGCCGGCGCGCGATGGTGACCGCCGTCGTGGTGGTCGTGCTGTTGCTGGCCGCGCCGCGGTTGGTGAACACCTATGTCGACTGGCTGTGGTTCGGCGAGGTCGGGTTTCGCCACGTGTGGGTGACGGTGTTGGTGACCCGCCTGGTGATCTTCGCGGTGGTGGCCCTGGCGGTGGGTGGGGCCGTGTTCGCCGCGATGGCGCTGGCCTACCGGTGGCGGCCGGTCTTCGTCCCCGCCCAACGCTCCAACGATCCACTTTCGGACTACCGCACGGCGGTGATGGCCAGGCCGCGGCTGATCGCCATCGGCATCGCGGGCGCGATCGGGGTGGTGTGCGGCCTGCTCGCCCAATTGAACTGGGCCACCGTGCAACTGTTCCTGCACGGCGGCTCGTTCGGGATCACCGATGCCGAGTTCGGCCACGACGTCGGGTTCTTCGTCTTCGACGTGCCGTTCTACCGCTCGGTGCTGACGTGGTTGTTCGTCGCGGTGTGCGCGGCGTTGATCGCCAGCCTGATCACCCACTACCTGTTCGGTGGCATCCAGTTGGCGGGCGGCAAGGGAGGGCTGACAGCCGCCGCACGCATCCAGTTGGCGGTGCTCGCCGGGGTGTTGATTCTGCTCAAGGCGGTGGCCTACTGGTTCGACCGCTACGAGTTGCTGACCGGCAACCGCAAGGAGCCCACCTTCACCGGCGCCGGTTACACCGACATCAACGCGGCGCTGCCGGCCAAGCTCGTGCTGTTGGCGATCGCGGTGCTGTGCGCCGTGACGTTCTTCGCCGCGACGGTCATGCGCGACCTCCGGATTCCCGCGATGGCCACGGCGCTGCTGGTGCTGTCGTCGGTTCTCGTCGGCGGCGGATGGCCGCTGCTGATGGAGCAGTTCTCGGTGCGGCCCAACGCCGCCGATGTGGAACGCCCCTACATCCAGCGCAACATCGACGCCACCCGCCACGCGTTCCGGCTCGACGGGGACTTCGTCGAGTACCGCGACTACCCCGGCGTGGGAACCCGTTCTCCGCGTGATGTTCCCGCCGACCTGACCACCATCGCCAACGCCAGGCTGCTCGACCCGAACATCTTGTCGCGGACCTTCACCCAGCAGCAGCAGCTGAAGAACTTCTACAGCTTCCCCGACGAACTCGACATCGACCGCTACCGCATCGACGGTGAGTTGCAGGACTACATCGTCGGCGTGCGCGAGCTTTCGCCCAACAGCCTGACCGGCAACCAGACCGACTGGATCAACCGGCACACCGTCTACACCCACGGCAACGGATTCGTCGCCGCGCCGGCCAACCGGGTCAACGCCGCGGTTCGCGACGCCGCCGAGGCCTCGGAGAGCAACAGCGGGTACCCGATCTACACGGTCAGCGACATCGCCACCCAGGGCTCAGACCGCCAGGTGATCCCCGTCGACCAACCACGCATCTACTTCGGCGAGGTGATCGCGTCGTCGTCGCCGGATTACGCGATCGTCGGCGGCGCACCGGATTCCGCGCCGCGCGAGTACGACACCGACACCTCCACCTACACTTACACCGGTCGCGGCGGCGTGCCGATCGGAAACTGGTTCAACCGCTCGCTTTTCGCCGCCAAGTTCGCCGAGCGCAACATCTTGTTCTCCAGGGCGATCGGTTCCGAGTCGAAGGTCATCTTCCACCGTGATCCCAAGGAGCGTGTGCAACGGGTGGCCCCGTGGCTGACGCCGGACTCCAACACCTATCCCGCGGTGATCGACGGGCGCATCGTGTGGATCGTCGACGCGTACACCACCCTGGACACCTATCCCTACGCGCAACGCAATTCGCTGGAGGGCGTGGTCACCACCACGACGGGTATGGTGCGACCGGGCAAGCAGGTCTCCTATGCCCGCAACTCGGTCAAGGCCACCGTCGACGCCTACGACGGCACCGTGACCCTCTACGAGTTCGACACCGAGGATCCGGTGCTGCAGGCGTGGATGCGCACGTTCCCCGACAGCGTCAAACCGGAGTCCGACATCCCCGGCGAACTGCGCGAGCACTTCCGTTATCCCGAAGACCTGTTCAAGGTTCAGCGCGACCTGCTGGCGAAGTATCACGTCGACGAGCCACGGGAGTTCTTCACCACCAACGCCTTCTGGTCGGTGCCCAGTGATCCGACCAACGACGCCGACTCGGCGCAGCCGCCGTTCTACGTGCTCGTCGGTGACGAGCAGACCGCCAAGCCGTCGTTCCGGTTGGCCACCGCGATGGTCGGCTACAACCGCGAGTTCCTGTCGGCATACATTTCGGCGCACTCCGATCCGGACAACTACGGCAAGCTCACGGTGTTGCAGTTGCCCACCGACACGCTGACCCAGGGTCCGCAACAGATCCAGAACTCGATGATCTCTGACACCCGGGTGGCCTCCGAGCGCACCCTGCTCGAACGGTCCAACCGGATCCACTACGGCAACTTGTTGACGCTGCCCATCGCCGACGGCGGGGTGCTGTACGTGGAACCGCTCTACACCGAACGCATCTCGACCAACCCGAACAGTTCGACGTTCCCGCAGCTGTCGCGGGTGCTGGTCAGTTTCCGTGAGCCGGGTGGCGGCGGAGTGCGGGTGGGATACGCCCCGACCCTCGCCGAGGCCCTCGACCAGGTCTTCGGCCCGGGCACCGGGCGCGCGGCCACGGCGCCCGGCGGAGACGCCACCAGTGCGCCACCGAGTGAAGCCGGCAGGCCGTCGGTGGCCGCGCCCGAATCACCGGCCGCCGCAACGGCACCGCGGCCCAGCGCGCCACCCGAGGCCACGCCGCCGGCGACCGAGGGTGCGCCGACCACCGCCGCCGAACTCAAGGAGGCCCTCGACGAGATGCGCGCGGCCCTGGACAAGATGGAGCGGGCGGTCGACGCGATCGACGACGAGCCCAATCCGTGACGCCCGCCAACGGATAGGACGCCGATGATCGTCGAAGTTCAGAGCACCGTCGACGCACCGGTCGAGCAGGTCTGGGCGCGGATCGTGACGCCGGAAGGCATCAACGACGAACTGCGGCCGTGGATGACCATGTCGATGCCGGCCGGCGCCGAGGATCTGACCGTGGAGACGGTCCCGGTGGGCACTGCGGTCGGCCGCTGCTGGATGCGGTTGTTCGGGGTGGTGCCGTTCGACTACGACCACCTGATGATCGCCGAACTGTGGCCCGGGCGCGGATTTCACGAGGAATCGACGATGTTGAGCATGCGGCTGTGGCGTCACGAACGCACCCTCGACCCGACCGGAGAAGGCAAAACCGTTGTGCGCGACCGGCTGACGTTCACGCTGCGCGCTCCGTTGCGTCCGCTGACACCGGTCATCCGGGTGGGCGTGCGGGCACTGTTCGGCCACCGGCACCGGCGCCTGCAACGCCACTTCGCCGGTTAGACGGGCACCCGTCGTTGCCGGTCCGAGGTCGGCCACACATACGGCAGGTCGTCGGGAACGTCGGGAAAGTGCGGACGGTAGTGCGCGGCGTCCTTGCGCAACAGCGCCGACCGATGGCTGCGGTGCATCGCCTCGTCGCCCAGCCAGGGCGGCACCTCGCCGGCCGCGACCAGGTCCGCCTGCCGGCGGGGCGAGGAGATCCCGGTTCCCCGCACCAGATCGGACACCAGCGTCGTCGCGCAGGTGTCGGCGCGGCCGGTCTCACACCACACCGCGCAGATGTCCAACCCGTAGCGGACCAGCGCCTCCTCGTATCCCGCCCACATCGCCGCGGCGGGGTGATGGCGCCAGCCGTAGCCCGGGACGGTCAGCGCCCGCAGCACCTGGATGGTCTCGACCCGCTGTTTGCCGAGTCGCCGGCTGTCGAGCACACGCGCCGACTGCTCGAATCCGACGTAGGGCAGGAAGGTCTGCATCCGGGGTGGATACCCGCTTCACCGGGTGAGAACCGCCATGCACTCCACGTGATGGGTCAGCGGAAACGAATCGAAGACCCCAAGCTCCTCGACGGCGTATCCATGCCCGCGGTACAGGCCGATGTCGCGCGCGAATGACGCCGCCTCGCAGCCGATGTGGACCACCCTGGGCACCCCGGCGGCGGCCAGCAGATCGATGACCTCGCGACCGGCACCGGACCGCGGCGGGTCCAGCACCGCCACGTCGGCCGCGGATCGCTGCGCTTTGAGCGCGAGGCGCACCGAATCGCGCACCACCGACACCCACGCCATGTCGGCCAGCGCCGCGCGGGCCGAGGAGGCCGCGCCCCGGCTGGTGTCGATGGTCACCACACGCCCGGTCTCGCCGACCGCCTGCGCCAACACGGCGGCGAAAACCCCGGCGCCGCCGTACAGATCCCACGCGGTCATTCCCGCGTCCAGCCGCGCCCACCGGGCCACCAACTCGCTGTACACCGCCGCCGCGTCGCGGTGGGCCTGCCAGAACGCGGTCACCGGCACCCGCCACTGGCGCCGGCCGACCCGCTGCAGCGCTTCGTAGTCGCCCTCGACCACCTGGGTCGGGGTCTTGCGGCCGGTGCGCGGGCCGGACTGCACCACGTGCCGTCTGCCGTCGTCGTCGACCGCCACGTGCAGTTGGGCGCCCGGCGGCCAGCGGCGCTCCGCAATGCCGTCGAGCATGCCCGGGGGCAGTTGGGCGCAGTTCAGGTCGGTCACCAACTCCGCGCTGTGATAGCGGTGAAAACCCGCGCGGCCGTCGGCCGAGACGTCCAGCCGCACCCGGGTGCGCCAGCCCGTGGGCTCCGCCTCCCCCACCGGTTCGGCGTGTGCGTCGTGTTCTGCACGCCAGTGGTAGCCGCCGAGGCGCCCCAGCTGATTGGCCACGACGGCGCCCTTCAACCGGCGCGCGGCCGACGGTTCGACGAAGGCCATGTCGCAGCAGCCGGCGCCGTCGATGCCCGCGATCGGGCAGATCGAGTCCACCCGGTCGGGTGACGGTTCGATGATCTCGACAGCGTCTGCGTGCCAATACGATCCGCGGTCGGCGGTGCCTTTCCTGACGCGGGCCCGGACGGTCTCGCCGGGCAGCGCGTAGCGCACGAAGACCACCCTGCCGTCGAGGCGCGCCACACAACTGCCCCCGTTGGCCGGCGCCCCGGTGGCCACCGTCAATTCGATAGCGTCCATCTCAGTCCAGGAAGCCTCTGCGCGCGTCGCCCGGGGCCGACTGCGGCTGCATCGTCCTGAGTCGTTCCGACGAACTCAGTTGCCAGGGCACCGACGTCACCATGACGTTGGGCTCGAACAACAGCCTGCCCTTCAACCGCAGGGCGCTCTGGTTGTGCAGGATGTTCTCCCACCAGTGGCCGACCACATACTCCGGGATGAACACCGTGACCACGGTGCGCGGTGAGTCCTTGCTGATCCGTTTCACGTACTCGAGCACCGGTTTGGTGATCTCGCGGTACGGCGAGGCGATCACCTTCAGCGGCACACTGATGTCACTGTCCTCCCACTTGGCCACCAGCGACTTGGATTCGGCGTCGTCGACGCTGACGTTGACGGCTTCGAGCACGTCGGGACGCGTCGCCCTGGCGTAGGCCAGCGCGCGGCGGGTGGGCAGATGCAGGTTGGACACCAGCACGATAGCGTGGTTGCGGCTGGGCAGCACGATATCGCCGTCCTCGCCTGCGGCCTGCTCGTCGAGTTCGCGCGAGACCGTCTCATAATGGCGGTGGATCAGCTTCATCATCGCGAACATCGCGCTCATCGCCAGGATCGCGATCCACGCCCCCGCCACGAACTTGGCCACCACCACGATCACCAGAACCGTTCCCGTGCACAAGAATCCGATGGTGTTGACCACCCGCGACCGCTTCATCTTGGCGCGCATCTCGGGGTCGGTCTCGGTGTCCAGCAGGCGCGTCCAGTGCCGCACCATGCCGATCTGGCTGAGTGTGAACGCGACGAACACGCCCACGATGTAGAGCTGGATGAGCGCGGACACGTGCGCCTGGAACGCGACGACGAACGCGATCGCCGCGACCGTCAGGAACAGGATGCCGTTGGAGAACGCCAGCCGGTCACCCCGGGTGTGCAGCTGCCGCGGCAGGTAACGGTCTTGGGCCAGAATCGATCCCAGCACGGGAAAGCCGTTGTAGGCGGTGTTGGCCGCGAGCACCAGGATCAGTGCCGTGACCCCGGCGATCAGGTAGAGCCCGACGGGGAAGCCGTGGAACACCGCGTCCGCCAACTGTGCGATCAGCGTCTTCTGCTGGTAATCCGGCGGTGCCCCGACCAACTGCTCGTGTGGGCGCTCGGCGATCTTCACCCCCGTCGCCCGGGCCAACATGATGGTGCCCAAGAACAGCGTGATCGCGATCAGGCCCAGCATGGCCAGCATGGTCGCCGCGTTGCGTGACTTCGGTTTACGCAGTGCGGGCACTCCGTTGCTGATGGCCTCGACGCCGGTCAGCGCCGCGCTGCCCGACGAGAATGCCCGTGCGACAAGGAAGACCAGCGCGAAGCCGAGGATCTCACCGTGTTCGGAGTGCATCTCGAAGTCCGCCGACTCCGCGCGCAGCGGGGTGTCGAGGAGATAGATCTGCACCAGGCCCCAGCCCAGCATGCCGTACATGCCGATCATGAACGCGTAGGTCGGGATCGCGAACGCGGTGCCCGACTCCCGCACGCCCCGTAGGTTTATCGACGCCACCAACAGGATCGCCGCGACCGCGAACCACACCTTGTGCTCGTTGATGAACGGCACCGCCGAGCCGATGTTGGCCGCCGCAGAAGACATCGACACCGCGACGGTCAGCACATAGTCCACCAGCAGCGCGCTGGCCACCGTCAGCCCGGCGGTCGGGCCCAGATTCGTGGTGACCACTTCGTAGTCGCCGCCGCCCGACGGGTAGGCGTGCACGTTCTGTCGGTAGCTGGCGATGACGACCAACATCACGAAGGCGACGGCCAGGCCGATCCACGGCGACATCGAGTAGGCGGCCAGGCCGGCCACCGACAGCACCAAAAAGATCTCCTCCGGCGCGTAGGCCACCGAGGACAGGGCGTCGGAGGCGAACACCGGCAGGGCCACCCGCTTGGGCAGCAGGGTGTTGGACAGCCTGTCGCTGCGAAACGGCCTGCCCAGAAGCAACCGCCGCGCGGCCGTCGAAAGCTTGGACACGACTGCCAAGAGTAAGCCCAGGAGCAATTGGGCGTCGAAAAGCTGTAGCGTTCCTCAATGCGCAGGTTCAACCGAAAGGATCCCTGGTGCGTGTAGTGGTGATGGGATGCGGACGCGTGGGGGCGTCGCTCGCCGACAGCCTGGCCCGCATCGGCCACGACGTCTCGGTCATCGACCGGGACAGCACCGCGTTTCACCGACTCTCGCCGGAGTTCTCCGGCGAGCGTGTTCTGGGCATGGGATTCGACCGCGACGTGTTGTTGCGGGCCGGCATCGAGGAGGCCGGCGCGTTCGCGGCGGTGTCCTCCGGGGACAACTCCAACATCATCTCTGCCCGGGTCGCGCGGGAGAATTTCGGCGTCGAACGGGTGGTCGCGCGCATCTACGATGCCAAGCGCGCCGCGGTGTACGAGCGGCTCGGCATCCCCACGGTGGCCACCGTGCCGTGGACCACCGACCGACTGCTCAACGTGCTGACCCGCGAAACCGAAACCACCAAGTGGCGCGATCCCACCGGCAACGTCGGCGTGACCGAGCTTGCGCTGCACGAGGACTGGGTGGGCCGGCGGATCACCGATTTGGAGGCCGCGACCGGCGGGCGGGTCGCGTTCCTCATCCGGTTCGGGGCGGGGATGCTGCCCGACGCCAAGACCGTGGTGCAGGCCAGCGATCAGGTGTACCTGGCCGCGATCGCCGGGCACATCGCCGAGGCGTTGGCCATCGCGGCGCTGCCGCCCAGCGAGGACACCGAGACACCGTGACGCGCACGGGAGGAGCAAGTCGATGAAGGTCGCGATCGCCGGGGCCGGCGCGGTCGGCCGGTCCATCGCCCGCGAACTCGTCGAATCCCACGAGGTGACCCTGCTCGAACGCAACCCCGACCACATCGACGTCGACGTGATTCCCGCGGCGCAGTGGCGCCTCGGCGATGCGTGTGAGCTGACCCTGCTGGAGTCGGTGCGCCTCGAGGAGTTCGACGTGGTGATCGCCGCAACCGGAGACGACAAGGTCAACGTGGTGGTCAGCCTGCTGGCCAAGACCGAGTTCGCGGTGCCGCGGGTGGTGGCGCGGGTCAACGATCCCCGCAACGAGTGGCTGTTCGACGAGAACTGGGGCGTCGACGTCGCGGTGTCCACCCCGCGGATGCTGGCCTCACTCGTCGAGGAGGCCGTCGCCGTCGGAGATCTGGTGCGGTTGATGGAATTCCGCAAGGGGCAGGCCAACCTCGTCGAGATCACCCTGCCCGACGACACCCCGTGGGGCGGCAAGCCCGTCAAGCGCCTCGAACTACCGCGCGACGCCGCACTGGTGACGATCCTGCGCGGGGCACGGGTGATCGTGCCGGAATCCGATGAGCCGCTGGAGGGTGGCGACGAACTTCTGTTCGTGGCGGTCGCCGAGGTGGAGGATCAACTACAGGAGTTGCTCCTGCATCCACAGTCACGCTGAGTCGGAGCGGGCGTCGACCCCCGGCGGTGGCGCGTCGGCATCGGCGTCGGTGACCTGCGCGCCGATCGCGCGCTGGGCGGCGCGGATGGCCAGATAGGTGACCAGGGCGGCCACCGCCGTCAACGGCCAGCCCATCGCGATGCGCGCGACCCCAAGCCAGCCGGTCTGGTCGGCGTCGTAGAGGTGGTTCTGCACCACGAACCGGGCGGCGAACACCAGTACCCAGAACATGGTGGCGATGTCGAAAGCCCGCACCGCCCGGCGCACCCGCCGCCAGTCCCGGCCGTGGCCGTTGACCCAGCTCCAGACGAAACCCACCACCGGACGCCGAATCAGCACCGAGGTGGTGAACACCGCCGCCCACAGCAGCGAGGTCCAGATGCCGAGCAGGAAGTAGCCCTTGGACTCGCCGAGCAGGTAGGCGATCAACGCGCAGATCCCGACGCCGAAAAAGCCGGAGATGGCCGGTTGGGCGGTCTCGCGGCGCGCCAGCCGCCAGACCAGGATGACCGCGGCCACGCCCAGCGCCGCGGCGATGGCCGCCGTCAGCCCAGCCAGCTGGGACACCGGAACGAACGCCACCACGGGCAGCGAGGAGTAGATCAGCCCGCTGATGCCGCCCATCTGGTCCAGAAGGGCCGGCGCTTTCGCCATCGGGTTCCCCGGTTCGGTTCCGGGATCGCTCACTTCTGAATCTCGTAGTGCGGGTTGTAGATGGCCTTGGCGCCGCTGTCGAGCTTGCCCACCCGGCCGTGCACCTTGAGCATGCGGCCCGACTCGATCCCGGGGATGCGCCGCTGGCCGAGCCAGACGAGCATCACCGAGTCGGTGCCGTCGAACAGTTCGGCCTTCACGCCGCCCGCACTGCCCTTGCCGCTGCATTCGACGCTGCGCAGGGTGCCGATCATCGTCACTTCCTGACCGCGCTGACAGTCGATCGCCTTCTGTGCGCCGGTGCTGGCGACTTCGTCACTGAGCTCCTCGACGTCACGTTGCTCAGGGTCCTCCGTCAACCGCCGCGTGAGGCGGCGCAGATACCCTTCGGCGGTAGCCATGGCCTTCACCTAGCCTTCTGCAGATCACCGTAGATCTACCCCAATCAACGCCACGGTAGACCTCTTGGTTCCGGTTGGCCACGTTGGGGCGGGGTCGCCACGCCGGGCAATTCGGCGGCAGGGCAACATCGTGTGATGGCGGTCGATCTGCGCGGCGTTCCCGTGGTGCTGCTGCCCGGCACCGGCTCCGACGAAGACTTCGTCTACCGGGCATTTTCCCCCGCGATCGGGCGGGCCGGTGCGACGCTTGGCACACCGGCGCCGCAACCGGACCGGCTGATCGGCGGCTACCTCGAGGCGTTGGACGACGCCGCGGCGGCGGGTCCGATCGCGGTCGGCGGGGTATCTCTCGGCGCCGCGGTGGCGACCGCGTGGGCGCTGGCCCATCCCGAGCAGACGGTGGCGGTGCTCGCGGCGCTTCCGGCCTGGACGGGTGCCCCCGACACCGCGCCCGCGGCGGTTGCTGCGCGTTATTCGGCGGCTTCGCTCTGCCGCGACGGCCTGGCGTCGTCGACGGCGTCGATGCAAGCGTCCAGCCCGCGTTGGCTGGCTGACGAGTTGACCCGGTCGTGGCGGGCGCTGTGGCCGGCGTTGCCCGACGCCATGGAGCAGGCCGCCGCTTACGTCGCGCCCACCCGCGCCGAACTGGCCGGGCTGTCCGCGCCGATGGGGGTGGCCTCGGCCGTCGACGATCCGGTGCATCCGCTCGCGGTGGGCGCCGAGTGGGCGGCGGCCGCGCCGCGGGCCGCGCTGCGCACCTTCACCCTCGACGAGTTGGGGGCCGACCCGTCGGTGCTCGGCGCGGCGTGTCTGGCCGCGCTGCGGGACTGCGATTCGGCCGAGGCGAACTAGCCGCCGGTGATCGTGCGCAGTTGCTGCATGGCCGAGCCCTGTTCACTGCGGCGGGCGGCGGGCTGCGGCGCGGGCGGTTGTTGGCCGGCCTGCTGAGCCTGTTGCGCGGCGGCCTGTGCGGCGGCGGCGGCCAGCTGGTTCGCCATCGGTTCCGGCAACTCCACCGGCAGCGGAGTGCGCACCGGAAGCGGTGTGTCGCCGCGACGGACAACCGTGTCGGCCAATGCGTTTCGCGCCTCCTGGGCCAACGCGTCGATCTTGTCGTGCGCACCGTTGACGACACAGCGGATCATCCAACGGTAGCCGTCGACGCCGATGAAGCGCACCATCCCAGCCTGCGCCGGATCCCCCGGCGCCGTGCCGACGACCTCGCGACCCCACGGGCCGTCCTGGATCGACACCTGCGAGACGTCCTTGCGCAGCGATTCGGCCAGCTCGGCGGCCACCTCCCGCCACAAGCCCGCGCTCTTGGGGGCGGCGTAGGCGGCCACGGTGAACCTGCCGTTGGGCGTGACGACCCACACGGCGCTGGGCACGCCCTGCGGGGAGAGCTCCACCTGCACCTGGCCGGCCTCGGGAAGCGGGATCATCACCGACCCGAGGTCGAGTCGGCCGGTCGCGGCCACCTCGGGGTCGTCGAAGTCCTCGATGTCGAACGGGCCGTCGAAGTCGTCGTCGGCCACGGTGTCGTCGTTGTCGCTGCTGTGTTTACTCATGCCATCTCAGCCATCTCACAAACTCGCATGTCCGCCGGAGGAACCGTGGCCGCCATCGCCACGGGAGGTGTCAGCCAAGCCGGCCTCGTCGAACGAGGTCACCTCGACCAGCTCGGGCAGCTCAACGCGCTGGATCAGCAGTTGGGCGATGCGATCCCCGCGATTAATGACGATCGGGTCCTCCTGGTCGAGATTGATCAGTGCCACCTTGATCTCGCCACGGTACCCCGCGTCGATGGTGCCGGGGCTGTTGACAATCGAAAGGCCCACGCGGGCAGCCAGTCCCGAACGCGGATGGACCAGCCCGACCATCCCGTGCGGCACGGCGACCGCGATTCCGGTTCCCACGAGCGCACGCGCGCCGGACGCCAGCTCGAGATCGATCGCGCTGAACAGATCAACCCCCGCGTCGCCCTCGTGGGCGCGGGTGGGCATCGGCAGACCGGGGTCTAAGCGGACGACCGCCACAGTGGTGGACACGACGACACAGATTACTCTTGGCCGCGTGTCCGACACGCGTGCCACGTCGCAGTCCGTTCGCTACCGCGAACGGCTGCTGGTGCCGTGGTGGTGGTGGCTGCCGGGGCTGGGCGTAGCCGTGCTGTTCGGCCTGGAGGCCAACCAGGGCTTGCCGGCGGTGCCGGTTTGGGTGCCCTATGCGGTGTTGCTGCCGGTCGCGGTGGTGGTGCTGCTGCGCCTGGGCAAGACCCAGGTGCGGGTGGTGGCCGGTGCCGAGGGCACCGAGCTGTGGGTCGGCGACGCCCATCTGCCGTTCAGCGTCGTCTCACGGTCGGCGGAGGTGCCGCGCAGCGCCAAGTCCGCGGCGCTGGGGCGTCAACTGGATCCGGCGGCCTACGTCGTGCACAAGCCGTGGGTCGGCCCGATGGTGCTGCTGGTACTCGATGATCCGGACGACCCCACGCCTTATTGGCTGGTGAGCACGCGTCATCCCGATCGCGTGCTGGCCGCCCTTCGTGATTCCGGCTAGATCGGCTCTGTGGTCTGGGTTTTCAGGCGGCGCAGTCGGTGCACAGCATCACGCCGTTCTTCTCGCTGGCGAGCCGGCTGCGGTGGTGCACCAGGAAGCAACTCGAGCAGGTGAACTCGTCGGCCTGCTTCGGGATGACACGTACCGAGAGTTCCTCGCCCGACAGATCCGCGCCGGGCAGTTCGAACGACTCCGCGGTCTCCGACTCGTCGACATCGACAACCGCCGATTGAGCCTCGTTGCGCCGTGCCTTCAGTTCCTCGAGAGAGTCTTCGGAAACATCATCGGTTTCCGTACGCCTTGGGGCGTCGTAGTCGGTAGCCATCTGGTGTCCCCTCCATCAGCCTTGCAGCAGAGCTTTGTACCAGCGTCGAACGCATCCACCAAATGATTCGTGCCCGGAATGGTACCCGTTGCACTGTGATTTATGTCACAGCGACGGCGGCAAAGCCGGGAAGGTGCAGTACGGCTGCCTATAGAGCGCATTTGCGCACGCCTCTAGAGTGCACACGTGGTCGCGCAAATTACTGAGGGCACGGCGTTCGACAGGCACGGTCGACCGTTCCGCCGCCGCAACTACCTGCCGGGAATTCTCACCCTCGTCGCCTTCGCGGTCGTGACGCTGGTGATCTGGGTGATCGCGTTGACCCGGCCGGTCGACGTCGAGCAGACCGCCGCGTGCAATCCGCCGCCGCCGCCGCCGGATGCGACCGCTCCCACGCTGGGCGAGCAGCTCACCCGCAGCGACATGATCGACGTCATCCCCGCCAAGCTGGCCGACACCCACATCCGCGTGCTCAACGCCAGCGGCCGCGGCGGTCAGGCCGCCGAGGTGGCCGGCGCGCTGCGCGACCTGGGATTCGCCGAACCGACCGCGGCCAACGACGCGGTCTACGCCGACGCCCGACTGCAGTGCCAGGGCCAGATCCGGTTCGGGCCGTCCGGTCGGGCCGCCGCGGCCGCGGTCTGGCTGGTGACGCCGTGCACGGAGATGTACCAGGACACTCGCGGCGACGACAGCGTGGACCTCGCGCTGGGCACCGACTTCAACGAGATCAGTCGCGGCGACGACATCGAGGCGGTGCTGGCCAGCCTGCGCCCGGACGCCACCCAGGCGGCCAACCCCGAGATGGTGCAGAAGGCCCATACCGGCGCCTGCTGAACGACGCCGACGAACGCGGGGTCGACGCCTACCGCGCGCCGCACCGCCGCAGTTCGGCGTCGAAGGCCTCGGCGATCGACGGCGCCGCGGCCACCACGAGTGGCGCCTCACCGTCCGACGGCAACTGCACCCGCGCGCCGGCTTCGGCCGCGATCAGTGCACCCGCCGCCCAGTCCCACACCTGCACGCCCTCCTCGTAGTAGGCGTCCAACCGCCCGGCGGCAACGAAGCACAGGTCGAGCGCGCACGAGCCGATGCGGCGCACGTCGCGCACAGCGGGCAGCAGCTTCGCGACGACCTGCGCCTGGCGGACTCGCCGGTCGGCGGCATAGGCAAACCCGGTGCCCACCAACGACATCGGCAAGTCGGCAGGCGCGCTGGTGCGCAACGCGGTGGTGCTGCCGTCGCGTTGTACGCGCGCCCCGTGTCCGAGCGCGGCGGAGTACAGCGCCCCGCTGGGCACGTCGGCGACCGCGCCGGCCACCGATGCCCCGTCGCGCTGGACGGCCACCGACACGGCGTAGGCCTCGATGCCGTAGACGAAGTTCACCGTGCCGTCGATGGGGTCGAGCACCCACGTCAACCCGTCGCCGTCGACCGGACCGCCTTCCTCCTCGCCGAGAATCTGTTCACCGGGACGCAGCGTCGCCAGACGATCGCGCAGCAACCGCTCGGTCTCGGTGTCGACGACGGTGACGGGGTCGGTCGGCGTGCTCTTGGTCCGCACCGCCGACGCGGCGCGGTGCGGATCCGGTGTGTCGCCGAACACTTCGTCGCGACGGCGCCGGACGAACGCGGCGGCCTCCGCGGCCAGTCGCTCGGCGACCGAGCGCAGCTGGACTGGATCGGTGTCTGGATCTGGGTTGTCATCGGCCACCGGTCCATCGCAGCACAGATGCACCCGCCGGGTTGCGCGAGAGCCGGGCACGACGTTTCCCGAGCCACTAAGGTGTGGAACGCATCGAACCGCCGGGCTGCACCGAAGGAGCGCCGATGACCGCCACCGATACCCCCGCCGTTGCGCCCAGCGGAGGCGGGGGCCGGCGCCGCGGGTTCGGTGTGGATGTCGGCGGAAGCGGCGTCAAGGGCGGCATCGTCGACCTGGACACCGGCGAACTGATCGGCGAGCGGATCAAGATCGCCACCCCGCAGCCCGCGACCCCCGACGCGGTCGCCGAGACCATCGCCGCGGTGGTGCGCGAATTCGGCTGGACCGAACGGCTCGGCGTCACCTACCCCGGGGTGGTCACCGAGGGGACCGTGCACACCGCCGCCAACGTCGACAAGAGCTGGATCGGGGTCAACGCCCGGCAGGTCATCGAGTCGCACCTCGACGGGCAGTCGGTGGCGGTGCTCAACGACGCCGACGCGGCCGGTCTGGCCGAGGAGAAGTTCGGCGCGGGCCGGGACAACAGCGGGGTCATCGTGCTGCTGACGTTCGGCACCGGCATCGGTTCGGCGGTGATCCACAACGGCGTGCTGCTGCCCAACACCGAGTTCGGACACCTCGAAGTCGGCGGCAAGGAGGCCGAGCATCGCGCGGCGTCCTCGATCAAGGAGAAGAAGGGCTGGAGCTACGAGCGCTGGACAGTCGAGGTGACAAAGGTGCTGGTCGCGATCGAGAACGCGATCTGGCCGGACCTGTTCATCGCCGGCGGCGGCATCAGCCGCAAGGCCGACAAGTGGATTCCGCTGCTGACCAACCGCACGCCGGTCGTGGCGGCCGCGTTGCGCAACACCGCGGGCATCGTCGGCGCGGCGATGGCCGCTGAGTCCGACGTGACAGCTACCGCCAAGTAGCCGCGCGCACACCGCGAATTTGCCGCTCATCGCGGCAATCGCAGACACTGTCGTTACAATGGACGTCGGCGGCCGCAGCCCGGATAGCGGCGATATCCAACCGCCAATATTCAACAGCCGACATTTCCGACGGCGCACCAGTCTGCCCATCGGAACGCAGCAAGACGAAAGGGTGTACGTGGCAGCGACCAAGGCCAGCCCGGCAACCGATCACCCGGTAAAGCGCACCGCTACCAAGGCCCCCGCAAAGAAGAGCCCCGCGGCCAAGTCCGCCAACGGATCTGCACCCGCGAAGCGAGCCGGCAAGTCATCTGAGACCGCGCCCGAGTCCGAATCCGGCAAGGGCCGCGCGGCCAAGTCCGCCAAGTCGGGCGCCACCAAGACCGCCACCAAGACCGCCGCCAAGTCCGCCGCCAAGGCCCCCGCCAAGTCGGCGGCCAAGGCCGCGCCCGCCAAGCGCGCGACCAAGGCGAAGAGCGCGCCGGGATCCCGCAGCCGCGCGAAGAAGGCCACCGCACCCGCCACGGAAACCACCAAGGCCGACGGCGAGGTCGACGACCTCGAGACCGACGCCGCGCTGGAGGCCGAGCCGGGCGAAGACATCGAGATCGACGACACCGACCTCGAGCTGGAAGACCTCGCCGCGGACGTGGCCGAGGAAGACGGGGACGACGCCGGGGAGGGGGCGGCCAAGAAGGCCACCGACACCGCCGAGGACGTCCCGGCTGCAGAGGACGACGAGATCACCGAACCAAGCGAGAAGGACAAAGCCTCCGGAGACTTCGTCTGGGACGAGGAGGAATCCGAGGCGCTGCGGCAGGCCCGTAAGGATGCCGAACTGACCGCGTCGGCCGACTCCGTCCGCGCCTACCTCAAGCAGATCGGCAAGGTCGCGCTGCTCAACGCCGAGGAAGAGGTGGAGCTGGCCAAGCGCATCGAGGCCGGCCTGTACGCCACCCAGGTGATGGCCGAGATCGCCGAGAAGGGCGAGAAGCTGCCGGTCGCCCAGCGGCGCGACTACGCCTGGATCTGTCGCGACGGCGAACGCGCGAAAAACCATCTGCTGGAGGCGAACCTGCGTCTGGTGGTGTCGCTGGCCAAGCGCTACACCGGCCGCGGCATGGCGTTCCTCGACCTCATCCAGGAGGGCAACCTCGGCCTGATCCGTGCGGTCGAGAAATTCGACTACACCAAGGGATACAAGTTCTCCACCTACGCCACGTGGTGGATCCGCCAGGCCATCACCCGCGCGATGGCCGACCAGGCCCGCACCATCCGCATCCCGGTGCACATGGTCGAGGTGATCAACAAGCTCGGCCGCATCCAGCGTGAGCTGCTGCAGGACCTGGGCCGCGAGCCCACACCCGAAGAGCTCGCCAAGGAAATGGACATCACGCCGGAGAAGGTGCTGGAGATCCAGCAGTACGCGCGTGAGCCGATCTCGCTCGACCAGACCATCGGCGACGAGGGCGACTCCCAGCTCGGCGATTTCATCGAGGACTCCGAGGCCGTGGTGGCCGTGGACGCGGTGAGCTTCACGCTGCTGCAGGACCAACTGCAGTCGGTGCTGGAGACGCTGTCCGAACGCGAGGCCGGTGTGGTGCGGCTGCGGTTCGGGCTGACCGACGGCCAGCCCCGCACGCTCGACGAGATCGGCCAGGTCTACGGCGTGACCCGCGAACGGATCCGCCAGATCGAGTCCAAGACGATGAGCAAGCTGCGCCACCCGAGCCGTTCTCAGGTGCTGCGCGACTACCTGGACTAGAGCCGCCGCGCGGCCGGCGCCGGGCCAGAGTAATGTCTGCCCGTGCCCGCGAAACCGCCCAAGATGCCGCCCGTCGCGCTGGTCCGTGTGTTGGACACCGTCCGCGCCCGATTACAGGGGCTGCACCGCCGCCTCGCGCCGGGTGGGATCAACCTGCTCGAGCTGGGGATCGGCGCCTGGGTCACCCAAACCATCTATGTCGCAGCAAAACTGGGCATCGCCGACGAACTCGCCGAGGGCCCGCTGCGCGCCGACGAGGTGGCCCGGCGCGTCGGCACCCACCCGGACGCCACATTTCGGCTCATGCGGGCGTTGGCCTCCAACGGTGTGCTGCGGCAGCGCCGCGACGGCCGGTTCGCGCTGACCTCGGTCGGCCGGGCGATGCGCACCGACGCACCGGGCACCATGCGCGGCCTCATGCTGTGGATCGGCCACCCCAAACGGTGGGAGGACTGGGGCCACCTGATGTACAGCGTCCGCACCGGCGAGCCCGCCACAGAGATGCTGCGCGGAATGCCGACGTTCGAGTACCTCGAGACCGACCCCGAGTTGGCCGAGGCGTTCAACAACGCGATGACCTCGACCAGCGAGTTCGCCATTCACTCGACGCTCGCGGCCTACGACTTCGCCCGGTACCGCACGGTCGTCGATGTCGGCGGCGGCCACGGCCGACTGCTGTCGGCGATCCTGACCAAGGTCCCGGGGGCCCGCGGCGTGCTGTTCGACCTTCCCAGCGTGGTCGAGGGCGCCGAAGAGCAGTTGACGTCGGCCGGTGTCGTCGATCGCTGTGAGGTCGTCGGTGGATCGTTCTTCGACTCGGTGCCCGAAGGCGCCGACGCCTACACGATGAAGTCGATCCTGCACGACTGGAACGACGACGACGCCGAACGCATTCTGCGCAACATCCGGACCGCGATCGCACCCGAGGGCAAGCTGCTGTTGCTGGAAAGTGTTCTGCCGCAACGACCTAAGGCCCATCCCGGCGCGATGTTCGACCTCGAGATGATGGTCGCCCTGCACGGCAAGGAACGCACCCGCGCCGAGTGGACGGCGCTGCTGGGCCGCGGCGGTTTCCGGCTCGACCGCGTCGTCGACACGGTCGGGCCACTGGCGGTCATCGAAGCCAGTCCGGCCTGACCGACCGCCTCAGCGCTTCTTGTCGCGCACCTTATACGTCGACGGCCACGACTCGCGCGTCTCGTCGCCGACCAACGGGACGCCCTTGCTGCCGATCCTGATGTCGTAGGCCTCCTTGCCCGCCCCGACCTCGCGGTTGGCGTGCTCGGTGGCGAGATAGATCAACTGGTCGATCTCGGCCTCGGCGAACGCGACGAACGTGGTGCTTCGGACGATGTCCTCGTCGGGCGGGGCCATCCGCTCGGGCAGCACCCGGGAGGCCAGCGCCGCCAGGCCCAGCAGCGAGAACGGGACGACCCAGTAGCAGACGAACGACAGCGGCGTCTTGGTGTCCAGGATGGTCGCCTCGCCGTACACGACGGGCGGGATCGCCGAGGAGACCGTCATGCCGGCGAACGCCGCGATCCAGATCCAGGTCAGCACCAAGGTGATGCGCTTGAACACGTCGGTCTCGAGGACCTCTTCGGGTTGGCCGACTTCGGCGAACTCCCTCACGAAGGGCCTGCCGATCAGCACGCTGGTCAGCGCCACCAAGAAGATCCCGGCATTGCTCAGCGGCTGCAGCCACTGCTCCATGAACGCCTCGTCCACGGTGAAGGTCAGCACCGTCAACACCAGAAATGTTGCGACGGCCCCGATTTCAAGGGTGCGGCCCGCAGAGCCCCTGACCCGTCCGATCGCGAACGAGCCCACGGACACCGCCAGCGCGACCAGCACGGCGGTGTGAAACGGGACGTTGCCGACCAGAACCCAGTAGACGATCCACGGCGCAAAACCAAAAAGTATGCCCACGGACGGCAGTTTAGGTTGTCGGTCGACGGCCGAGTCCGGCTCGGGCTACCCGCCCAGCGGAGCGAACCGGCCCTCGGCGTCGGGCCGAAATTCAGTGACGCTTATCACAGCCGCTGTCGGCAACGGTCCGTACAGATGTGGGAACTCCATGCCCACGGGATCAGCGGGCACACCGGGCTCCCAGCGAACCGGAGAGGACAGCCGTGCGGGGTCGATGCGCAACAGCACCAGATCGGTGCGACCGGCGTAGAGCCGGTTGGCGGGCAGGTGCACCTGCTCGGGCGTGGACAGGTGGACGAACCCCTGCGCGCTCAGCGACGGTGGACGGTGCTCGCCGCACGCTCGCGCCGAGCGCCATTCGGCAGCGCTGCACAGGTGGACGAGCACGGCCGGCGACGATCTCATACTCGAAGCCTGCCTTGTCCGAAGTCCGGCGTAACCGTGAGGCACGACACACCGATAGAACCTCAGGGAACAAGCCCGGAAGCCAAAACGTCTGAGACAGTGAAGGCACGCGAAGCTAAACGGAGGTCGCCATGAACGCAACGCTCACCAGTCCCGAGTTGACCCGGGCTGACCGCTGCGACCGGTGTGGTGCCGCTGCCCGCGTACGCGCGAAGCTTCCTTCCGGCGCCGAACTGCTCTTCTGCCAGCACCACGCCAACAAGCACGAGGCGAAGCTGATCGAGGCGGCCGCCGTGCTCGAGTCCAGCCCGCTGGAGCCGTAGACCCGAAACGGGCCCGAGGACACCGCTGGGTAGGAACACCATTCGTCGGCGATGCTGGGCTGGTCATGACTGACCAGTCCCGGCCGCTGCCGGTGCCACCGTCGCGCCACCACATTCGCCACGTCGTGCGGCGCACGCTGTCGAAAAGCTGGGACGATTCGATCTTTTCCGAATCCGCCCAGGCGGCGTTCTGGTGTGCGCTGTCCCTTCCCCCGCTGCTGCTGGGGATGCTGGGCAGCCTCGCCTACATCGCGCCCCTGTTCGGGCCCGAGACGCTGCCGACGATCCAGAGCCAGCTGATCCACACCGCAGGCAGCTTCTTCTCGTCCAACGTCGTCGAGGAGATCATCGAGCCCACGGTCCGCGACATCGTCCGGGGCGCCCGCGGTGAAGTGGTCTCGCTGGGTTTCGTGATCTCGCTGTGGGCGGGCTCCTCGGCGATCTCGGCGTTCGTCGATTCGATCGTGGAGGCCCACGACCAGACCCCACTGCGCCATCCGGTGCGCCAGCGGTTCTTCGCGCTGGGGCTGTACGTGGTGATGCTGGTCGGCGCGATCGCCGCCGCGCCGCTGGTCGCGCTCGGGCCCCGCAAGATCGCCGAATACCTCCCGGACAGTTGGGAGGACGTGTTGCGGTACGGCTACTACCCGGTGCTGTTCGTCGCGCTGGTGGTGGCGATGAACGTGCTGTACCGGGTGTCGCTGCCCAAACCGCTGCCCTCCCACCGGCTGCTGCTCGGCTCGGTGCTCGCCGCCATCGTCTTCTTGATCACCACACTGGGGCTGCGGTTCTACCTGACGTGGATCACCTCGACCGGCTACACCTACGGCGCGCTGGCGACGCCGATCGCCTTTCTGTTGTTCGCGTTCTTCTTGGGCTTCGCGATCATGCTGGGCGCCGAACTCAACGCCGCGATCGAAGAGGAGTGGCCGGCGCCGGTGACCCATGCGCGCCGGTTGCGGTGGTGGTTGGAGCAGAAGGCCGAGAGCCTCAACGGGTCCGGCGGCGAACCGGACCGTGAGGCCGACGGCGCTACTTCTTGAGGCTCTCGTAGATCCGCTTGCAGTCCGGGCACACCGGTGAGCCGGGCTTGGCCGACTTCGTCACCGGGAAGACCTCGCCGCACAGCGCGACGACGTGTGTGCCCATCACGGCACTCTCGGCGATCTTGTTCTTCTTGACGTAGTGGAAGTGCTTGGGGGCGTCGTCGTCGGTGCCGTCGTCGACGCGTTCGTCGGTGTCGGTGCGTTCGATGGTCTGGGTGCGCATGTATCCATTTTGCCTTTCCCGGACGCAGTCCGTACAGCAGACCTCGGGTGTGCGACAGTGGAGGTTATGAAACACGGCCACGAGCTGAGTTTCGACGACGAAGGCAAGCCCGTTCTCATCACGCGGGCCGCCGTCTCTTACGAAGAACAGCATCGCCAACGAGTACGTAAGTACCTTTTGCTCATGTCGGTCCGCATACCGGCATTGGTGTTCGCCGCCATCGCGTACGGCATCTGGCACAACGGGCTGCTTTCGTTGGCGATCGTCGTGGTCTCCATCCCGCTGGCATGGATGGCCGTGGTCATCGCCAACGACCGTCCGGCTCGCAAGGCCGACGAGCCCCGGCGCTATCAGGCAGCCCCATCGCTGGGCCCGGCCGCCGAGCAGCCCTCACTGGAGAGTCCCGCATTCGACCAGTGGGCGGATCCGCCGGCACAGCCCGAGTCCGGGGACCGGCCCGGCGATGTTCCCAGCTGAGCCGGCTGCGGCCCGATTCTCAGCACATTCTCAGGTCGACCCCGAAAAACCGCTGATCAAAGGTGTGAACCGGACAGCCGCCGGGAACTCCTGACTGCACGTGGGCGTTGTAGCTCATGACAGTTCGACCCGATCAGGAGGCCGTCATGGCAAATGCCACCACTAGCCGTACCAGCCGCGTCGACACCGACTTGGACGCTCAGAGCCCGGCCGCTGACCTCGTGCGCGTGTACCTCAATGGCATTGGCAAAACGGCCCTGCTCAATGCCGCCGACGAGGTCGAGCTTGCCAAGCGCATCGAGGCGGGGCTCTACGCTGCCCATCAACTCAAGACGCGGAAGAGGTTGGGCGAGAAGCGTAAGCGCGAGCTCGCCGAGGTGGTGCGCGACGGCGAGGCCGCTCGTCGTCACCTTCTCGAGGCCAACCTTCGACTGGTGGTCTCGCTGGCCAAGCGCTACACCGGACGCGGGATGCCGCTGCTGGACCTGATCCAGGAGGGCAACCTGGGTCTGATCCGCGCGATGGAAAAGTTCGACTACGCCAAGGGATTCAAGTTCTCGACCTACGCGACGTGGTGGATCCGTCAGGCGATCACCCGCGGCATGGCCGACCAGAGCCGCACGATCCGACTGCCGGTTCATCTGGTCGAGCAGGTCAACAAGCTCGCCCGGATCAAGCGCGAGCTGCATCAGCAGTTGGGCCGTGAGCCCAGCGACGACGAGCTGGCCGAAGAGTCCGGCATTCCCGTGGAGAAGATCAACGATCTGCTCGAGCACAGCCGCGATCCGGTCAGCCTGGACATGCCCGTCGGCAGCGACGAGGAAGCCCCGCTGGGCGACTTCATCGAGGACGCCGAGGCGATGTCGGCCGAGAACGCGGTGATCTCCGAGCTGCTGCACACCGACATCCGCTACGTGCTGGCCACCCTCGACGAGCGCGAGCAGCAGGTCATCCGGCTGCGGTTCGGCCTCGACGACGGCCAGCCGCGCACGCTGGACCAGATCGGCAAGCTGTTCGGGCTGTCCCGGGAGCGGGTGCGCCAGATCGAGCGTGAGGTGATGGCCAAGCTCCGCAACGGGGACCGCGCCGACCGGCTGCGTTCCTACGCCAGCTGACCTCAATCAGTGCTCCGCCGCATGCGGAGAAAGCGCCCGCCGCGGACGACCGCGGCGGGCGCTGCTGTGTCGGCATTTCGATGAACCGCTGCTCAAGCCGCTGACCAGGTAGACTCTGGCGAGACGGAGGGTGCCATGAACGATCTTGTTGATACGACGGAGATGTATTTGCGGACGATCTACGACCTCGAGGAAGAGGGCGTAGTGCCGCTTCGCGCGCGGATTGCCGAACGGCTCGAGCAAAGCGGACCCACCGTCAGCCAGACCGTGTCGCGTATGGAACGCGACGGGCTGCTGCACGTCGCCGGCGACCGTCACCTCGAGCTCACCGAGAAGGGCCGCTCGCTGGCCGTCGCGGTGATGCGCAAGCACCGGCTCGCCGAGCGACTGCTCGTCGACGTGATCGGGCTGCCCTGGGAGGAAGTCCACGCCGAGGCCTGTCGGTGGGAACACGTGATGAGCGAGGATGTCGAGCGCCGACTGGTGCAGGTCCTCGACAACCCCACCACTTCCCCGTTCGGCAACCCCATTCCCGGTCTGTCCGAGCTCGGACTGTCCGGTAGCGCGTCACGCGCCGACGAGATCAACCTGGTGCGGCTGACCGAGTTGCCCGCGGGTATGCCCGTCGCCGTCGTCGTGCGACAGCTCACCGAGCACGTCCAGGGCGACGTGGAACTGATCGGGCGGCTCAAGGACGCCGGCGTCGTGCCCAATGCGCGGGTGACGGTCGAAGGCATCGACAACGGCGGCGTGATGATCCTGATCCCCGGACACGAGCGGGTCGAACTGCCCCACCAGATGGCGCACGCCGTCAAGGTCGAGAAGGTCTGACGGCCAGGCGCTACCCGGCCCGCCGGCCGTAGCCGCGTTTGGCGGGCAACCGCACGCCCAATTGGTCGGCCAGCCGATATCCGGTGGCCGCCAGGGCGCGAACCTGCTCCGGCCGCACCCCGGACTGCAGCGCCCTGTCGAGCATCGCGGCCATCCGATGGCCGGGGTCGCACCGGAGCGCCGCATCCAACGAGACTCCCGCGAGCGGTCCGTCGCCCCGCGTATAGGCCGAAAACGCGAGCAGTCCAAGCGCTTCCACGCGCCACGGCTCGGGCAGCGTTCGCGCCAGCTCGGCCCACAACGCCTCGGCCTGCTCGGCACGCTCCCCCACCGCCAACGCGTAGAGCGTGTCGCGCACCACCAGATCGGACAGCGCCAGCGCCAGCTGCGCCAGCGTGGCGTCGGGCAGGTCGACGCCGTCGGCCAACTGCGCGGCCGCCACGATCGCCGCCTCGACGTCGCGTCGCTTCGCGGTGTCGGGCCGGTCCTTCTCGATCGTACGGCCGCCGATCACCGCGGCCAGCGCCGCGGTGCGGGACGGATCGGTGACGGCGATGACCTCCTGCAGTTCGGCGCGCCGGGCATACAGCCTGCGTCCGTCGAGCACCGCCGCCGCGGCAAGCGGTGAGGAGTTCGGGTCGTCGACGGTGCCGGAGCATCCGCACCCGTCGGCGCAGTGCCAGCGCCCGCCGGCGGCCACCCGGTCGACCACATGGGTGGCCAGCAGTTCGATTCCGTGCCGACCCAGCGCCGCCGCCAACGTGGCCGCCAGTTCGCGGTACTCGTCGTTGCACATCCGGCAGGCCGCCCCCGCGTCGTCGACGACCACGGCGATCGCGGCGTCGGGTCCGGCGGTGGAGGCCACCTCGGCGAGGTGCTCGACCGCGTCGGCGAGGTCCTCGGACAGGTCGATGCGCATGACGCAACCCATCTGGCCGCGTTCGACCGTCACGACCACGAGCGATTTCTCCGGCACGAAACCGAGAACGGCGGGCAGGGCCGCGATCAGCACGCCCGGGCGGTTGAGGTGGAAATCTGGTGTTTGCGATGTCGTCATGCGAAGACGGTCCCCCGCCGCGCGGACGCCTGGCCCGCGACAGCCGTGGTGCAGGCACTGTCTGGGGATGAATTCGCCGTTGGGGATAGCCGCGAGAAGCTAGCCGTGGCGGCGCGCTGTAGACACGGCCTCGCGGAACAGCGTGTCCAGCGACGAGGTGTCGGGTGCGCCCGATGCGCCGTCATGTCGCCACGTCGTGCTGACCCGGACGGCCCCGATCTGCGCGACCAGCGTCAGCGACCGCCACATCGGTTGCGCCGCGGGCGTGCGGGCGCTCTGGTCGACCGCGACGCTCTCGTCGGCGTCGATCGGCGGCGCCGGGAGCATGGTGACCGTCACCGAGGTGGCGGCATCGCCCAGGCCGGTGGTGAACGAGGCGCAGTCGCGCAGTTGCGCCGCCCTGGTGCTCAACTGCGGGGCGGGACGGATCACCGCGACGACAAGACGGCTCGCCGTTTCGGGGTGGATGCCCTCGGCCACCGCGACGTCCGCCGCCGCGGGCGTGGTCGGCGCGCAGCCGGGTGGCGACACCGCCGCTCCCGCGGGGACGCCGTCGATGACCTGCAGGGCGCGCTGCGCGGCGACACCGTCGAGGACCGCGGCTCGGTAGGGACCCGGGAACCGGTCCGGCGCGAGGAGCAGTTCGGCGGCCGGCGGCCCGTCGTCGTCCTGGGCGCCCGGCGATCCGGTGACCACCCGGTCGCATCCGGCCGTCACCGCCGTCGCCGTCAGCAGCACACCGGTCCACCGGCGCCACGACCGCATGCTGAGCATCGCCGTCATCGTCTCACCGGGTGCCCGCGCCGGCCGTCAGGCGCGCGCACCCCGGCGTCGAGGTCGCCCGCCGAACAATTCGGGCGGTATTCGGGCCGGTCGGCATGCGGAAACCGGGCAACCGGCGTAGACCTTGTTGCTATGGATGCGATGGGTGCCATGGTGGAGTACGACCTCGTCGTCCTGGGTTCCGGTCCGGGCGGGCAGAAGGCCGCGATCGCCGCGGCAAAGCTGGGCAAGTCGGTGGCGGTGGTCGAGCGTGGCCGGATGCTCGGCGGGGTGTGCGTGAACACCGGGACCATTCCGTCCAAGACGCTGCGCGAGGCGGTGGTCTACCTGACCGGTTTGAACCAGCGCGAACTGTACGGGGACAGCTACCGGGTCAAGGAGAAGATCACCAACGCCGACCTGCTGTCGCGCACCGCCCATGTGATCGGCAAGGAGCAGGACGTCGTGCGCTCGCAGTTGATGCGCAACCGCATCGACCTGATCCAGGGGCACGGCAGATTCGTCGACCCGCACACCGTGCTCGTCGAGGAGCCGACCCGGGGTGAACGCACCACGGTCAGCGGCGAGTTCATCGTGATCGCGACCGGCACCAAACCCGCCCGGCCGCCGGGCGTCGAGTTCGACGAGGAACGGGTGCTGGACTCCGACGGCATTCTCGACCTGAAGTCGCTTCCCGCGTCGATGGTGGTCGTCGGCGCGGGCGTGATCGGCATCGAGTACGCCTCCATGTTCGCCGCGCTCGGCACCAAGGTCACGGTCGTGGAGAAGCGCGACAGCATGCTGGACTTCTGTGACCCCGAGATCGTGGAGGCACTGAAGTTCCACCTGCGCGACCTGGCGGTGACGTTCCGGTTCGGCGAAGAGGTGACCGCGGTCGACGTCGGTTCGGCGGGCACCGTCACCACGCTGGCCAGCGGTAAGCAGATCCCCGCCGAGACGGTGATGTACTCGGCGGGCCGACAGGGCCAGACCGACCGTCTCGACCTGGCCAACGCCGGACTGCAGACCGATCCGCGCGGACGCATCGCCGTCGACAGCAATTTCTGCACCAAGGTCGACCACATCTACGCGGTCGGCGACGTCATCGGCTTTCCCGCGCTGGCCGCCACGTCGATGGACCAGGGCAGGCTGGCCGCCTACCACGCGTTCGGCGAACCGGCCAAGGGCATGACCGACCTTCAACCGATCGGCATCTACTCCATCCCCGAGGTGTCCTACGTCGGGGCCACCGAGGTGGAGCTGACCCGAAACGCTATCCCCTACGAGGTGGGGGTCTCGCGGTACCGGGAACTGGCCAGGGGCCAGATCGCCGGCGACTCCTACGGAATGCTCAAACTTCTGGTGTCCACCGACGACCTGAAGCTGTTGGGCGTGCACATCTTCGGCACCACCGCCACCGAGCTGGTGCACGTCGGCCAGGCGGTGATGGGCTGCGGCGGCACCATCGAGTACCTCGTCGACGCGGTGTTCAACTATCCGACGTTCTCGGAGGCCTACAAGACCGCCGCGCTCGACGTGATGAACAAGTTGCGCGCGCTGAACCGATTCCGTGGTTTTTGAGCCGGCGCGGCCAGGAATCGGGGGCCGATCGGCGGGTGCCGGCGAACGGGAACGCTTCGTGGGCGACACTGGTTGTATTCGTATGGAGTTTTTGTTCTCTTGGCACCGCGGAGGAGGTGAGACAGATGGCTGATCAGCCCGACAATCCCGAGCAGAAGTACCAGCCCGAGCAAACCGGCATCTACGAGCTCGAGTTCCCGGCCCCCCAGCTGTCTTCAGGCGACGGCCGCGGTCCGGTCCTGATCCACGCCCTCGAAGGATTTTCCGACGCCGGGCACGCCATCCGCTTGGCCGCCCAGCACCTGAAGAACACGCTGGACACCGAGTTGGTGGCGTCCTTTGCCATCGACGAACTGCTCGACTACCGGTCCCGGCGTCCGCTGATGACGTTCAAGACCGACCACTTCACAAACTACGAAGAGCCCGAGCTCAACCTGTATGCGCTGCGCGACAGCGTGGGCACGCCGTTCCTGTTGCTCGCCGGCCTGGAGCCAGACCTGCGTTGGGAGCGGTTCATCACCGCCGTGCGCCTGCTGGCCGAACGGCTCGGCGTGCGCGGCGTCATCGGCCTGGGCACCATCCCGATGGCCGTCCCGCACACCCGGCCCATCACGATGACCGCGCATTCCAACGACAAGGACCTGATTGCCGATCACACGCCGTGGGTCGGCGAGGTGCAGGTTCCGGCCAGCGTGTCCAACCTGCTGGAGTTCCGGATGGCCCAGCACGGGCACGAGGTGGTCGGGTACACCGTGCACGTCCCGCACTACCTGGCGCAGACCGATTACCCGGCCGCGGCCGAGGCGCTGCTGGCCGAAGTCACCAAGAGCGCCTCGCTGGAGATTCCGCTCGACGCCCTGGACCGGGCCGGCGCCGAGGTGCTGGACAAGATCAACGAGCAGGTCGAGGGAAGCACCGAGGTGGCCCAGGTGGTCGCCGCGCTGGAACGTCAGTACGACGCGTTCGTCGCCGCTCAGGAGAACCGGTCGCTGCTGGTGCGCGACGAGGATCTGCCCAGCGGTGACGAACTCGGTGCCGAATTCGAACGCTTCCTGCGCCAACAGTCCGAGAAGCGCAGGGACGACGACTCCGGGTAGCCCGGTTTGCGAGGCAACCTAAGTTATCGCAGAGTTGTCGGCATGGCCGCGCCTGAATCCGACCCGCCTCCGGATCGGGAACCGACCCCGTCGCTGGAGTTTCGCACCATCCACGGCTACCGCCGCGCGTTTCGAGTGGCGGGTTCGGGGCCGGCGCTGCTGCTGATCCACGGCATCGGCGACAACTCCACCACGTGGAGTCCGGTGCATGCGTCGCTGGCACGGCGCTTCACCGTGATCGCCCCCGACCTGCTCGGCCACGGCAGATCCGACAAGCCGCGCGCCGACTACTCGGTGGCCGCCTACGCCAACGGGATGCGCGATCTGCTGAGCGTGCTCGACATCGACCGGGTCACCGTGATCGGCCACTCACTCGGCGGCGGGGTGGCGATGCAGTTCGCCTACCAGTTCCCGCAGCTCGTCGAGCGGCTGATCCTCGTCGGCGCCGGCGGGGTGACCAAGGACGTCAACATCGCACTGCGCATCGCCTCGCTGCCGCTGGGCAGTGAGGCGTTGGCGCTGCTGCGGCTGCCGATGGTGTTGCCGACGCTACAGGTGGCCGGGCGAGTGGCGGGCACACTGCTGGGGTCCACCGACGTAGGCCGGGACCTGCCCAACGCGCTGCGCATCCTCGCCGATCTGCCGGAGCCGACGGCGTCCTCGGCGTTCGCGCGCACGCTGCGCGCGGTGGTCGACTGGCGCGGGCAGGTGGTGACCATGCTCGACCGCTGTTATCTGACGCAATCGGTGCCCGTGCAGTTGATCTGGGGCGCCGGCGACTCGGTGATTCCGGTCAGCCACGCCGAAATGGCGCACGCCGCGATGCCCGGCTCTCGGCTCGAGATCTTCGAGGGCTCGGGCCACTTTCCCTTCCACGACAATCCCGGTCGCTTCGTCGAGGTCGTCGAGAACTTCATCGACACCACCGAGGCGGCCACGCACGACCCCGAGTACCTGCGCGAACTGCTGCGCAGTGGCGTCACCGACAGACCCGTCGGCGGGCGGCGCGACACCCGGATGGCGGTCCTCGACGCCTTGGGCACCGACGTCCGCAGCGCCACCTGATCATTCATCCCACCCATCCGGCACGACGTAGCATCGGCGACATGGCAATCGACGTGACCGTGCTGCGGGTGTTCACCGACCCCGACGGCAACTACGGCAATCCACTCGGCGTGGTAGACGCCGACACCGTCGCACCCGCCGACCGTCAGCGGATAGCCACCGAATTGGGTTTCAGCGAAACGGTATTCGTCACGGTGCCCGAGCCCGGCACCAATACCGCGCATGCGCGCATCTACACACCGGCCGTGGAGTTGCCGTTCGCCGGCCATCCCACCGTGGGGGCGGCGTGGTGGCTGCGCCGCAGGGACAGGCCCGTTCACACGCTGCGGGTTCCGGCCGGCCTCGTCCAGATCACCTACACCGACGATGTGACGTCGGTCAGCGCACGCGCCGAATGGTCACCGGAGTTCGCCATCGAGGAAGTGAACTCGACCGATGAACTGTCGGCCGCCGATCCCGCCGACTACCCCGACGACGTCAACCACTACTTGTGGACGTGGACAGATCGGGAGCAGGGGGTGATCCGGTCGCGCATGTTCGCGACCGACCTAGGCGTGCCCGAGGACGAGGCGACAGGTTCGGCCGCGGCCCGCATGACCGACTACCTCAGCCGCGATCTGACCATCGTGCAGGGCAAGGGATCGGTGATCTACACCGAATGGAGCGCCGAAGGCTGGGTCCGCATCGCCGGCCGCGTCGTCGACGACGGCACAAAGCAGATCGACTAGAGCAGCCCCGTCGATGCGCCGCCTCAGCCGCCGGCCGGTTGCGGCGCCTTGCGGTGCGCGCGCAGCGCCTCGATCTCCCGCTCGAAGTCCTCTGCGGAGGTGAACCCGCGGTAGACCGAGGCGAACCGCAGGTAGGCGACCTCGTCTAGTTCCCGCAGCGGGCCCAGGATCGCCAGGCCCACCTCGTGACTGGGCACCTCCGGTGATCCGGTGGCCCGCACGGCGTCTTCCACCTGTTGTGCCAGTAGGTTCAGCGCGTCGTCGTCGACCTGCCTGCCCTGACACGCCCGGCGCACGCCCTTGATGACCTTTTCCCGGCTGAACGGTTCGGTCACACCGCTTCGCTTGACCACCGCGAGCACCGCGGCCTCCACCGTGGTGAAGCGCCTGCCGCACTCCGGGCACGACCGGCGCCGGCGAATCGCCTGCCCTTCGTCGGTTTCGCGGGAATCGACCACCCGCGAGTCGGGGTGACGGCAGAACGGACAGTGCATCACCGCTCCTTCACCGCGCCAACAAACGACCACTTCGGACGATTTCGAGCGTACTCGGGCGCCATTACTTCGGCCCGGAATGGGGCCGATTGGCCCGTTTCGGACAGACGCCGACCCGATCCATCCTGAACGGCCTTGAGCGGTCATGGTTTTCACCGCCTCGCAACGTGCGGTCAGCCGATCGGTGCGATCAGCGTCTGGCCGGCGTCCACGGCGACGGACTCGAGGCGGTTGAGTTCGCGGATCCGGTCGACGACCTCGTACACCGGCGCATCCGGGGCCACCCGCTTCGCCACGTGCTGCAGGGTCTCACCGGACTGCACCTGGACCACCGCCAGTTGATCGGGTACGGCGGCCGACTCCGCGGCCTCGCCGAGCACCCCGCCGAACTGCGCCACCAGCCCCAGCCACACGGTGATACCCGCGGCGACCAGTGCCAGCACGACGGTGCTGGCCGGGGTGATGGGTCGCCGTCGGTGCGACGCGCGGGACATCAACACGCCGGTACCGCGGTATCGCACCGTCGCACCCCCCGGGCGCCGCGACGGCGGCCTGCGGCGCGCACCGGCGGGCCGGGCGGCCGGCCGGATTCCCGGCCTGACCACGCGTGTTTCCCGAGATTCCCGGATGTCTTGCTGGGTGTCGAGGATCGTCATCGTCTGCCCTTCCGCTTGGCGGTGTTCGCTTCTGTGTTCGAATCTAGTCGATCATGCGTTCGATTGATAGAACACGTGATCGAACTGTTGCCAAACCCTAGGGCACCCCACCGACAGATTTCGCGGCCGCACGGCCCGCCGCCGAAATCGGCCGACACACCTCGAACAAATGTTTGATTAATGGTCTGCTGCGCGTTACATTCGGCGTCATGGACTCCAGCACCGACACTCCGGGCGGCTCTGACATCGGCACCGATAATTCTGTCGCTTCAGGCGCTCACCGAGGTCGCGACACGGGCCTCACCGAGCGGCAGCGCACCATCCTCGACGTCATCCGCGCCTCGGTGACCACCCGCGGCTATCCCCCGAGTATCAGGGAGATCGGCGATGCGGTCGGGCTGACCTCCACCTCGTCGGTAGCTCACCAACTGCGGACCCTGGAGCGCAAGGGCTACCTGCGGCGCGACCCCAACCGGCCGCGCGCGGTCGACGTGCGTGGTTCCGACGAACTGGCGACGCCGTTCGCGGGTACCGATGTCGCCGGTTCCGACGCGCTGCCCGAACCGACGTTCGTGCCGGTGTTGGGCCGGATCGCCGCCGGCGGACCCATCCTGGCCGAAGAGGCCGTCGAAGACGTGTTCCCGCTACCCCGCGAACTCGTCGGCGAGGGCTCCCTGTTCCTGCTCAAGGTCGTGGGCGACTCGATGGTCGACGCGGCGATCTGCGACGGCGACTGGGTCGTGGTGCGCCAGCAGAACGTGGCCGACAACGGTGACATCGTCGCGGCGATGATCGACGGTGAGGCGACCGTGAAGACGTTCAAGCGCACCCGTGGTCAGGTGTGGCTGATGCCGCACAACCCCGCCTTCGACCCGATCCCCGGCAACGAGGCGGCCGTGCTCGGCAAGGTCGTCACGGTGATCCGCAAGATCTAGCGGCTACTCCGCGCCGAGGAACCCGTTGGCACGGGCCAATTCTTCACTGGCAAACCAGATTTCGGCCCGCACATCGTCGTACCCGGGGCTGCCCGGCGCCCAGTACTGACCCGATTTCGTGCTGGCTTTCACCGGATATCCGTCCGGCGGGTCCTCCAGGCCGTCGGTGGCCAGCAGGAACGCGGTGCGCGGTTCCGGTTCGTCCACCTCGATGCGGGCATGGCGGCCGCTGTCGACCAGCGGATCGCGTTGGATGCCGGTCGGTATGCGAGTCGGCGCGGTGTCGACGGCGTCGGGGTCTTCGTCGTCGGCCTCCGGTGGCGGCGCGGCCTCCTCGACGTCGTCGAGGTCGTGCAGTTCGTCCTCGTCCGAGTCCTGGTCGTCGTATCCGTCGAAGCGGTCGTATTCGTCGTCCTCGTCGGGTCTCCCGGGGATGTCGGGCCCGGCGCCCGGGCGCGCCCCCCACAGATCCTCGGCGGCGCCGCCGGCGTGCCGAGGCGGCGGGGACAACGCGCCCAACCCCTCACGCGCGTAGCGGTCGCCGAACATCGCCGCGGAATAGTCGTCGGAGGACGACGGTTCCGGGCTTTCCGCGCCGTCGTATTCGGGGTCGTAGTCCGAGTCGTAGTCCGGCGACGGTTCGTATCCGGAATCGCCGAAGTCGAAGTCGTCGTCGCGACCGCCGCGGCGGCGGTTGCGCAGCGTGGCGAACCCGACCAGCCCGACGAGCACCAGCACCGGCACGATCGCCAGCAGCCACCACCAACTCCATTCGAACCACTTGCCGCCGTCGGAGTCAGACGCCCGCTCGTCACCTGTGGTCACGTCGGGCGCCTGCTGTCCGGGCAGCTGCAGGCCGGACAGTTCGGATGCGAGTTCGGCCGGTTCGGTGCTGAAGGTGTTCTCGGCCCGGTTCCACGACACCACACCACCGCTGAACCGCTGGGTGATGACGTCGCCGTCTTCGGTCTGGTCGGCGATCGGCGCCCCGAGCGTGCCCTGCGCACCGCCGAGCTTGTCCCAGGCGGCGCTCATCGGGCCGCGCAGCAGCACCGCGCCGTGGTCGGGCGTCCAGAAGATGACCGGCTTGTCCTCGGCCGCGAAACTGGCCATCTTGCTGTCGGTGGCCAACCCGCCGTCGACCTCGTCGGTGACCGGGAAGCCCAGATCGCCCTCGGGCCCGCCGAGCTCGTCGTACTTGACCAGCACCTGACCGGTCAGCACATGGGCGCCGGTCTGTGGGCTGTAGAAGATCTTGCCGTTGGCGAAGTTCTGCCCGAGCCCGTCGCGGCCGATCGGATAGGGCGGCCCTTCCGAGGCGCCCAGCGGGCCCAGCGGTCCCCCGGCCGCCCGCCGCGCAGCGTTGATGGCGGCGGTGGGGTCGTCGGGCACCTCGAGGTCCCCCAACTGAGTTGCGAGATCGGGCGGCTCCGTGGTGAACGTCTTGTCGCGGAGGTTGTACGACAGCTCGCCACCGGTGAACTTCTGGCTGAGCACGTCGCCGCGGTACACCTCGTCCTCGGCGGGCACCCCGAGCGCGCCCGACGAACCGCCGAGCCGGTCCCATGCGGCGTTGATCGGGCCGCGCACCACCCGCGCACCCGTGGCAGGTGTCCAGAAGATCACCGGGTTGTCGCCGGCGCTGAACGTGACGTTGCGGCTGTCCGGGGCTCGGCCGGGACCCTCGTCGATCTTCGGGAACCCGAGGTCACCCTCGGCGGCCCCGCCCAGCGACTCGTACTTCTCCAGGATCGCGCCGGTCATGATGCGTGCTCCGGTCGCGGGGGTGAAGAAGATCTTGCCGCCCGCGAAGTCCTGCACGAAGCCCTCACCGGCCGGGTAGACGTCACCGGTCCGGGGGCCCAGCGGCCCGCCCTCACCGCCGCTGGCGTCCCAGGCGGCGCTGATCGCGGCGTTGGCGTCGTTCTCGGGTTGCGCCGCGGCCGCCGGTGCCACAAGCATCGCGGCCACCATCACGAACACTGCGATGACCGTCCGATGGATCACCGTGCTGCGCCGGATCAGAGTCCAGCTCATTCGTCCTCCCGCGGTCGGCACGAGATCCTCGCGAATCCCTTGGAAGTGCGGTGCCCGTCGACTCGTAGGTGCGACAAGCACGCCCTTTCCTGCAGTGAAAATACCCGCACGCGCAAAAAACGGGGGGAACCACCCGTCACGCGTGCCGCATCCGGCTGCCGGTGAGGGGGCTGCCGTGTCATCATTCGGCGATGACCGTCCGGGTCACAATCGCTGGTGACGGGGTGAAACGGTGACGGACTCCGAGTCGCTGCGGGTGCAGGAGCGCGGCCAGACGATCACGTTCACGATCGAGGACCTGATGCGGTATCACGGCTCGCATTCGCCCGGCGGCGTGGCCGTCGCGTTCAAGGCCATGCACCGGGCATTTTTGTTGCTCTGCCCCCACGGGCCGGTGCCCCGGCGCGACGTCGAGGTACGGACCCCGTTTCGTGGGCCGGGCGCACGCGACGGATTCGAGGCCGTGACGCGCGCGGTCACCGACGGGCGCTACCACGTCGACCGGTCGCTGGCCCGCCCCGACCGGGGCCGACTGCTGGAGGATTTCGTCTTCGAGCTGACCGCCTGCGAGCGCACCGTCACCGTGCTGCTTCGCGACGGCTACGTCACCACCGAATTCATCGACCTGGCGCGCACCGACAACCGCAGCGACGAACAGGAACGCCGCCTCGACCGGCTGAAAGCTCAACTCGCCCAACTCGTGCTGGGCAGTCCCACGAACGAGGTGTTCGACGCCGTCTCGACGTGACCTCGCCCACGCGTGGTTTAGCGACCACCCTGGGCGGGGAAATCCCAGGTCATCATCGACCCGACAGGGAGGAACCCGCATGTCGTCGAACAACAACAGTGGCCCCGAAGAAGCCGTCAAGGGCGTCGTCGAGGGCGTCAAGGGCAAGGCCAAAGAGGTCGTCGGAGCGGTCACCGGCCGCGACGACCTGTACCGCGAGGGCCAGGCCCAGCAGGACAAGGCCGACGCGCAGCGTGACGCCGCGCGCAAGGAGACCGAGGCCGACAGCGCCCGCGCTGCGGCCAAGGCCGCCGAGAAGCGCCAGGAAAAAGAGCAGTAGCGGCTCGATAATTCAAAGCCAAAGGGACGCAGGGAAACCCAAAAGGTTCCCTGCGTCCCTTCAGCTTTGGGTCAGAAGGTGGCGTAGTCGCGCAGGCTGGCCGCCAGCGGGATCGGTACGCGCGCCTTGATTCTGGTGCCGTCGGCGGTGTGCTCGGTGGCGTCCACTCGGCCGTCGGCGTGCACCCGGTTGACCAGATCGCCGCGGTCATACGGGATCGTCACATCGACGATCGTGTCGGTCGGGGCGATCAACTCGGCCATCCGTTGCTGCAGCCGGTCGAGCCCCTCCCCGGTGTGTGCCGACACGAAGACGGCCTCGGGCAGGCTGCGGCGCAACTGGGCCAGCGCCAGATCCCCGGCCGCGTCGATCTTGTTGACCACCAACAGTTCCGGGGCGGGTTTGCAGTCACGCTCGGCGATCACCTCGTTGATCACCTGGCGCACCGCATTGATCTGGGCCAGCGGGCTGGCGTCGGCGCCGTCCACCACATGCACCAGCAGGTCGGCGTCGACCACTTCCTCCAGCGTGGACCGGAACGCCTCGACCAACTGCGTCGGCAGATGACGCACGAACCCGACGGTGTCGGTGAGCACGAACGGCCTGCCGTCGGCGAATTCACCTCGGCGCGTTGTCGGTTCCAGCGTGGCGAACAGCGCGTTCTCCACCAGCACCCCGGCCCCGGTCAGCGCGTTGAGCAGGCTCGACTTGCCCGCGTTGGTGTAGCCGACGATCGCGATCGACGGCACGTCACTGCCCAGCCGTCGGCTGCGCTGGGTGTCGCGGACGCGTTTCATCGCGCGGATATCGCGGCGCAGCTTGGCCATTCGCTCCCGAATACGACGGCGGTCGGTTTCGATCTTGGTCTCACCGGGCCCGCGCAGGCCCACCCCGCCTCCGCTGCCGCCGGCGCGACCGCCGGCCTGCCGGGACATCGACTCACCCCAGCCGCGCAGCCTGGGCAGCATGTACTCCATCTGCGCCAGACTGACCTGCGCCTTGCCCTCTCGACTGGTGGCGTGTTGGGCGAAGATGTCGAGGATCAGCGCGGTGCGGTCGATGACCTTGACCTTGACGGCCCGCTCCAGCGCGGTCAGCTGGGCCGGGCTGAGCTCACCGTCGCAGATCACGGTGTCGGCGCCGGTGGCGACCACGATGTCGCGCAGTTCGGCGGCCTTACCGGAGCCGATGTAGGTCGAGGCGTCCGGTTTGTCGCGGCGCTGGATGAGGCCCTCGAGCACCTCTGAGCCCGCGGTTTCGGCCAGTGCGGCCAGTTCGGCGAGGCTGGCCTCGGCGTCGGCCGCGCTGCCTTCGGTCCACACCCCGACCAGCACGACGCGCTCCAAGCGCAACTGGCGGTACTCGACCTCGGAGACGTCGGCCAGTTCGGTGGACAGCCCGGCCACCCGGCGCAGCGCCGAGCGGTCCTCCAGCGCGAGCTCGCCCACGCTGGGTGTGTCGTTGACTGGGAAATCGGAAGATGTCATAGGCGAATACAGATTCGCACGGAGATCACTGTTCATGCACCCCGTTTAACGTTGCGCAGCGCTCCACCATTCCTCCGACACCTCGCCGTGGGCCACCAGGACCGACGGGCCACGCAGGTAGCTGCTGGCGTCGGTGACCGTGACAGACACTTCGCCGCCGGGCACGCGCACCTGCATCGTGCCCGTGGTGGCGCCGGAGTGCGCCAACGCCGCGACCGCCGCGGCGACGGTTCCCGTACCGCACGAGCGGGTCTCACCGACTCCGCGCTCGTGCACCCGCATCGAGACGGTTCCGTTCGTGGGCGCCGTGAGCACCTCGACGTTGACGCCCTCGGGGAACTGCGCGCGGTCGAAGGACACCGGCGCGGCCACGTCGAGGGCGGCCAGGCCGTCGTCGGTCAGGGCGGGGTCCACGCACGCCAGGTGGGGGTTGCCGACGTCGACCGCCAGGCCCGCGAACGCCCTGCCCCCGACCCTCGCCTCGCCGGTGCCGAGTTGGTTGGCCTTACCCATCTCGACGGTGACGTCGGCGGTGGTGGCGTCGTGGGAGTGCAGCACCACCGGTCGCGGCCCCGCCGGCGATCCGATCACGAACTCGTCGCGCCCCTCCAGGCCGCTCGTGCGCAGGTAGTGGGCGAACACCCGCACGCCGTTGCCGCACATCTGCGCGAGCGAACCGTCGGCGTTGCGGTAGTCCATGTACCAGTCGTCGCCCGAGACCCCCTCGGGGAGTCGGTCGAACACGCCCGCGGCCTGCGCGGCGGCCGCCGTGGTCACCCGCAGCACGCCGTCGGCGCCCAGCCCTCGGCGACGATCGCAGAGCGCGGCCACCGCGGCGGGCGCCAGCGTCAGCACGCCGTCGAGGTCGGGCAACAGCACGAAGTCGTTCTGCGTGCCGTGGCCCTTGATGAACTTCACCAGCTCAGGATACGTCTCGCCAGGCCCGTAGCACGTCGTCGACGAGGCCGCCCGCTGCCCCGTCCAGCCAGGTGATGCGGTGATCACGGCGAAACCACGACCGTTGCCTGCGCACATAGCGGCGGGTGCCGTAGAACGTCGGCTCGCGTGCTGCCGAACCGTCGCCGCCGGCGTCGAGGTCGGCGACGACTTGCGCGTATCCCAGCGCCCGCGAGGCGGTCACCCCGTCGCGCAGACCCCGGCCAAGCAGCGTGCGCACCTCACCCACCAGTCCGTCGGCGAACATCTTGTCGGTGCGCTCGGCCAGCCGTGCATCCAGAAGCACTGTGTCCCAATCCAGTCCGATGATGACGGTGCCCCACCGGGGTGTGCCGATGGCCGGGAACGACGCCGCATAGGGCCGGCCGGTCAGTTCGACGACCTCCAGTGCGCGCACGATCCGGCGCCCGTCGGTCGGCAGGATCGACGACGCGGCCGCGGCGTCGACCCGGGCCAGTTCGGCGTGCAGTTCGTGCGCGCCGACCTCGGCGAGGCGCTGTTCGTATCTGGCCCGCACCGCCGGATCCGTCGCGGGGAAGGTCCACCCGTCCAGCAGCGACTGGACGTACATCATCGACCCGCCGACGATGATCGGCACGGCGCCGCGGCCCGCGACGGCCTCGATGTCGGCGCTTGCGGCCTGCTGGTAGCGCGCCACGCTGGCGGTCTCGGTGACCTCCAGGACGTCGAGCTGATGGTGCGGGACGCCGCTGCGCTCGGCCTCGGTCAGCTTCGCGGTGCCGATGTCCATGCCCCGGTAGAGCTGCATCGCGTCGGCATTGACGATCTCCGCGCCGGCGCTCAACCGTTCGGCGACCTGCAGGGCCAACGCCGACTTGCCCGTTCCGGTCGGGCCGATGATCGCGATGGGCCGCGTCACGGCTGCCAGACCCCGACGAAGTAACCGACCCCGTAGGGCGCGCCGCGGTACAACTCGCCGGCCGATGACGGCGCGGGGTCCACCAGCCCGGCCAGCACCTGGTAGGCGACCCGGCCCAGGACGGCGTCGGGCTGGCGCGTCAGCGTGGCGGCATCGCCGCGGGCCAGCGCGTCGTCGAGGGCCTCCTGCACCGGGAGGTCGTGCGGCTGGTATCCGCCGGGGGCGGACTGACTGAGGGTGTGTGCGCCGTCGGCGACGACGAGCACGCCGACCGGGTCGGCCACCGCGTCGAGGTCCGCGCGCAGCCGCCTGCCCCGCCCCACCGCCTCTTCGGCGCCGTGACCGTCGGCGTACACCCGCACCTCGGCGTGCGCCCGGGGGTTGACGCGGCCGCGCAGCCAGCCGGCGATCAGCGCACACAGCGGCAGCGGTGCGGGCGCGCCGGTCGGGGCGTCGGGCGACAGCGCCACCGGCACGTCGACGCCGTAGCCGGCGAAGGTGCCCGACCGCCGCGGGTGGACGACATCGTCGGCGCGCCCCGTGCCCACCACGACCCACCGCGCGGGCAGCGACGCGGCGGCCTCCGTTACCGCAGCACGCAGATCGGCGAGCTCGGAGTCGGTTCCGGGGGCCAACTCGTCGACCATGACCGGGGCCGACGGGACGATCGCGATGGCGCTCAACACGCGTTTCTCCTATGTCAAGCCGCCGCCAGTTGGCGAGGCTTTTGGCGGTTGTTGAGGTCGGTGAGGAGGTGGTTGAAGACGACGCGGGCCAGACGGCGTTTGAGACAGCGCAGGGCTTCGGGCCTGGAGTCCCCCTCA